>NZ_CAWUDG010000003.1:0-422607 GCF_963920885.1 Anabaena sp. CCY 0017 | reverse complement strand
CGATCGCATCTGGTAATATACTGATTTGGTTGTCGCTTAAATACAATGTGGTGAGATTTTGCAGACGGGCGATCGCATCTGGTAATATACTGATTTGGTTGTCGCTTAAATACAATGTGGTGAGGTATTTGTGACATATTTGTGCCTTGCAGATAAAAAATGCTGCGCCTGTCAGCAACCACATTGTTACAAGCTATTTACACCAGCATTAACAGGTTTTACGTAATTCTAAGCTCAAATATAACGCTTTTTGCTAGAATGCAGCAGTTTGTTACCCCACAGACAGCACTATAAAACATCCCTCTCCTTACCAAGGAGAGGGACAGGTTTTGCACCGCAAAACCAGGGTGAGGTTCCGTATTCTATCTACATTCCAAAGACTCGCGAGTATCCACACCAGTTTGAGAATTCACCCCACTAGCCTGAGTGCAGAGTTTTTTAATCTGCGGTCCATCTAAAATCGCATTGGTAAAATCAGCCCCCGTGATGTCAACATTATCAAAAACCGAACGTAACATCATGGCGTTAGTAAATACCGCATCAGTTAAATCTGCACCCTTAAACAGTGTCAAATAGGCGATACCATTACTGAAATCGACACCATGCAGATTTACTCCTTCCAACAGAGAACCGTTAAACACGCCGCCACGGAAATCAGCATTGCTAAAATTAGTATTCTCTAAAGCCACATTGGTAAACTCAGATCCCACCAAATCTTGACCAGAGTAATCCTTCACCTCACCTTCCTCACTCATATAACTGTTAACGCTAGAAGAACTAGCAGCTTGCGCCGAGTGGGGAAACAAAAACAGAACCATAGCTAAAACACAGCTAGCCAGTAGTTGCCTATACTTCATAATCTTTTATTAACAAAACTCAACAATTGCACTATTCACTAGTGAACGTCTAAATATACCAGCCTGTCAAACTATCAACCATCTCTTAGGATATATAGATATTGACCATATTGACGTGCGATCGCAAAAATACCTGTGGCTAATCAACAAGACATCACCCAAGCCCTAGCGCAAACCCCCCTATATCAAAGGAGTGCAGAACTCAAAGCCCGCTTTACCAGCTTTGGCGGTTGGGAAATGCCTGTACAATTTGCAGGTATTAGCAAGGAACACGAAGCCGTGAGAAACGCTGCTGGGATGTTCGATATTTCCCACATGGGCAAATTTACCCTTCAAGGTAAACACCTCATTGACCAACTTCAGCGTTTAGTCCCTTCAGACTTGAATCGATTGCAACCAGGTCAAGCGCAATACACCGTATTGCTAAATCCCCAAGGGGGAATTATTGACGACATCATTGTTTATTATCAGGGTGAAAATGCCACTGGTGTACAACAGGTAGCAATTGTTGTCAATGCCTCAACCACTGCTAAAGATAAAGCATGGTTATTGCAACAGCTTGATTTAAATCAGGTGGAATTTCAAGACCTGTCGCCAGAAAAAGTTTTAATTGCTGTCCAAGGGCCAAAGGCAGTTAAATATCTCCAGCCCTTAGTAGAATCAGACTTGCAACCAATCAAAGCCTTTGGACACCTCCAAGCGACAATACTGGGTAAACCTGCCTTCATAGCCCGCACAGGTTACACTGGCGAAGATGGTTTTGAGGTAATGCTAGATCCAGATGTGGGAGTAGAATTGTGGGAAAAACTCCATAAAGCTGGCGTTACCCCCTGCGGACTAGGTGCTAGAGATACCCTGCGACTAGAAGCAGCAATGGCGCTTTATGGACAAGATATCGACGACACCACCACACCCCTAGAAGCAGGTTTGAGTTGGCTAGTTCACCTCGACACCAAAGGGGATTTTATCGGTCGGGAAGTTTTAGCACAGCAAAAAGCCGATGGAGTGCAGAAGCGATTAATCGGTTTACAAATGTCAGGGCGTAATATTGCCCGTCATGGCTACCCAATTGTATCAGCAGGTGAAGTCGTGGGAGAGATTAGCAGTGGCACATTATCGCCTACATTGGGTTATCCCATAGCCTTAGCCTACGTTCCCACGACCCTTGCAAAGGTGGGTGAACAGCTAGAGGTAGAAATTCGGGGCAGAACTTACCCAGGCGTTGTAGTAAAACGTCCCTTTTATCGCGCCAAAAATCGTGTCACTAGCTGATAATGTGTGTTGAGTTACTCAATCTCAACTATGGTTAATTACCAGCCATAATTTAGATGACTTGGGGGCGCTAACTATTTTGATATCGAAGGAAAACTGATATGTCTTTTGAATATCCGCAGGATTTTAGATACCTGGATACTCATGAATACGTGCGGCTAGATGGTGAAATTGGCACTATTGGCATTACGGAATTTGCAGTAGACCAAATGGGTGATGTCGTATTTTTGGAGTTACCTGACATTGGGGAACTTGTTACGAAGGGAGAAACTTTTGGCACTATTGAATCTGTGAAAGCTGTGGAAGACCTGAATTCACCAGTTACCGGCACAGTCATAGAACGCAATGAAGCTTTAATTGAATCGCCTGAAGAAGTAGCAGAAGACCCCTATGGGGAAGCCTGGTTCTTAAAAGTACGTGTCAATGATGCGGATGAAGTGCTTGATGCTTTGACAGCCGATGAGTACCGCGCCCTGGTAGAAGGCGAATAAGAGTACTGAGTGAAAAGTCAGAAGTGATTTTGACTTTTCACAGACGTAGGTTGGGTTAAGCGCAGCGCAACCCAACGCTGTCAATAATAATGATGTTGGGTTTCCTTACGTCAACCCAACCTACAATTTTTGGCTGAGAAAATTTGGTTCAGTTATTTAAACGTTCGCGTAGCCCATACCGCCAAGTACGCCCGCGCGCAGCGATGCCCGCAAGGGCTGTAGTACGCCAAGTCAAGAAAGAGAGGGCAGAAATACTTTGCAAATTGGTTAAACAATTTTGTTCAAAAATCAGCCATGAAATTTAGATGAATTAATCACGGACTCCCACTTATTAGGAGTATTTGTTGCAAAATATTAAATAGTTACGTTTGGAGTTCAACTTGTGGTAAATTCCCCACCTCTTCCGAAATCAAGCCATTCACCAATCAGTCAAAGGAGTCAAAAGTCAAGTGGTTTCGCACAGCGACACATTGGCCCTAACTCTGATGACATCCAGCAAATGCTTGAGGTTTTGGGTTTACAAAATCTGGACTCACTCATTGACAAAACCGTACCACAGGGTATTCGGCTGAACAAAACCCTGAAGTTACCAGCAGCACAAAGTGAGTATGCAGCCCTGGCAAAGTTAAAAAAAATTGCTGCTAAAAATCAAGTGTGTCGTTCATATATCGGTACGGGATATTATGACTGTATCACCCCCCCGGTCATTCAACGCAATATTCTGGAAAATCCTGGTTGGTATACAGCCTATACTCCCTATCAGCCAGAAATTGCCCAAGGGCGACTGGAAGCGCTGCTAAATTTCCAGACGATGATTATCGACCTGACAGGGTTGGAAATTGCCAATGCTTCCTTACTGGATGAAGCGACAGCCGCCGCAGAAGCCATGAGTCTCAGTTATGGTGTTTGCAAAAATCATGCCAATGCTTATTTTGTCTCTGATAATTGTCATCCCCAAACTATCGATGTGTTGCAAACCAGGGCGAAACCCTTGGGGATTAAGATTATTATCGGTGATCATCAGACTTATGATTTTGCTGAACCGATTTTTGGGGCAGTTCTGCAATATCCCGCCAGTGATGGCACGATTTACGACTACCGCGCTTTTATTGAAAAAGCCCATGCTGAGGGTGCATTGGTGACGGTAGCAGCAGATCCTTTAAGTTTAACTTTACTGACACCACCAGGTGAATTTGGGGCTGATATTGCTGTGGGCAGTACCCAACGCTTTGGTATTCCGTTGGGATTTGGGGGACCTCATGCGGCATACTTCGCGACGAAAGAACAGTATAAACGGCAGGTTCCAGGGCGAATTGTGGGAGTATCAAAAGATGCTCATGGTAAGCCGGCTTTACGTCTAGCTTTGCAAACCCGTGAACAGCACATCCGCCGGGATAAAGCAACTAGCAATATTTGTACTGCACAGGTATTATTGGCAGTAATGGCGAGTATGTACGCTGTATATCATGGTTCAGATGGTATCAGAAATATTGCTGAAAATATTCACCAATTAACTGTAACTTTGGCCGCAGGATTGAAACGGCTGGGTTACAGCATTAGTTCTGAACATTTCTTTGATACGCTGCGAGTGGATTTAGGTACACACTCTGTCAAAGGTATCCTGGAAGCTTGTCAAGGGCGAAATATTAATCTGCGGATTTTTGATGCTACATCTGTGGGTATTTCCTTAGATGAAACCACCACATCAGAAGATGTAATTGACCTCTGGCAGATTTTCGCAGGTACAGACAATCTTCCCTTTACTATAGAAGAATTAATTTCTTCTGCATCTTCTCACGTACCCTTACCTCGTACCAGTACCTATCTGACTCATCCGGTTTTCAACCGCTATCACTCAGAAACTGAGTTGTTGCGTTATTTGCATCAGCTAGAAACCAAGGATTTATCTTTAACTACATCGATGATTCCTTTGGGTTCCTGCACAATGAAGTTGAATGCAACGGCGGAGATGATTCCGGTTTCATGGGAGGAATTTGGCAAGATTCATCCTTTTGCGCCCCCATCCCAAACACGGGGTTATCAAATTCTGTTCCAGCAACTTGAGGCTTGGTTGGCTGAAATTACGGGATTTGCGGGAGTTTCTCTACAACCTAATGCTGGTTCTCAAGGGGAGTATACCGGACTGTTAGTGATTCATCAATATCACGAAACTCGTGGGGAAGGACATCGGAATATTTGTTTAATTCCCTCTTCAGCACATGGAACTAATCCGGCTAGTGCGGTCATGTGTGGGATGAAGGTGGTTGCAGTTGCTTGTGATGCCGATGGTAATATTGACCTGGATGATTTAAAAGCGAAGGCGGAAAAACACAGTCAGCAACTGGCGGCTTTAATGGTGACTTATCCTTCAACTCACGGTGTGTTTGAGGAAGGAATTCAGGAAATCTGCGATGTTGTGCATGGTCACGGTGGACAAGTTTATATGGATGGGGCGAATATGAATGCCCAAGTGGGTATTTGTCGTCCTGGAGATATTGGTGCTGATGTCTGTCATTTAAATCTGCACAAGACCTTTTGTATTCCTCATGGTGGCGGTGGCCCTGGTATGGGACCTATTGGTGTGGCTGACCATCTTGTACCTTTCCTTCCTGGACATCCTATTGTACCTACAACTGGGGATTCTCAGATTGGGGCAGTGGCAGCTGCGCCTTGGGGTAGTGCTAGTATTTTAGTGATTTCCTGGATGTACATTGCCATGATGGGGGCTGAGGGTTTGACTCATGCAACTAAGGTGGCAATTCTCAATGCTAATTACATCGCCCACAGACTCAGTGATTACTATCCGGTGCTGTATAAAGGGAAAAATGATTTAGTTGCCCATGAGTGTATTTTAGATTTAAGGTTACTCAAAAAATCTGCGAGTATCGAAATCGATGATATTGCCAAGCGGCTGATAGATTATGGTTTCCATGCACCCACTGTCTCTTGGCCTGTGGCGGGTACGATTATGGTGGAACCTACAGAAAGCGAATCGAAGGAAGAAATAGACCGTTTCTGTGATGCTTTGATTGCTATTCGTGGGGAAATCTCGGCAATTGAATCTGGGAAGATGGATATTCAAGATAATCTTTTGAAGAATGCACCCCATACTGCCGAAAGTTTGATTGCGGGAGAATGGAATCATGGCTATTCTCGTGAACAAGCTGCTTACCCTGCGCCTTGGACGCGTGAATATAAGTTCTGGCCGAATGTGGGCAGAATTGATGCGGCTTTTGGCGATCGCAATTTTGTTTGTTCTTGTCTGCCAATGGATGCTTATCAGTAATTTAGGACTGATTTAAGAACCTCACCCCCAACCCCTCTCCTTACCAAGGAGAGGGGAGTTTTTTTGCTCTAACCGCAGAGACGCAGAGGACGCAGAGGAATAGCTACATTTTTTGGATTTGTTCTAGTTCTGTTTTTATGGGTAGGGGTTGATAGCCTAATGCAAAGGCTTTGGCACTATCTAAGGAAACGTCTTTTGGTCTGGGTGCTGCCATTTTTACGTCTTGCTGTCGGCAACTTTTGAGTCCGGTTTCTGGGAGTTGCAAGACTTTTACTAGTAGCTTTCCAAAATCATAGCGCGAAATTCGCTCTTTTCCCCCCAGGTGAATGTATCCGTTGATTTTTTCTAATGCTAATAAAATGCCTTTGGCGGCTGTGATTCCACTGGCTGGGGTGCGAAATTCATCTCTGAATAATTTTAATTCTTTGCCCTCTTTTAAGGTTTGGATAAATGGTTGGATAAAGCTTTTGGCTGTGGGTGTTTCTCTGCCAAACATTAAGGGCATTCGACAGATTGCTGTCATGGGATATCGTTCTAACATTCCTGTTTCTGCCATGACTTTTTGTTCGCCGTAAGTATTGACAGGAGAGACAGAATCTGTTTCTTTATAAGGTGCTTTTAAACCATCAAAAACTAGGTCTGTTGATGTGAAGGCGCAAGGTATGGCATAGTCTGCACAAAGTCCGGCAATATTACACGATGCGGTGACATTAATTGTTTGGGATTCTTGGGGATGGATTTGACAATAGTTCGGTTGAGATCGCGCGGCAGCATGAATTACTGCATTGGGTTTAATATCATTGAAGAGGCGCTTTAAGTCTGAAAAATCTGTTAAGTCAACTGGCAGTATTTTGATTCCTGGCAATTCTAGGGAATGGGTGCAATAAGTACCATAAACTTCCCATTCTTGTTTTGCTAGTTGGCAAAGATGCCACCCTAAAAAACCACTGGCTCCGGTGATTAATATTTTCTTCTTTGGCGGAGTATGATACACTATTTAATTATTATTGAATAATTTTTTGAAACTGCTGATTGTTACGAACTTTGTCAAAGTCTGGGTCAGTTTTTGCTAACTCTTCATACTTCCCAGGAATCAGTTCTATGGCTTTTTGCAGATTCTCAATTGCTAAATCAATATTTTCTTGTAAGGCATAAGTACAAGCTTTATTGTAATAGGCCTGATGTTTGTTGGGCTGAATAGCGATCGCCTGATTATAAGATACTAATGCTTCTGGGTATTTTTGCATTTTTGTCAAGACAATCCCTCTGTTAATCCAGGCTTCATGTTTGTTTGGCTGGAGGGCGATCGCTCGATCATAAGATTCTAGTGCTTCTAAGTGTTTATTCAATGCTGTTAAAGCATTCCCCCGATTATACCAAGCTTCATCTTTATCGGGTTGCAGTGCGATCGCCTGATCGTAAGATGCTAATGCTTTTTCGTATTGCTGCAATGATATCAGCGCATTGCCACGATTTATCCAAGTGTCAGGATTCTTCGGTTGGACAGCTATCGCTTTATTATATACTTGAAGAGCATCTTGGTAGCGTTGCGTATCTAGTAAACTATTGCCTTGATCAAATAAATTTTGCGCTTTTTGGGTAGCCTTAGCTTCCGTGAGTAGCTGGGCAACATTAATCTCCTGTACTACTTGCGTAGCATATTTTGTTGATGATCCTGTCCCATCACCACAGCCAAACGTGAATAAACTAATCACACTAGAGGCAACTAAGCAACGCCAGAAAACCATGCTATACCTACACAATTCATACAACAATGTTCAAATGTCTTGAAGTTTTCTAATATTATCAAAAAAGATTTGATTTTTTAATTAAGTTTTTCTTATATAGCACATTAGCTCTGCTAATCTTGGTGATATTTTTATGATAAGTAAGCTGTAACAATCAGGTTTAAATGGAATATAACTATATGAAAAACCGTCAAAATATTGTGATAAATATGAGATTTACTGGTACTTTTGCCTTGTAGAGACGCGATGAATCGCGTCTGAAATATTGATATTCATCGCGTATATATATCAGCGATAGCTTGTGTGGCATAGCCATAGAATTAATCATGACTGAATCTACACCCCCCGCACCAAATCCAGAACCTTTACCCAACGACGATTTTGACAGAGGTACAGATGAAAATCACTTAACCCCAGAAGCACTAGCGGCACAAGAATCATTAGCGAAAATTGCCTCTTTGCAATCTCCGCAAAATAGAGATGCTTTACAACAAGCCCATTCCCACAACAAGCAATACACTATTAGTAAATTCACAGTCAAGCCCAGGGCATTACTATTGACTCTAGTCGCGATCGCCATCACTTTTTTCGGACTGGTAGTCAATAACTGGATTATCGGCATCTTGGGAACAGTGATTACTTTAATCTTATCTCTGACAATGTTATTACCTTGGTGGCAATATGTGCTGCAAAAATGGTTTTCGTCCCAAGATAGAACCCTATTTGTCGCCTTTATTGGGCTTGTAGTCGGGATAATCGGCTTATTCAAATTTACTGGTTTAGGCGATCGCGTGCTGATTTGGGGAAAGCAAATTAGCTGGGAAGCTTCGGGTAGTTTAGCCGAATGGTTTGGGGCTTTAGGGCAAATTCTGATTGCGATTATTGCCGTTTATGTCGCATGGCGACAATATGTGATTTCCAAAGACTTGACAATTCAGCAAAACTTGCTGACAGTGCAGCAAAATATTATTACCCAGCAGCAAACCATAGATTCCTATTTTCAAGGTGTCTCAGATTTAGTATTAGATGAAGAAGGATTATTAGAAGATTGGCCCCAAGAAAGAGCGATCGCCGAAGGACGGACTGCGGCTATATTTAGTAGTGTAGATGGCAGTGGTAAAGCGAAAATTATCCGTTTTCTTTCCCGTTCCAAATTGCTCACACCTCTAAAACGCGATCGCCGCCTAGGAAGAGCCATTCTCGACGGTATCGGGGGTTACGAAGAAGACCGCCTAGATGGTGTACGCGTCATCGACTTAGGCGTGATGTTAGCCGCAGCAGACCTTTCTGGGAACGATTTACGTTGGACTGACCTAAGTGAAGCTAATCTGGTGCGCGGTAATCTCAGCAATTGTGATTTAGTCAAAGCTAATCTTGCCCGAACTATCTTATACGGTGCTAATCTCAGTGGTGCTGATTTGAATGGAACTCGTTTCTTCTATGGTTCACTAAAAACAGTATCACCCCGCAGTCGCAATGAGCCACCAAACTACGAAACTGGTGAACACACTGGGGCTGTGGTGGAAAATGCCGATTTTACCAATGTCCAGCGTCTACCTGAAATGACTCGTCATTACTGTTGTACTTGGGGTGGGGAAAAAACTAGAGCCACTATCCCCGGTGGTTGTGAAGGTATTGAGAATAAATTGGGCAGATGATCTCTGGAGGATGTTGAATTCACGTTAACTCAAAGCTGCTTGTAGTTGCTGTTCTAAAGAAACTAAGTCTACCCCCAGATTTTGCAAAACCTTAATTGCTACTCCTTGTCCTATACTTCTTGCACCTTCGCGGAGAATACCCAACAGCAGATGCTCTGTACCAATGTAGTTGTGACTAAGTTTTTGAGATTCTGCAACCGATAGTTCTAACACTTGCTTGGCTCTGGGAGTAAAGGGAATATCTACAGGTGTCAGTTTGTTACCTCTACCAATAATTTTTTCTACCTCTATCAGAGCATTTTCTAAGTTTACTCCCATAGAGTTGAGAATCTGGGCAGCACTACTACCTTCACTGACTAATCCCAACAAAATTTGCTCTGTGCCAACATATTGATGTTCTAAGCGGCGGGATTCACTTTGAGCTGTACTAATAACGGCGATCGCTTGGGCGTTGAATCTCTCAAACCCTTTGAGATAGAACTTCTCAGACATTAACCCAAAAAGTCTTTCAAAAATAGATGCAAAAAAATTTTCAATCATAAACCCTTCCTGTATGAATGTATTATCAAATGATTCCGGGATGCGATCGCTCTTGGTTTTGCCTGTAGTCAAAAATGACAACAAATCCTCCATTGTCTGGGCATTCGCTGAATACCACAGAAATTGTTTATCTTTTTGGCAAGTCACTAATCCCTCATTTCGCAACTTTTCTAAATGGTGTGATAGCGTTGAGTTCGGGATTTTCAGCTTTTCCTGAATCTCTCCTACTGTCATCCCCTCTGGGTAAGTTGCAAACAGCAATCGCATAATTTCTAATCGAGATTCTGACCCCAGTGCGGCAAAAATGTCTGCATACTGCGCCGTGTCTTTTTGATTTATCTTTTTCATGTTTCTAGAATAATCGAAATAAAAGCTAAATGTCAAACATATAGCAAAAATAAAAAATAGCGGCAGGTAGTGCTAACCAGTCTGGAGGAATCAATTTAGACCCTTGGGAAAAAAATTGTTCCTCCTCTAAAAACTTAATTAGCTGAATGTGCAGATTCTTTAATTAGCTAGGGTCAATATTTCTACACCATCTTCTGTTACAGCTAAAGTATGTTCACATTGCGCTGACAGTTGGCGATCGCGAGTTACAGCCGTCCAACCATCATCGAGAACCTCAACTTCCCAAGTCCCGATATTAATCATCGGCTCGATAGTGAACACCATTCCTGGTCTGAGACGTTTACCTTTGCCCCGTGTACCATAATGGGGAATATCGGGCGCAGTGTGGAAAATATTGCTGATACCGTGTCCTACAAAGTCACGCACTACAGAAAAGCCTTGTGCTTCGGCATATTCTTGAATGGCTGCACCAATATCACCAATTTTTGCTCCAGGCTTGACTTCCGCAATACCCAATCGGCGACATTCTTCGGTGACTTCCACTAGCTTCTGTGCTTTTGGGGAAGGAGTCCCAACTAAAAATGTCTTGGATGTATCGCCGTGGTAGCCATCAACAATCAATGTGACATCGATATTGATAATGTCACCATCCTTAAGAATTTGTCTGGCGTTAGGAATACCATGACAAACTACCTCATTTACACTGGTACAAATTGATTTGGGGTAGCCTTTATAACCTAGAGGTGCGCTTTTGGCTCCGTGAGCTTGTGTCCAACGTTCAGCTTCATCATTAAGTTGGAGAGTTGTCACTCCTGGCTTTACCATTGGTTCCAGGTGCTGTAAAAGTTGCCCCGCCAAGCGTCCTGCTTGACGCATTTTGTCGAGTTCTCGTGTAGATAAAATGACAATTGGTTCGGTTTTCATAAACTTTCGTCGGCAGAATCGCTCATAAATATAGTTAAACCTGTTTGTGCAGCTCTGTGGGCAGCATCAGCAACCTTGAGGACATATAAACTCTCCTCTGGGGTGACGTACAAAGGAGTGCCATCAAAAAGATGATCTAACACCATTGTTGTATCTTTAGCAAATAAACCCCGACGAGTACCAACCTCTATTGGTGTTGTTTTCCCAGACTCAATCAAAACTCCGGTGTTGCTATCAAAAATTAAACCGCCCTTTTCGCCATGTACTTCAAATTTACGTTCTGGTTGCCACAGGGTTTCGCCTTTGCCATAAACTACTTGTGCTAACAGTCCATTCTCAAAGCACAGTTGACTGATGCAGAAACAAGTTTGATAGTAATCCGATTCTGTTTCCCAATATCGCTGATGACAGTTAACTGCAAGGACTTTCCCAAATAAATTTGTGAGCCGATGTAATCTTGACAGCGCCCCAATTAAAGGAAAACCAAAAAGTTGATGATTATAAGTCCACTTCCGGGGGGCTGGATGCTGAGGATTGATGGTGCTGTAACGAACATAAAAAATATCACCGATTTTTTTGATGTTCTGCTGCAAGGCTTGATGCAAACCACCTAAAAGTTCGATGTGTTCAACGTGTAATAGTTTATTTTGGGCTTTGGCTAAGGCAATTAATTCCTCAGCTTCTGTGACATCTACTGACAAGGGATATTCGACAATGACGTGTTTACCTTGTAAAAGTGCTGCACGAGCGATCGCCCCATGATCGCGGTTAATTGTGGAAATCACCACCAAGTCAATATCTTCGCGTTCTACGACTTTTTCCCAAGAAGTTAACGCTTCTGTCTGGAATTCTTGAGCAAAGGCGGCTGTATTTTCTGGCTGATGACCTGCGATCGCTACTAAGTTTGTGCGCTGATCACCTAGCAAAGCCTCCGCCCGTAGTTTTGCTGCATATCCAGTCCCAATCAAGCCTACACGCACTTTTGCTGTTTCCAAAGCTGCTTCTGAATTATACATGATCCTGACCAGTTCAGTTTTTGACATTCCACGCTTAGAATAGGCGAAATTCTCGGTTTATACTCAAGGCTGTGTATATATAAAAAAAACTTATAATTATCTAGCAACTCAACTTCATTACTAATCGGGGTCGATTTCCAGTTAAAACCTGTAATTTTTCTCGTAGTATCAGAAGTGAAGCAATTGGAAAGTAACGGCTAATCTCATAAGGACAGCCCTATGCTTTGCTTCAGAATAACTTATACTGCCGTTTGAACACGAGAGGATTACTTAATGGCTACTTTCAAAGTCACTTTAATTAACGAAGCTGAAGGCTTAAACCAAGTAATAGATTGTGACGACGATACCTATATTCTTGATGCTGCTGAAGAAGCTGGTCTTGACTTGCCCTTCTCTTGCCGTGCTGGTGCTTGCTCAACCTGTGCCGGTAAAATCAAGGCTGGTAGTGTTGACCAATCTGACCAATCATTCTTAGACGACGACCAGATTGAAGGCGGATATGTCTTAACCTGTGTTGCTTACCCAACTTCTGACTGTACAATCGAAACTCACAAAGAAGAAGAACTCTACTAAGAGTTCACTATCTGAATCAAAAATCTCTTTCTGGCAAGAGTTAATACTGATGTAGCAGGGGTGTAAAGGCTTGCCCCCCTGCGTGAGTGATCAAAACCGGGTTTTTGTCCCTGGAAAGACCAATTTTTCCTCGTGCGAACTTGCAAAAACCCGGTTTCTACAGTGCTGAGTAGGTAGGGGCGGGTTTAAGTAGTCAGTTTGTGGTTAGTCAAAATCCTTAGTAAACCCGCCCGGACACTGAGTTCTGAGTGCTTTGCAGAAATCAATTAAACTTGATATCGTTATTCAAACTTTTAAGGTGAGTATCGGGATAATAAAATTGCAGAATTTGGGAATTGGACCAACCCAGTTTAGCTAAATTTTGAGCGCCAGTTTGACTTAAGCCAACTCCATGCCCTAATCCACCACCAATAAAAGCATATCCCCACAAATCGGGTGTACCTTTATTTAGGGCTTCTATATAAAACAGCGTACTTCTAGGCGCTGCAAAGGCGCTGCGAATTTCGTCTTTTTCTAGAATAAAAGTGCCAATATCTGTCTTCACTGCCAGTTCCAAAATCCGACCACTCCGGCTGCGCTTGATGACAGACATAGCCTCAACAGTGTTAAATTTGGCATAAGGGCTATTTTTGATTTTCAGAAATCTTTGTAAAAGCTGGTTAATATCAGCAATGGGCGTTTCTCTGTTCCAACGAAAGGTATTCCAAGCACTTTCATTAAATCCTTCACTGCTATTAATAAACTTACGAAAGTTGGTTTCATCGGCTAGACTCTTCTGAGATAAGTCCCAAAAGTTAGTCGCAGCATCTACTACAGGGCGTAAATAAGGACGATCTTCACCATTCCAAACATCGCTAAAATAGGCAGTAACACCACCAGTCGTGGAAGAGTAGAGGGCATCCACTAGCTGATTATTATAAGTTAAAACCATGCCTCTAGTGGCAGCGATCGCTTTGTCGGTACTAGGGGCTGTGCCACTCCAACCGTAATAAACTTGACAGTGAGTGTCAGCACACAACTGATAATTATCAGTCTCAAACCTCCGCAAATTCCTTAAAGCATAAGTCCGGGCGATAATTGCTTGGGCTTCTACTGCTGCGGCTGGTGCAGTTGTGCCAATTTCGTGAGGTACAACCCCCCGTAAATAGCTTTCTAGAGGTACTTCGTTAACTAAAGTATATGTCCTATACGCATTGGGCTGTAAAGTCATTCTTCCGGGATACAAACGATTATTTTCCAGCTTTTCGCCTCTTCTGACCCGAATTAAGTTTTTATCTGTACTAATTGTTAATTCATTGGGGTTGTAACGCTTACCGTTGACTTCCCAACTAACTCGCGCCACTTCTTTCAAAATTTTCGTATCGATATACGCCATCTTCTTTCCAGATGCCTGTACGCCCTGAAATAGCAAGCGCCGCAGCAAGGGAGTATTGTAAATATCCCGTTTAGCCCAAACTTGCCAGTTTCCTGGTTGGGCTATTTCCACTTTGATTCCTTGAGAACGCCAATTTTCGGCACTATCTTCCGCAGTTTCAAAGGTGCGGTATGTACCCAAAACCACTACCTCCGCCAGTTCAGGTTGAGGTAAAGCTTCCATGACCGTTTCTAGTTTGACTGGGTTTTGGGTAACTAAGGTTTTTTGCTGATTATCTGCTGTAAATCTTAGCTGTAAGCGATCGCCTGATGTGGGTTCGAGTTGTAATTTAAGTTGCTCATTTTCGCCAAATCGCTGTACAATTCCAATTCTCAGTTCTACATCCTGATTTTTACCATCAACATCTGAAGCACCTGTCAACCCCAATAAGCAGAATGTTGTCAGTACAGTATAGGAAAAACGCCAGAACGTAGATTTCATAGTCATCATCTGATTCTTACCAATTCAAAAATGCTAACAATTGCTCAGATTTATTTCTGTTTCAGCCTAGAAGTATCAGCACTATGCTAGTCCACAAATTAACAGACGCTTTGATTCACAAAAAAGTTTGAGAATTTATCAGGTGGTTCAAAAATAAGTAAAGAAATTAAATATTCAGCCTTTGAATAGGTGAGAATGTCACAAGCATACCTTTCGCGTCAAAATAATCAAGGTATGCGTCCCACTTTTTGAACTGGCTGAAATCTTTATGACTCCTCACGAAAGTGATGTAAAACCCGTTGCTACCTCATCTAAAGGGTGGAGTAGTTGGCAAGAAAATCTGACTCTGATTGCGATCGCCTTATGTTTGGCTATCCTCATTAGAACATTTATCGCCGAACCTCGTTATATACCCTCAGACTCCATGCTACCAACCTTACACACAGGCGATCGCTTGGTGGTAGAAAAAGTCTCATACCGTTTTCACCCTCCCGCAGCTGGAGATATTATCGTTTTTCAGCCTCCCGCAGAACTACAACGCCGGGGATATCCCTCAGATCAAGCCTTTATTAAGCGCGTCATTGGTCTTCCTGGCAAAATACTCAAAGTAACTAACGGTAAAGTTTACCTGGACGGTGAAGCTTTAGTAGAAGACTACATCGCTGAACCTCCAAATCAGCCATTTCCCGCCGTCCAAATCCCAGAAGATAAATTTTTTGTGATGGGAGATAACCGCAACGATAGCAACGATTCTCGCTACTGGGGGTTTTTACCCAGACCAAATATCATCGGTAGGGCAGCATTTCGCTTTTGGCCTCCTGATCGCATTGGCTTTATATAAAGTCCAATTCTCCCCTTTCCTTAGCAAGGCTGCGGTGTACACACAAATTCTCCCCTCTCCTTGCTAAGGCTGCGGTGTACATCTCCTTGCTTTAGCGTAGCGTCTCCCTTTGGGAGAAAGAGAGGGGTTGGGGGTGAGGTTCTACACTGTTCAAAACCGGAGAAAATACATCAGCTGGGCGATCACCTCCCCCGGTAGATCCAACCGTCGCCCGAAATCGGCTAAGTTCCGGTAATCCCCAGCTGATAGCCGATTTTGGACAACCGCTTCCGCCAGAGACACATCTATAAACGGAATTTTAACTAATTGCTCAATTGTCGCAGTATTGGGGTTAACTAACTGAGTTGGATTATCTAAAGATTCATTGTCATAGTAAATAAAATTGAGTAGAGGCTTTAATGGTTCTAATCGCTGAGTAGGAACAGTTAAAGCCGCAGCCACATCTTCAATACAGTAAAATTTAACACCAGATCGGGAAAGTTCCACAAGCGATCGCGCCTGGTGAATTGACAAACCGGGTAGCCGTAACCAATCATCCACCGTCGCTTGATTAGCATCAATTTGAATACCCAACTTTACCGCTAGCTGAATTTCCTCCCCAGACTGTAATCGATAATAAGGGTCATTCAGGAGTTTGGCACGGAGTTTTTGCAACTTGGGGTTTAAAGGTAGCCAATTCATGTTTTTGCTTAAATCAAGAAATTTGGTCTAGCATCTGACGGCGCTTTTGTTCAAACTCATACTCAGAAATCAGTCCATCTTGACGCAGTGTATCTAACTCCCGCACAGCCTTGGCGATCGCTTCCACCTGATTCCCTGTTTGCGGTGAGTTCTTAACTGCTGACTTACCCAAATTAAAATGACGATCAAAAGCCGCCTCATCTTGCGCTAAGTACCAAACTCCCTCAATAGCGCTAGCTACCTTGGGGATAGGTGTCCAGGAAAGCAACACATACAACACACCCCACAAAGGTTGTCCCAAATAAAACTTATGTAAGCCTGAAATAGTCAGCGTCCCGGATAAAGCTAAAACTGCCGCAATACTGCGACTTTTGCGTTTCGTCAACATATTTTCATTAACCTACCACAACCACAGTTTCTACAATAAAACAGCAACTGCTGCAAAACACCAACTCTTAGTGTTAAATTGATATCTCAAAACTCAGCACTCGGTGTCCGGGCGGGTTTAACCAGTTAGTCTGTAGTTCGTCAAAATCATTAGTAAACCCGCCCCTACTCAGCACTCAGCACTCAGCACTGTGGAAAATACAACGCGAAGACCGCATATCCTTAAACCGCCATCAGACTCATTCCAACTACGACTAGCGCTGCGACAAAGTTCTGCACTAAAACTCCAAGAACCGCCACGTAATAGCCGACGATAAAAGTCACCACCGACTTCCCAAGCGCTACCATCAGCAGGTGCGCCACTATAATTATTATGCCAAGTATCAGCACACCACTCCCACACTAGCCCGTGCATATCATATAATCCGAAAGCGTTAGCGATCGCAAAACTACCGACATCGGTTGTTTCTTTGCGGTATTTGCTTTTCACATCCATCCCATAAGTGTCGCTACTACAATTGACTAAATCAGTAGTTATCATTTCGCCAAAATGAAAAGACGTTGTAGTTCCAGCGCGACAAGCATATTCCCATTCAGATTCGCTGGGTAAACGATATTCACGTCCAGTTTTTTCAGAGAGTCTGGCGCAAAATTCTACAGCTTCGTACCAAGATACATTTTCTACAGGACGATTGGAACCTTTAAATTTCGAGGGATAAGGATTTAACGGTTGTTTGATTTGAGGTAAAGCCGCTACAGCTTTCCATTGAGCTTGAGTTATGGGATATTTACCCATAAAGAATGGTTGAAGAATCACTTTGTGTTGGGGACGTTCGTCAGCATCTCCTTCAAACTCTGGCGAACCCATCATGAAACTACCGCCGGGAATTGACACCATTTCTAGTGTTACGCTTTGGCTCAATTTTTCGGCAAAAAACTTGGCTGTAGGACAATCGCGGTGAACTTCTCTACCGGCTGTATCTACTGTAACTACTTCAAATTTAAATGTTTGCAAGGGAGGTAATGGCGGTATAACTTTCTTTGGTGGTGGTAATTTGATTAATACAGAGGGAATTTCTCTAACTTTTGATTCAAATTCTGTTTTTTGGATAGCTTTTAAATCATTAATTACATCTGTTGCTGATTGATACCTTTCACTAGCTAAATATTTCAATAATTTATTTAAAATGCGACTTAATTCATCACCAATAGTAATACCTTTTTTTTGTAATTCTTCTTGCCATAACCAATTACCATTCATGGCATCATAAAGAGGATCATTAATTTCTCCATAAGTATTTTGTAATGGTAAACATTGCGTTAACAGACGCACGCAAGTTACACCCAAAGCATATAAATCACTCCCATGACAAGGAAATCCCGCCATTTGTTCAGATGGCGCATAACCAATGGTATAAATAACCGTCGCTTGTCTAGCTAAAGTTGTTTGTGTTACCTGTTTTGCACCCCCGAAGTCAATTAATACTGGTTTACCGTCACTGTCACGGCGAATAATGTTTTCTGGTTTGATATCTCGATGAATTACCTTAGCAGCATGAACAAATTGCAACACTGGTAATAAATCAGTTAAAAGTTGATAAATTTGCTCTTCGGTAAAAGCTTGTTTCTGAACTTCTTGTAACAGAGTTTTACCTTCGATAAACTCTTGGACAAGATACAAGCTAGAACCTTGTTCAAAATAAGCCAATAATCTGGGAATTTGAGTGTGATTTTCTCCAAGTTCATATAGTCGAAATGCTTCTTCTCTGAAAAATTCGGCAGCTTTGTTGCGTTGAATTGTTCCTTGAACTTGAGGGAAAAACTGTTTAATCACACAAGGCGCATTCAGTCTATCTGCATCTTCGGTTGCATAAGTTCGGCTAAATCCGCCTTCACCTAAAAGCCTCAATACGCGATAGCGATTTCTGAGAAATTGACCAAAGTTGCTGTGTCCGCAACTCATGCAAAATATATTCCCTTCAGGGTTGAATGGATTCGAGCAATTGGGATTTTGGCAAATTTGCATCATGAGGAGGAAATAGCATCTTATCCAAACTTAGCCCCAATAATATCAAATTCAGAATACATATATAGACAAATAAACCTGAACAAAACATCATCTGCATCTATACTAGTAGGGAAAAATACAAATGCAGAAATTTAATTTATTTTTTTGTTCTGGGTACTATTTAAATACGAGGACTTCTGAGATTATATATTTTGATCACAACCCAAATGATATTGTGAAACTCTTGAATTTGTCAAGATTTTTTTATATTGTTAATTCTGCACACCATACAGATTACTTATTGTTATCAAAAGCACGAATTACTTCTGCTATAAAGGCAACAATTGCAGATACTGTAATCAGGATTACACTTAGAGCATTCATATCAGGCTGAACTCCTGTTCTAATGCGGCTAAAAATTTCTATTGGTAGGGTGTTATAACCGCTACCTGATGTGAAACTGGCAATGAGAAAGTCATCTAAACTTAGTACAAAAGCTAGCAGACAGCCAGCGATAATACCAGGCATTAATTGAGGTAATAATACTTGCATAAATGCTTGTATTGGTGTAGCGCCTAAATCTAGCGCCGCTTCTTCTAGATGGGGGTCTAAATTGTTCAATCTAGAAGACACTACAACTGCGATATAAGCTAGGCAAAATACTATGTGAGCTGCAATAATTGTCCACAAACTCAAGGGGATGGCAAAGGCGGCAAGAAAGACTAAGGTAGCTACTGCGATCGCAATGTCTGGAATAATCAAGGGTAGGTAAGAAATACCCCTATACAGATTCTTCCCCAAAAACTGATAACGTGCCAATCCTACCGCCATTAACGTTCCCAACACAGCCGAAATACCCACAGCACAAAAGGCCACTATCAAACTATTTTTCAAAGCTGATAAAATTCGCTCGTCGCTGAATAATTTGTAGTACCAATCGAGGGTGAAACCTTGCCAAGTTGCACTGTAGGGGGACTGGTTGAAGCTATAAAAGCCCAGCACCAGTATAGGCAAATACATAAATATAAATAAAATTACTGTGAAAACCGCCTGCCAGGAGACACGCGGTTTTTTTGATGGAGAAATATGCACGTTGATGATATCTGTAATTGTTGATAACTGATGAACGTGTTCTATATAACTCAAAAATTTAACATTGTCAATATCGGGCAGTAGTGAGTGGGTAATGGATTGAGCAGTTTTTTCATCCCTACCCTCTAGCTATGGGGTGAGACAAACCAAAATCACAGCCTGGCAAAAAAGTCCGCAAAAATTGTCTCCATAAAATTATTTTTGCCGGAAAAATGCCCAATTTAAGCAACATTTTTGCGAAAAGTCTAAATTTTTAATTTGCTTTTATTTTCATTATCTATAATCGCATTTATTTCCTGCCCAAAGCAATATTTCCCTACAAAGATAGAAACAAAATATAGGAGATAGAACATACAATTTCAAGGAAAGTGCTTATTGATTTAGTATTGTTTTTATTTTCAAAGTGCTAATTCAATCGTTTACAAGCACCTCTGAAACAGTAACCAGGCATCTAGTTTTAAGCTTATTTTTTAGGAGTTTTGTAATGCGAATTGCTCAGATTGCCCCATTATCCGAGAGAGTACCACCTCCAGCTTATGGGGGAATAGAGTTAGTTGTAGGATTACTCACTGATGAATTAGTTCGACGAGGACATGAAGTGACGCTATTTGCTTCAGGAGATTCTATTAGTTTGGCAAAGCTCGTATCAGTTCATCCTCGTGCTTTACGACTCGACCCAGATGTTAAGGAACATAACATATATGAAATGCTACAACTAGGCTTTGTATATGAACGAGCAGAGGAGTTTGACATTATTCATTCCCATGTGTGTTGTGCGGCGCTATCCTATGCAAACTTGATTAAAACTCCCACGGTTCATACTCTACACGGTATTTTTACTCCTGATAACGAAAAAATGTTTCAATATGCTAAACATCAACCTTTTGTGAGTATTTCCAATGCCCAAAGGGAACTCAGGTTAGGTTTAAATTATGTCTCCACGGTCTACAATGGCATTGATGTTAACAGTTATAAATTTCATCCCCAACCGGATAATCCACCATACTTGGCGTTTTTAGGGCGAATCTCTCCTGAGAAAGGCACACACTTAGCGATCGCCATTGCTAAACAAACAGGTTATCATTTAAAAATTGCCGGGAAAGTAGATGTAGTTGACAAGGAATACTTTGAGCAAGAAGTCAAACCCCACATTGATGGTCAACAAATTGAGTATTTAGGTGAAGCAAACCATATCCAAAAAAATGCCCTCATGGGAGGTGCTGTAGCAACTCTTTTCCCCATTACTTGGCGTGAACCTTTCGGCTTAGTTATGGTAGAATCAATGGCAGCAGGTACACCTGTGATTGCGATGCAACTAGGGTCTACTGTTGAAGTGATTAAACACGGAAAAACAGGTTTTCTTTGTAATAACGTGGCAGATTGTGTGACTGCTATCGATAAAGTAACCCAGTTAGACCGCTATGTTTGCCGAGAGTATGTCAACAATTACTTTAGTCTGCAACAGATGACTGATGGTTATGAGGCTGTGTATCAACAAATCATTCAAGAACAATCTGCTAAAAATGCTCATATCCACGATGTCGTTAGTCTAGGTAAGAGCAGTAATTCCTAGATGTTTCTTTGTCAGTAATACTTATAGGTAATTGAGAATGGGTAACTGACAGCACCCGTTACCAATTACCTAGAAATGGACAAGCAAATTATTTAAATTTGGCTCGGATTGTTTCTATTCTTTGACGATTAACACCCAAATCACTTTGACCTAAGCGTGAGGCTGAACGTACCTGGATAACATTCGCTTGACGGTCTAGATAAAATTCCACATCATCCACAAATCCCATTAAAGCACTTTTAAATTCGGCATATAAATAATCTTCTGTTGCGGTAATTATTTTTGTTCTTGGTAAGGATTCAATAATTTCTTTGAGATTAGCCAGCGCTGACTGGGGATTAGATGTAAAACTCAGTGGTGAAATGATATGCTCTGGATCTCTATCTTGACTAGAAACACAATTGGGTGAATTGGGACAAGATGCTAATTTGCCGTTATTAACACCTAAATTATGCGGACGTTTCCCTGCAAAAATCATAAAGAATTAACTTTTATCCCATACTAATAATTACATTTCTACCAGATCGGGTTTAGTTTTGGTTACACAATTTTAGGGGCCAGAAAAAACAGCTTGTTCTATATCTTCCCGACTGAGAGAATATTTAAACGAGCGTTGAACTTCTTGCTCATTCTCTCCAGATTTGATATATCTGACTGTAATTTGCTCAACATCAAGCCACAGTTCAGCTTGCCAACTAGGTCGCTGTACACGCCAACAATGTAGTTCATTTTCATCTTGTTGACAGCCCTGGTCTTTTAACCACTTCTCAATTTGTGGTAAGGGATGACTATATAAAGGTGTGTTGGGAGTAAGCATATAAAATTACAGAAAAACAACTAAAAATTCAATAATATTTACTTGTCCAGGGGTGGAGACTTGAGAAATAAGGCTAATTTGTGGTTGGGTAACTTGGGTTGGGATATTGCTTTCACCACGAATCATAGCAACAGCGATCGCTACTAATACACAACCTGCCAAAGTTAAGCCTAACACAAATAATACAAAGATTTCTCCGGCTGATAAGGGGCGATCGCTTGCGTCCAGATACATTGATTTGGAGTAATCGTAAGGTTGACGCGCGGGATGGTTTAAATCCGTGGGTGCTTGAATTACCCCAAAGCGAGAATAGCCAATTTTGGCATCATAACTTAAACGCTTTTCTGGACTGCTGAGAGTGGCGTAAGCTTCATTGATTTGCTGAAATTTGGTAGTCGCAACTGTAGCAGGTAATTCTGTCGTATCTGGGTGATAGAGTTTACTCAATTCCCAATAAGCCCGACGGATATCAATTACCGATGCTGAGGGATGCAGTCCTAGCAAGGCATAATATGTTGTATTCTTGCTGATTTGTCGCTTGCTTCCGTTTTGAGTCACGGTTTTGATTCACTTTGCTCAAATTCAGTTTTTTATATTTTAATGGTTTTATGAATTTACGCGCCGCAAAACTCCATAATTTCAACCCCCAGCTGAGGCTAGGGGTTTGAATCTAGTTTATATCTCTTCCTTGAGCATTAATCGAATTTTGTCTGGTATTTTGACGCACCAAACCAGAGCGCTTTATAGCAGTTTCGGCACGGTTGAGACAAGTAGATAAATTACCATTCACCTCTAGAAACTCATAGAGGAGTTGCGGCGATGCTTGGGCTGGTAAACTCCATCCTACTATAGCTAAACTCAGCAGCAGAGGCTTAGTGCATAGTTTCCGAACAAACTTTCCCAAATCCCATTGCTTCTGGACTGACTTTTCTGTTTTCATTTGATCGTGCAAAATTTAGGTAACTTATATTACCCAATCTTCTCAGTCAAGTTAGCCAAAAGCTGAATTAAAACGTGAAAGTTGTGCGAATTGTACCAATAACCACATCAGGATTATTACTGGTTTGGTTAGGAGCTACCAGCCAAATTACCCCAGGTGTAATGGAAATATGATCATTCAATTTATATTTATAGAAAGCTTCCAAATGTAATGGTGTAGCACGATTAGGAATGGCAGCGATTACATCACTAGTACCACCTAAAAATGGTCGCACATTGGGAATGATCCCAGAACGAGTTGCATAAGGGGGAACACCGGCAATAATTCCGCCCAAATTACCCTCTTTACCCAAATCAGGAAATGCTAAGGCGATCGCATAACTAAAAACATCAGCACTCTCATTATCAGCCCCTGCGGATCTACCTTCCTGATTAGCATACATAAACCAACTATTAATGGCAAACTTGGGAGAAACCCGCCACAAACCCGACACACCATAAGCATTGATTGTGCGTCGCGCATTATCTGAAATTAAACTGGGAGAATTTGCCGAAATTGTCCCCACATCATTCAAAAAAGTCGGTGTTCCAGTGGCGTAGGCGTTGATATAAGTTAACCCAAAAGCTAAATTTGGTGTCGGTTCAATAGTTAACTGCGCCAAAGCTGAATATCGACCATTAAATAAACCTCCGGCCGTAGTACCATTGCCGCTACTGGGAGTTAAATTTTCTGGACTACTAGCATTGGTAGCTAAATAGCCTAAACTCAAGTTAATCGCCGGACTCAATTCATAATTCAACCCCAAACCCGCACCCTGCGAACCAATGCGGTAAATCGGGCTATATTGAGAAAAAGTAGAAAGTGAACCAGAACCGCCATCTTCATCACCAACTGCACTAAACACATTTGGTAAATAGTCTACGTGTTCACCCCGATTCGCAAATACAGCCGCGCGTAATTTCTTACTTACCGGAAACTTATAGCTAACAGTCCCGATGTCTACATTACCCGGAGTATCACCAGAAAATTCGTGATTAAATGTTTGTGAACCTTCTGGGGATGTTTGTCTAGAACCAAAGCTGGCTAATAAAGGATCTGCGCCATAACGAAAACCCCCTGCTCTTTGGGGGTGAGTAGTGCTACCAGATTGGAGTTTAATTTTTAGCTCATCTTGTCCAGTAAAACTACTGGTTAACTTGAGATGAACTCTGTTAGCCAAGATAGCACTATTGGGAGTTACACCAACCCCAAAAGGATCACTGTCTCCAGTCAAAACATCAGTCAGAGCCAAAATCACTTCACCCGAAAGCTTTGTCGTAGTGGAAAACTGCTGACTTTCTAAAACTGCGGTGCGGCTTTCTAGCGAGTCAACTCGTCCCCGCAAAGTAGCCAATTCAGCACTAAATTCCTCTTGTAGCCGTTGGAGAGTAGTTAAATCTTCTTGCTGTACCACATCCAGAGTAGCTGTAGCAATTAGCTCATTAACTCGATTTAAACAAGCATTTAAACCAGCCGCAAACTCATAACGCGTCATCGCCCGATTTCCCCGAAATGTCCCGTCGGGATATCCTGCTACACAGCCATAACGTTCTACTAAAGATTGTACAGCACTAAAAGCCCAATCTGTCGGTTGCACATCAGATAACTGAGATACAGAAGTGACTTGTGCTGCATCATTTTCTATAACTTCACCAGCCCATACCAAGGGAGAAATCGCCACTATTGGCGCTGCTAAGACTAAACCTGACAAAACTTTTAACATCACATTCTCACCCTGATATGCTTTATACTGTAATTCAGATAATGATAATTATTATCATAGTTTAGCTCTGGTGTAAATACTAACGACTTCTCTCCCGTCTCCCTACGGTGTACACACAAGTCCAAAAACCTTTCATTTAGGATGGTGCGCTACGGGACAACACACCCTACTAACGACTTCACTCCTGGGGGTGAGGTTCTTACAACTTCTTAAACACGCTGACAAAATAGCAAAGATGAAAAAATTCAACTCTGAAGATGCTGCTTGGTTTCGCGCGAGGACATTAAAAGAAAGAATTGCAGCGAGTTCCGAAAACTTAGTGTATAATGCTGAATTAGGCAAAAAACGACTGCAAAAATGGAAATCAGAATCAACCTTTACTGATGAAGGTTTATTTGCTCAAAGATTAGCCCAAGATGGTATTACAGAAGCTGAATTTGCTCAGATTTTGGGACAAACTGTAGAACCAATACCTTTAGAATGGCTGAGGGAGTTTGAGCAAGCTTATGAAAATTTAAACGCGCCAGATATCACAAACCTATTAGCTAATTCGAGTTTATCTAGACATCCAAGTTTTGGCTTTTTGAATGCCATTTCTCCCCTCTTAGCTCAGGGTATAATTAAATTAAAATCTGGTTTAAATAATTTCCCCAATCTCCCTGATAATTTTATTAATATTCATCATATCCTCTTAGAGGGATTACCAGAACAACTGCTGTTCATGCTCAATGCTACCTTAGTTTTAGAGATGAATGTCTCTAGATTACAAGGTTTATTAACAGGTAATCATCCCCAAGAGCGATTTGCCAGCTTTATCCGCAGGTTACAAAATCCAGAAGTACAATTATCATTGTGGCAAGAATACCCAGTTTTAGCGAAACAAGTTTTAGCAGTAATTAATCGTTGGGTAGAAAATAGCTTAGAATTTATGCAGCATCTTTGTGATGACTGGCGAGATATTTGTGACAAATTCCAGCCCCCAGTTAATCCAGGTAAATTAATCAAAGTTAAGCGGGGAGAAGGGGAAACTCATAATCATGGCAAGTCTGTTATTATCTTAACATTTGCCAGTGATTGGCAGTTAGTTTATAAACCCAGAACATTAGCAGTAGATGTGCATTTTCAAGAATTGTTATTGTGGTTAAATCAAAAAGGCTTTGCACCAGCTTTGAGAACTTTACAAATTCTCAACCGAGATAATTATGGTTGGGTAGAGTTTGTTAAACCCCAACAATGCAATTCAGCAGATGCAGTAGAAAGATTTTATCAGCGTCAAGGTGGTTATTTAGCTTTATTATATGCCTTAGAAGCTACAGATTTTCACTTTGAAAACTTGATTGCATCTGGAGAACATCCGGTTTTAATTGATTTAGAATCTTTATTTCATCCTCGCAGTGAGATATCAATCACAGCAGCAGATAATCTAGATAGAGAGATGGTTGCAGATTCAGTATTACGGGTTGGTTTATTACCGGAGATAGCCTGGGGAAATACGCAAGCCTCCGGAATAGATTTAAGTGGTTTGGGGGGTGCTAATGGACAGTTAACACCAGAGAAAGTTCCGCAATTAGTGCAGGTGGGAACAGATACTATGCGGGTTGAACGTCAGCAGGCTATTATCGCAGCTAGTCAAAACCGCCCGCAATTAAATCAGCAGGAAGTGAATGTACAAGAATATACAGATGCGATTATAGAGGGGTTTACTGCTGTTTATGGAATTTTATTACAACATCGCCCAGAATTACTTAAGATTTTAAACGGGTTTGCAGCCGATGAAGTGCGGGTGGTGATGCGTGGGAGTCGAACCTATGCTTTATTATTACGGGAAAGCTATCACCCAGATTTTTTGCGTGATGCCTTAGAGCGCGATCGCCTATTTGATAAACTGTGGATAGATGTGAAAAACCGTCCCCAACTCAGTCAAATCATTATCGCAGAACGTGACGCACTGTGGAAAGGTGACATTCCCTTATTTACCACATCTCCCCATTCTCGTGATTTATATCATCAAAACACAGGCTTACACATATCTAATTTTTTCCCCCAATCAGGAATAGAATTAGTACATCATCGCCTGAATAACTTCAGCGAAAAAGACTTACAAAAACAAACATGGTTTATTCAAGCCACCTTAGCTACCTTAGAAATGGCTAAAACTGGGGATAACCATCAAATTAAATTAAGTAAAAAAACCTCAGCTATTACAGTTACAACCCCAGCCACACAAAGCCAATTCTTAGAAATAGCTGGTAAGATTGGCGATCGCCTAGAATTATTAGCCCATAAAAACGGTGATTTTGTCAACTGGATGGGTATCAGCCTCACCCCCAGTCAGCAATGGACATTAGCACCCCTGGGTACAGACTTATACGCAGGTATACCCGGAGTCGCCTTATTTTTAGCCTACCTGGGAGAAATTAGCCAAAATCATACCTATAGAAACCTCGCCCAAGCAGCCATCAACACCCTCAAACAGCGCCTAGAAACCGACTCAGACACCATTAAATTTATCGGTAGCTTTAGTGGTTGGGGAGGAATCATTTATACATATACCCATTTAGGAATATTATGGCAACAACCAGAATTAATCGCCGATGCTATCACTTTAGTTGCAAAAATTCCCCCCTTAATTGCCCAAGACCAACAATTAGATATAATTGCGGGTGCGGCTGGTTGCATTGGTAGCCTCATCAGCTTATACCAAACTTCTCCCCAGCAATTAATTCTCGATGTCGCCATTCAATGCGGTGAACACCTCCTCACCCAAGCCCAAACCACAAACACTGGTATTGGTTGGAAAACTCCAGCCAGTGAAAATCAACCCCTCACAGGATTTTCTCACGGTGCAGCCGGCTTTGCTTGGGCGCTGTGGAAATTAGCCGAAATTACCAAAAAACCAGAATTTCAAGCCGCAGCCACAGCCGCAATTAACTACGAACGCAGTTATTTTGACCCCATAGCCAGTAACTGGTTAGATTTACGGCAAAACGAAGTAAAAAATAGTTTCATGACAGCATGGTGTAATGGTGCGCCCGGTATAGGCTTAGGACGCATAAGTATTTGCGGAGATACACCAGACGAAATCATGTATAAAGAAATCACAACCGCTATCCAAACCACCATCAAACAAGGATTTGGTAATAACCATTGTCTTTGTCATGGAGACTTAGGAAACATTGACTTATTACTAATAGCAAATGCCAAATTACACACCCCAGAAATTGCCAAACAAATTGAAAAAATCGCCAGTCAAACCTTATCAGACATCCAACAAAACAACATCCGTTGCGGAGTCCCACTAGGAATAGAAACCCCAGATTTAATGCTAGGTCTAGCAGGTATAGGTTACGGACTCCTACGCCTTGCATACCCCCAAAGAATCCCCTCCATCCTCCTCCTAGAACCACCCAAAAAACCCTCTCCATCTCTGCGCCTCTGCGCCTCTGCGTGACACAAATGAAATACCCAATAATCCTACAACATAACAGAGAAGATTGTGGAGCCGCCTGTTTAGCCACCATCTCCAAATATTATGGACAACTATTCACCATTACCCGTGTTCGAGAAGCCGCAGGAACAGGACAATTAGGAACAACATTACTCAATCTCAAACAAGGGGCGAAGGTATTAGGCTTTAACGCCCGTGGAGTCAAAGCCCCTATAGACTTAGTAGATAAACAACAAATACCGCTACCGGCAATTATTCATTGGAACGGTAATCATTGGACTGTTTTATATGGACGTAAAGGTAAAGAATATATTTTAGCTGATCCTGCACTAGGTGTAAGAACCTTAAGCAAAAAAGATTTATTAACTGGCTGGACTAATAGTATAATGCTGCTATTAGAACCCTGTCCTGATTTTCTAGAACAACCAGATGATAGAGAACAAGTAGGAAGTTTTAAAAGACTGATACAGCGTCTTTACAACTACCGATATATCCTTGCAGAAGCTTTATTATTAAACTTTGTCGTCGGTTTACTTTCCCTGTTATCGCCCTTTTTAATTCAAATTCTCACTGATGATGTTTTGGTGAGAGGAGACACCCAATTGCTTACAGGTATTGCATTGGGAATCTTGACAATGAGTTTAATTAGTAGCAGTTTACAATGGGTTCAAGGTAATTTAGTTTCCCATTTTGCTCATCGTTTAGAATTAGATTTAGTCTTAGACTTTGCTCGAAATATTTTACGTTTACCCTTATCTTATTATGAATCTCGCCGGAGTGGTGAGGTGGTCAGTAGATTACGAGATATTCAAACTATTAATCAATTAATTTCTCAAGTTGGTGTAGCTTTACCCAGTCAAATATTAATTGCGATCGCCTCTTTAATTGTGATGCTATTTTACAGCTTACAACTAACTATATTATCAATCATAATAGCTATTTTTATGACATTTGCTACTGTAATTTCCTTTCCCCAATTACAGCAAAAAATTCGCAAAGTTTTAGGTATAGCTTCAGAAAATCAAGGAATTTTAGTAGAAACCTTTAAAGGTGCATTAGTCATTAAAACTACCAATGCTGCACCCGAACTTTGGCAAGAATTTCAAACTCGCTACGGAAGACAATCAAACTTAATGTTTCGTACCGTCCAGATGATTTTAACCAATACCATTTTTTCCGGTTGGGTAGCCACTGCTGGGGGAATTATTCTGCTGTGGTATGGTAGTATCTTAGTAATTAATCGAGAAATTTCCATCGGTCAATTATTAGCCTTTAATAGCTTAAATACCAACATACTCGTCTTAGTAAATACCTGCGTCCGCTTCACCACCGAATTTACTCGCGCCCAAGCTGCTACAGAAAGATTAAATGAAGTCATTAACGCCACACCAGAATATTCCGAAGTCACTCAAAAACCAGTTGTAAATATTCCAGACAATGCTGATATTTTCTGTGAAGACATAAATTTCTATCATGCTGGTAGAGTCGATTTATTAAAAGACTTTTCCCTGAATTTACCAGGAGGAAAAGTCATTGCTATTATTGGTAAATCTGGATGTGGTAAAAGCACCATCGCTAAATTAATTGCTAGTTTATATAGTCCCCAGTCAGGTAATATTCGCATACATAAATATAACCTTTCCGATATTGATCCGACTTGCTTACGAAAACAAATAGTATTAATTCCCCAAGATGCACATTTTTGGAGTCGTTCTATTTTAGATAACCTATCTCTCGGTTCTCCCCATATTAGCTTTGAACAAATAGTCACAGCTTGTCAAGTCGCAGATGCAGATAACTTTATTAGTAAATTACCAGAAAAATATCAAACTATTTTAGGAGAATTTGGGGCGAACCTTTCCGGGGGACAAAAACAAAGACTAGCCATAGCAAGAGGAATTGTCACAAATCCTCCCATCTTGATTTTAGACGAATCCACAGCAGGACTAGATCCCGTGAGTGAAAGCTTAGTATTAGATCAATTACTAGCTTATCGTCAGCATAAAACCACCATTTTAATTAGTCATCGTCCCAGAGTAATTAAACGTGCCGATTGGATTGTACTCTTAGAAAATGGACAGCTAAAACTACAAGGTACACCCTCAGAACTCCTGACCATCCCAGGGGAACATTTAGACTTCTTAATTCCCTAGAAAACCCATTAAATTTTCCCCTCTCCTTAGTAAGGCTATCGTGTACACACATCTTGCCAATCAAGCACAGACCCTGAATTTACCCCCCTTAATCCCCCCTTGCAAAGGGGGGAAAATCCGGTTCTCCCCCTTACTAAGGGGGAGTTAGAGGGGGTCAGAAGACTTGTGTATACACCGTAGCCTTAGTAAGGAGAGGGGTTGGGGTGAGGTTCTGTATTTTATGAAAACAACACCGTAAATCCTCCGAGCCATTCCTTGACTTTCCGCATGAGAATGATTATTATTTTAAAGTTGATGCCAAGTCATCAATCATACTTTGACAACTGCGACTTCTAGGGAATATTCCCAGCAAGACGCAGAAAATCTTAGTGAAAACTTTTGCTCAAAAGAGGTAAATTATGTCTAATATAGATATCATTCGCGCTTGGAAAGATGAAGAATATCGCCAAAGCTTAAGTCCTGAACAACAGGAACAGTTACCAGGAAACCCCGCAGGTTTAGTGGAATTAAATGATGAAGATATGTCATCTATTTCTGGTGGTTGTTCAAAGTGTGGTAATCCATTGCACACATTGTGGGTGGGTTGTAAACCCATTGGAGCAGAAGAACTCAGCTTCTAATTGAATTTAGGATTCCAAAAATTAGATTTCCCGATTTTTTGAATCGGGAAACTAAACAAAATAATCAAAATGACTAACACGATTCCCAACTTTCTCCCAACTGCAAAATCTGATGAATACTTACCTAGTATTAGTATTTTGACAAGATTAGGCGGATTATTTCTAGTTAGTTTCGTCGGTGCTGCTATCATGATTGCAGCCTTGACAAAATATCAACAAACTGTGAAAGCATCTGCGAATGTTCGTCCCACTGGTGAAGTGCGAATAGTCGAATCTGCAATAGCCGGAACTGTAAAAAAAATCTCTGTCCAAGAGAACCAGGTAGTCCAACAGGGTGAGGTTTTAGTAATTCTTGATGATACGCAATTGCAAACTCAAACCAGTCAACTGCAAGGAAATATTCAAAAATATCAATTACAACTTGCACAATTAGAGGCTCAGATTCAATCGTTAAATCGGCAAATTTCCACAGAGACAGAACGCAATGAACGTATTATTAACTCAGCCTTAGCCGAACTTGAACGTACACAACGGGATTATCAAGATAGAAAAGTAGCTGTTAGTAGTGAATGGGAAGAAGCCCAAGCTAATATCAAAATTGCCGAAAATGAATTGCTGCAAGTTAAATCAGATTTACAGTCAATTCAGGCTAATTTAGCCAGTGCAGAAGCAGCGTTAAAAGCAGCAATTATCAAACGTTTGCGTTATGAAGATATAGCTAAATCTGGTTCGATTTCTCAAAATCAATTAGAAGAAGTACAACTAGCCGCAACTCAACAAGCGCAATTTGTAGAATCACAAAAAGCTACCGTAGAAAGTCAAAAACAAGTTATTCAACAAAGACAGCAAGCCTTAAACTCTGCAATAGCTAGAAGTAAAAAAGCTGATTCATCTCTTAGTCCTAGTAATGCAGTCATTGCAATTGCTGAAGAAAAAATAGCAACTGAACGGGCTAATGGTAAAACAAACTTAGCTCGATTACAGCAAGAAAAAGAAAGTTTAATTCAACGCCAAATTGAAATTAAAGACCAAATAAATAATACAGGAAAAGAAGTTCAACAGGTTTTAACACAGATTGAAAAAACTGTGATTCGGGCTTCTGCAACTGGAACAATTTTACAATTAGATTTACGAAATCCTGGACAAGTAGTAAGTTCAGGCGGTTCCATAGCTCAAATTGCTCCTAGTCAAACTCCTTTAATTATTAAAGCTCGTGTAGCTGCTGCTGATATTAGTAAAGTATTTATTTGCGATTCTCCAGATGTGGTAAATTGCCAAACAGGACGGGTAAAAATGCGATTTTCTACCTATCCTTACCCCGATTATGGTATAATGGAAGGCGCGGTAAGAACAATTACAGCCGATGCTATTTCATCACAAGAGAACATGACAATTGAACCTTATTATGAGGTGACAATTGAACCGGAAAAACTTTATTTTCAAAGAAATTCACAGCAATATCCTATTCAAGCTGGAATGGAAGTTTCCGCAGATATTATTGCTGATTCAGAGAGTGTATTAACATTTATTCTCAGAAAAACTCGCTTAATTACCAATTCATAAAGGCTTGTAGTGAGGACTTTAGTCCTCTCCATCGCCTCCCAAATTGCTATCCGCAGAGCTTGACAAAAAGGACTGTACCCATCTTACAAACTTAAATAGGGTTTGCTGTTTAGTCCTAAAATTTTTGTCGTAGAGGTAGGGAACAGCGAATAGGGAACAGTTTCAGCCATTTGTCATCCCCAAATTCACGCTTTTGATGGTACACCCTTCAAAAAACTTGCACCTACTTTCGGGTTTATCAGCCTCAAGCCTTCGATGTAGCTAAGTTTTATATTTATTCAGCAAGCCCTAAATATCTAATAAATCAGCGCGGGGTTTAAAGGTTTCTATTTCCCGCAATTTTTCATAAAGTTCCCGTTCTTCAGATGTGATATTTTTGGGCATGACAATTTGAATTTCTACTAATTGATCGCCACGTTTACCGTTTTCACCAGGGTAGCCTTTATTAGCTAAACGCAGTCTTTGCCCAGTTCTTACCCCTGGGGGGATAGTCATTTTTACTGGGCCATCTAAAGTAGGGGCTTCTACTTGTCCTCCTAAAACTGCCTCACAGGGAGTCACTGGAACTTGGCAAAATATATTGAAACCATCTAGTTTAAATAGGCGATGGGGTTCAACGGTAATTTTTAAGTAGAGGTCGCCACCATTAATACCTTGGTTTCGTAACCGGATACTTTGACCTGTTACCATACCTGGGGGCATATTTACTTCAAGCGATCGCCCATCTTCTAGTCTAATCCGTTCTTTACCACCTTGATAAGCCTTTTCTAGGGGTAAAGTTAATCTAGCTTCAATATCTCGGCGGGGTGTGCGTGGCGGGTTTTTGGGAACTGTATACTCAACTCGGCTTTTAGGAGAACGAAATGGATCTGTTTTGGTGCTACTACCCCCATTTTTGCTGTCTCTACGACCCCCTACACCCACAACTTGATTAATAAAGCTCTCAAAATCATTAAACTGTCCTGGATCGACATCTTTAGCACTACTGCGCCCATTGGATGAACCAGCCCAAGTTTTAGCTTTTGGTGCTTTGTTATTTACAAAGCCTTTCTGCTTCCAATAGCGGCTAAATTGGTCATATTGCGATCGCCTAGCCGTATCAGAAAGGACTTCATAAGCCTCACCGATATCTTTAAACTTTTCCTCAGCTTCTTTATTTCCCGGATTAAGATCAGGGTGATATTGTCTTGCTAACCGCCGATAAACCTTTTTAATTTCTTCACCGGAAGCATCCTTAGTTATTCCTAAAATTTCGTAGTAATCGCGAAAATTCTGCAAATTTTGCATAGCTCAATTATTTAACTGTTAATTTGAGATTTTGGTCATAGAAATTGGGGACAGACGCGATTCATCGCGTCTGTTACAACCAATCATCGTCATCATCATCCCAGTTATCTTGGTAGGTTGGTCGCGTGGGTTTGCGAGAGGAACGCCTGTCGTCGTAGACTGGGGAACGGCTATCTCTGCCGTAATCCCTATCGTAGTCTCTGTTGTAGTCTTTGTTGTAGTCCCTGCCATAGGAATCACGGGAATCACGTTCTCGATATGAATCACGGGAAAAATCGCGATCGCGATCGCGTTCCTTGTCGCCACCTGTAAAGATGTCACGAATCGTCCCTAACAAGTCCTCGTCTTCGTCATCAGCATAATACTCACGGACTTCTCGGTTCAGTTCATACAAAGCATCTTGTAAGTCAGCATAGGCTTGATCAATGCCCCGGTCTTCATTTTCCTGGAGACTTTCCCGCAGTTCCCGACAAATACCATCAATGCGCTGGCGACGGTTACGGGCAAACTGCATCCCAAATTCTAATGCCACTTCTCTAAGTTGCCGTTCTGCTTGTAAAATTAAAGCCTCAGAACGAGTCCGTTTTTCTACCCTTTCTTTCCGTTCTCGGTCAACATCAGCATATTTTTGAGCATCCTGAATCATCCGATTTACTTCTGATTCGCTCAAAGTCGAAGCACCTTGAATAGTGATGCTTTGTTCTCGTCCGGTAGTTCTATCTACAGCTGTTACCTGCAAAATTCCGTTAGCATCAATATCAAAAGATACCTGAACTTGGGGAATTCCTCGTGGCGCTGGTGGGATACCATAGAGCTTAAAACGTCCCAATGACTTGTTATTTGATGCCATTTCCCGTTCACCCTGGACTACGTGAATTTCCACAGTGTTTTGGTTATTTTCTGACGTAGAAAAAATATCAGAACGGCGGACTGGGATAGTAGTATTGCGGGGAATCAGTTTTTTCATTACGCCACCAATGGTTTCTAATCCCAAAGATAATGGCGTAACGTCCAAAAGCAGCACATCTTTGAGTTCACCCGCCAAAATACCTGCCTGAATGGCAGCGCCGATGGCTACAACCTCATCAGGATTGACATTTTCATTGGGTTCTATACCGATTAAATCTCGCACTAACTGCTTGACTATGGGCATTCGTGTCGAACCACCAACTAGCACCACTTCTTCAATATCTACAGGAGAGAGTCCCGAATCTTTGAGTGCGCGTTTGACTGGTGTCCGAATACGACTGATTAAATCAATACACAAACCTTCAAATTGAGAACGAGTCAGGCGAGTTTCTAGATGTTTCGGACCGTCTGCCGTGGCGGTAATAAAAGGTAAATTAATCTCGGTGACGCTGACAGCCGAAAGTTCAATTTTCGCCTTTTCCGCAGCTTCCATGAGACGTTGTAGAGATTGTCTCTCCCGTCTTAAGTCTACCCCTTCAGCTTCTAGAAATTGGTCTGCTAACCAATCGACTATTTGTTTATCAAAGTCATTACCACCCAGTTGAGTATCTCCACTGGTAGCTTTGACTTCAAAAATGCCATCACCGACTTCCAAAATTGACACGTCAAAAGTACCACCACCCAAGTCAAAGACGAGGATAGTTTCAGTTGTACCCCTATCTAGGCCATAAGCCAAAGACGCAGCTGTAGGTTCATTGAGAATCCGCAACACTTCTAAACCGGCTATTCTGCCAGCATCGCGGGTAGCCTGTCGTTGGGAATCATTAAAATAAGCTGGAACTGTAATTACTGCCCCTGTCACGGGTTCACCCAAATAGCGACTAGCATCCTCTGCCAATTTTTTCATCACCATTGCCGAAATTTCTTCCGGGGCGAAATCCTTTTTGAGACGGGGACAGGGAATTTTAATATTACCTAATTCGTCTTTGCGGATAGTATAAGGTACACGCTTAGATTCTGGGCTGAGTTCACCATACTGTCGCCCAATGAAGCGTTTAACTGCAAAAAATGTATTTTGTGGGTTGAGAACGGTTTGCCGTCTGGCCATTTGACCAACCACCCTCTCGCCCTCTTTGCTGAAGCCGACAACAGAGGGTGTGGTTCGCATTCCTTCTGCATTGGCAATCACCACCGGCTTACCACCCTCCATTACGGCGACTACTGAGTTGGTTGTACCCAAGTCGATGCCGACTACCTTGCCCATGCGTTACTCTTCTCCTAGCGTGTCTTGTAATTTTATGATGATTATGCGGGACTACCTCTAGCTGTTTGCTATTGGATAAAAACACTTCAATGATATGATAGTCATGATTAGGGTAAGAAGTAGAGGAGTTTAAGCTTGAGTAGCTAGTTGCAAGACTAGGATAACATTGGGAATGCTAAGTATGTCCAAGTAGTCTAAAGTATTATCCTGCAAATACTGAGCTTTACCGTTTCTTCAAGTTGGGAAATCCACCCTGATCAAAGTTGCTTTTCCCTTTCTAGTGTGACAAAAAGTTGATATTGCAACTATTTTAAAGCCTTGAATTTAAAAGAGCGATTACTAAATCATCTGCGGCAGATAGCGAGAGAACGAGATCCTTACTTAGCCACAGCCGGCCATTTTTTTGTTCAAGAATACATTCGTCAAGAATTTGCCCAATGGGAAAGTGTGGAAATCCACACCTTTTTAGTACGTGGTAAAAGCTGTAAGAATCTCATCCTCAATTTACCGTGTCAAACTGGTTCGCAAAAAAAAGATTTACCACCAATTTTAATTGCGGCTCATTACGATGGTGTACCAGGGACACCAGGTGCAGATGATAATGCTACAGGTGTGGCGGTATTGCTGGAGTTAGCCAGAAGATTTGCGGCTGAACCTGTTCAATATCCTTTAAGGCTGGTGGCTTTTGACATGGAGGAATATGGGTTGCTGGGTAGTGCTGAATATGCAGCTTTGTTACATGAACAACGGCAACCTCTGCGTTTAATGATATCTCTGGAAATGTTGGGATATCGTGATTTTACTCCTAATTCTCAACGTTATCCTTCTCCTTTAGAACGGTTTTATCCCAATCAGGGCGATTTTATTGCTTTAATTGGCAATTTACGCACAATTGGCGACTTAATCGGGATGAGCCGCAATATTCGCCAAGTTGGTGTACCTAGTCAGTGGCTACCTGTGCCGAATCGTGGTTTAATTGTTCCTCAAACTAGACTCAGCGATCATGCGCCTTTTTGGGATTTGGGTTATCCAGCGATGATGGTGACAGATACGGCTTTTTTACGGAATCCCCATTATCACAAATCTAGTGATGCGATCGCTACTTTGGATTTAGATTTTCTCACAGGTGTTTGTGAAGGTTTAGAAGTAGCTATTCGACGGTTGTAATTTTTGGAGAACTTACGATTTTTTAAAGAGCTAATTAAATAAAAAAATACACAATTGAAATGCCGAAAGATTCCAATTTATCATTACTAGATACAGATGCACTATTTGTCCCTTCTGCCGTTGAAAGAATTATTTTGTATAAAAAATTTCAATCAAAGATTATTCACAATTCTTATTTAGATAGAACATTAGTGAGTTTTCAAGCTAATAAGCAGTCTCCATTTTCTTCATGGTTCAAGTATCGAGAAGGGTTTTCAGAACGTTTAGTTACTTATCTTTTACAAAAATTCCAGCCACAACCAGGTATTATGCTCGATCCATTTTCCGGTTCTGGTGCATCTTTATTTGCTGCAAATTCTTTAAGTTGGCAAACTATAGGAATTGAAGTTTTACCTGTAGGAATTTTCGCCACCAAAGCCAGAATTCTTGCTCACAAAATTGATGTGAATGCCTTGAAGAACATAATTTTGCAATTAAAACAAATAAATTTATTAGATTACTATGATGAAAATTACAAATTCAAACATCTAAAAATTACTCAGGGAGCATTTTCTCCAGAAAATGAAAAGAAATTAGTTAGCTACATTTCCTTTTGTTATAACAATATCTTGGAAGAAGATATACGAAACATCCTATTATATGCTGCTTTTTGTATACTTGAAGACATTAGCTACACTAGAAAAGATGGTCAATATTTACGCTGGGATAATCGTTCAAGTCGTTCTCAAGGAAAAACACAATTTAATAAGGGAAAAATTTTAAATTTTGAAGATGCCATTTACCAAAAATTAAAGCAGATTTCATCTGACTTAGTTAGTGATTCTATTCAATTAGGCTTATTTGATGAACAGCCAGTATATCAATCTAAAAATTGCGAAAATATAAAATCTCATCTTTACCAAAGTTCATGTTTAGAAACTCTCCCAACTCTCCCAGAAAATAGTATTGATTTCGTGATGACATCGCCACCTTATGCTAACCGATATGACTATACTCGTACCTATGCACTTGAATTAGCATTTTTAGGTTGTGGTGACGAAGAAGTAAAGCATTTACGTCAAACAATGTTGTCATGTACAGTAGAGAATCATGAAAAGCGTGATTATTTGGAGAATTATTATACTAACTTAAAGCGTTATCAGGATTTCTTAAAAATAGAAACAACTTTCCAAAATCAGGCAGCTTTACAAGAAATATTAATCATTTTAGAAAATTACAAAAAAGAAGGTAAGTTGAATAACAAGAACATTGTCAAAATGGTACGTAATTATTTTTACGAAATGTGTTTTGTTATTTATGAATTAGCTCGCGTTCTGAAGGTTGGCGGTATAGTAGCAATGATAAATGATAACGTTAGATATGCAGGTGAGGAAATTCCTGTAGACCTCATTTTATCTGACATCGCCGAAAAATTTGGACTACAAACTCAATACATTTGGACATTAGGACGAGGAAAAGGCAATAGCAGTCAACAAATGGGAAATCACGGACGCTCAGAACTGCGTAAATGTGTATATATTTGGGAAAAGCAAGTACCGTGTTCATAGAGGAAACTAATCTCTTAATTGAGGCTAATCGAATTAACTATCGGTTGCGTTCAACTTTCTTTTATCGCAAACTTAAAGAATACAAAACGCTATCCTTTCACGTCAGAATTAATGAACTATTACCTGTCAAAGATTTATACAGTTGGGAAAATCGGATGAACTGGGGTATTGGAGAAGATGCGTTTACTTACATAAATGATCATCCTAATTTACAACTTATTCAGGTATTTTGTCACCCTAGATTAATTCGAGAACACTCTACATTATTAGCTTACTATCGTAATATTGCAGCACTGTCTCAGAAGGCTATTAACAATTTATTACGAATAGATGTTAAGAAGATTGAAAATGACCAACTTAATCGGTATCCTTTGACTGAAGACAAAGCTTATGCACTTGCTCGACTTTTTAATGAACATATATCATTGATAATTGATAGTTCTATAGAAAGTTTTACAGAAGAAGAATTATATGGAGTTTTACTAGCATCTACGGGCGCACAAATTGATGTTTCCTGGCGTAATGCTATTGGATAGGAAGCAGAAAAAGTTGTCCAAAGACTTATTATCAAAGAAGCTAAAGAACATAATCTTTTGGCTGCTTTTATTCCTCGGATGAATACAGGAATTGAATTGTATAATCCTGATAGACTGGAGGAACAACTAGGAAATGTTGAATGTTATCGTGGTGTGATGTTGGCAAACCAGACATCAATACTATTTTCTAGTGAACCTGATATTTCATTATTAAGTAATCAGGGGACAACAATCGGTGTGATTGAGGTAAAAGGAGGAACAGATCCAGCCGGTGCGCTGGAACGGTATGGGGCTGCAAAAAAATCTTTTGAGGAAGCGCGTCGCAGTAATTCAGAGGTGAGAACTATTCTCGTTGCTAGTTGTATAACCAATGAAGTACATACTCGTATTCAAAATGATTCAACCATTTCTACTTATTTTAACTTGACAGAAATACTGAGTGAAAACTCAAGACAATATGATCAGTTCGTTCAAGAAATTTTTTCACTTTTAGAAGAATGATGTTTAGTGAAATAATTAATATACAAAGGCTGCGATCGCACTTTAATTTCCTGCAAATAAACAGCGCGATCGCTTAAAAAATTACTGCACTGTGTATGTGACAAAAATATCCTTTTTCATTTCTATTTCTGCCGGAACCTCTGCATTACCCGATGGCGAGGATAACAAACCACCAAAAGAGGGTAAAGGCAGTCCTCCTTTAGAACTACATGAGGGATAAAACATTGAGTAAAACGGCTCGGCTACAGAAGCACCACCCAGTTTAACACCCATAGCCGTTGCTAAGGCTTGAGCGCGACTTTGAGCATCTTTCATGGCTGATTGATAAGCTGAACTTTGCAAAGCCTGACAGTCATTGACTGCATAATTAACACTAACATCCTCGATACTCACATTCTCAAGTTTGCTCGTGGCTGTGTTTGCTGCGGCAATAATATCTTGGACTTTTTCACTCGTTGGCTTGTCTAGCCTTAGCAATATTTTAGCGCTATTTGCACGGGAATTATTGCTAATTTGTACTTTAATATTATTAGCTTTAATACCTTTGGCGACTAGACTATCTACGACAGGTTTCAGGATAGCTTGAGTTAAGTTTTTTTGGCTGATTAAAGATGGCTGGTTAGAAAATGGTTCTGTTGGTTTTTTATTATTTGAGGATATAACACGGCTGGCTAGTAAAGAAAATTCTTGCGGTTCTAACTCATTCTTAATACTATCACCACTGATGGATAGTTCAATATCGACGATATCTGCTGGCACTTTTACTATACCTTGACCAATGACCATCAAGGTATTGCGATCGCTTGCTGGTGGATAAAACAATTGGGCGTTCACAACTCTTGGTATTAACGCTTCTACACCGACAGCGACAGTAGCACCCATCATTATTAATGCAGTGATTTTTTTCATGCTGTGGACATTCCTTTTAAAACTAGTAATTGTCACATTTTACACGTCAAAAGTGAATGTGTTCTACAGCATCACTGTAAAGTTTTAAACCTTAAGAAAGTATTATTTTTTTGAGATATCGACCGAGTTTAAATATGCGACTTTTAGAATCCTGTTAGAGACTTTGCATATAATGGATTCACATTTTTTGTGGCAAATGTCTATTAGTCTTAAGTCTTCTAATTTGTAAAAAAGTTTAAGCCCATTCTCCGAAGTGTATCTCTGATGAAATCGCAGACAGAGCTTAAACATTAACAAGTGTATTATTTGCAGATATAATCTACTGTCTACAAAGAGCCAATTCTGTGATTAACCAAACCAGTGAGAGGGTTCCGAACCTGCTTGTACAGTTTCACAAAGATGTTGGCTAATCCAGTCTGAATTTTCTTGGATAACAGAGGAAATACCTTGGTGAATCAAATTTTGCAGGTGTAGTTGCTGTTCTAAAGGACTACGGGGTAATTTGTGATTTAAAAAGTTTTCTTTTTGTAAGTTTGCTAGATGAATTTGTGCTTCAGAAACTGCACTGTAAAAGCCAGGTATGTGGTTGAGGACAAAGGTAATTAGTTCTTGACGCACGTCAGGAAGTGCAAAAGCCTTCTGATAATGATATGGATATGTATCCAAAACACTTTGAATCTCTCCTAGGACTGATTTTTGTGTTAAATTAACAACTGTTTGCATAAATCTTATTTCCTCTTTTGTCCAAATTCAAGCAGCTGGTGCAACACAGAATGTGTGATGTCTTTAATTTTAATGATGTTTTTTACAGGTCTTTTTTTTGTCAGAAAAATACATAAAACGCAGCATAAGTTATTAGGGATCAAGAGGAATAGCTAATACAAAAAGATCAATAAATTAATTTAATTTTCATATATTGTTGATTTATGTTGTTTATGAATTGCTGTGTACACATCTTAAATAACTGCAATTTTGTATCTATTTTTAGGAAAGCTACAAAATTTTCATTAAGAACATTGAGTAACCAGTCTGGCGATAGATGGAATTATTCGGTAAATAATTTAAAAAAATCCATATTAGGTAGAGGTAACTGGCGCAGGTAATGATTAATTTCCTCAGATGCAGCAAGTCCAGAAATCATTGCGTCTTCGGCGAGATGTCCGCCACACCAATCACCACAACAGACTAAAGGTATGGTAGAACTGGCAGATAATACCGGATTTCTCCAGGGATGACTAGGAAAAGCGTAACGCCAGCGATGTACTTGCATCCATTCTGGTGTTTCTAGCCAGGGAAGGGCTAACCTCTGGGCGGCTTTTTGCAGCATCTCTTTTCCCACTGGTTGTAAATCTGGGGTTTCTAAATGCAGTTCGGCAAATTTAGCGCTACTTTGCAATACAAATACAGGTTGCTGAGGGTGGGGACGTTTGCTACTATCTAAACCAATCCATCCCAGAACAGGATCATCTGTAAATTTTCGGTCGTTCCAATGTGGTAGCGGTTGGGATGTGGCAGAATATCCAGCGATCGCACTCACAGAAGGATAAAATTCTACAGAACTCAAATTGTCAATAAATTCTCTACCTAATACAGCTTCTCCCAATGGTGCTAACAGTGTCAAAGCTTGGGGCGCTGGGATGGCTAAAACTACGGCTTTAGCTGTTAATTGTTCGTTACTTTCCAGAGTCAGACACCAACTATTTTCGGGAGTGGGGTGAATAGCTGTGACACGTTGATTCAGTTGGATTTGTAACCCTTGGGCGAGAAACTTAGCGATCGCACTCATGCCCGCAGGTACAATATAACGGGGTACGGAATCGGGTTGAGTCGGATTTGCCCACACTTCTACGATATGGCGATCGCGTAACAATTGCACAAAATTTTGGAATAATTCACCTTGAGGTTTTAAATAACACGCTCCATGATCTGCCCAAGTTCCATATAATCGGCGTGTAGCCAGTCGTCCCCCCAAACCACGGGACTTTTCCACAACCAACACCGAATATCCAGCTTGAGTTAATCGTTGGGCGCATATTAAACCTGCCATTCCGGCACCAATTATTGCAATATCAGTCATAATTTATTCGTGTTATTAAGGAGTGGGTAGGGGCGGGTTTAAGCCGTGAGTCTGTGGTTCGTCGAAATTTTTCATAAACCCGCCCGTACAAGAGTAGGGAAGTGATTTTTCTAATGACCAATGACCGCTAATAGTAGAATAAAGTACATAAAGCCTGCACGCAGAGAGGAAGGGAAATTGGATGAACTGAGGGCGGCGCTGGAGTTAGCAACAGAAGAGGAATTGCAAGATTTAACCGCAATTCTTTTTAGTCGCAAATTTAATCCCCTAGATTATGTTCATACACCTGAACCGATTGAGGTTCAAAGCCAAAACCATAAAGCTTGGTTAGATACATTAGAAAATCGGTTTCGGTTTTTAGCCGCAGATGGGATAACGGTATTACGGGGGCGTACAACTCAGGTAACTTACCGCCAAGCATTAATTCAAGTATGTAAGTATCTGAAAATTCCTTATTCTGATGAACTGACAACCGTTGATTTAGAAGCTGAATTATTTTTACATCTATTAGGACAGGTGTGGAAAAAATTGCCGGAAAATGAGAAGCAAAAATTAAACGAACAGGTACAACGTCAACTGTCCCAGTCAGACTTAAAACAACCATTACCATTGTTATTACAGCGTGATCCCTTGGGATTACTGGTTAAAGGTGGTAGCGCTTTAGCTGTTACTTCGATTCTTCAGCCATTGGTTTTGCAACAAATAGCCCGGCAATTTGCGATCCACTTTGCTAAATATCAAGTAGCTCAACAGACGGCAATTGCTGGTTCTCAAGCTGCTGCTAACCAATTTAAAGGCTATGTAGCTCTACAAATGGCGCGACGGGGTATGACAATGAATGCGGCTCGTTATGGGGCTGTAAGGAGCGTTTTTACCTTCATTGGGCCAGTGATGTGGACTTGGTTTTTTGCAGATTTAGGATGGCGCGCAATTTCTACTAACTATGGTCGCATTATCCCGACTATATTTGCTTTAGCACAAATTCGTCTCACCCGTGCAGAATATTGGGAACCAGCTTGAAGTTAGCTTTTAATCATCCTCACCCTCGTTTACAAACTCTTTGGAATGTTACCCAAATCGGACTCTTGATTTTTCCCTTGAGTCCGTTGGTAGGGGGTGTCTGTCTACTTTTGGCAGCATTAAGAACTTGTCAGTTAAAATACCGCAGTGTGATCCACAGTCCCCTAAATTGGGGATTTGCTCTGGTAAGTGTATTACTAATTATTAGTTGTAGCTTTGCGGATGACAAAATACAGGCTTTTTTAGGCTTGTTTAATTTATTACCATTTTTTGTACTTTTTGCAGGACTCAGCACCCTGATTCAGACAATAGCCCAATTACGGCAAATAGCGCTAATTTTCGTCGTTGGTTCTGTACCAGTGATAATTATGGGTTTTGGGCAGATATTTTGGGGTTGGAGTTTCCAGATACAGGTTTTGTGGATTTTATTGGATATAGGACTCGCCCCTGGAGGAAATCCGCCTGGACGCATGGCTTCTATTTTTATGCACGCCAACCTGTTTGCGGCTTATTTAGCGATCGCCTTTACTCTGGGATTAGGGTTATGGTTAGAACAATGGCCATTTAGAATTACAGACACGATGAATCGGCCATTTAAAACAGATGCGATGAATCGCGTCTCTACAAGGTCTTATCCAATTTTTTTAACGGTGTCGGTAATTACTAGCTTTGTTGCTCTAATTTTAACTGACTCACGTAATGGATGGGCGATCGCGATCGTTGCCTGTTTAGCTTATGCCCTTTACCAAGGTTGGCATCTGATTATAGCTGGTGTTGTCGGTGTAATGACTAGTGTCCTGTTAGCAGCTTTCGCACCCTCACCAATTGCTGAAACCTTTCGCCGATTTATCCCCGCTTACTTTTGGGCGCGGTTAAATGATCAAATGTATCCAGATAGACCAGTGGCTTTAATGCGAACCACCCAATGGGATTTTGCTTGGTCTTTGACTCAGCAGCGCCCCTGGACAGGTTGGGGTTTACGCAGTTTCAGTGACCTCTATAAAGCACAGATGCAAATTGATTTAGGTCATCCCCACAACTTATTTTTGATGCTATCGGCTGAAACTGGTTTACCGAGCGCACTTTTATTTTTTGGCTGTCTTGCTTGGATATGGTTTGCAGCAGTGCAATTGTTGCAAAAATCTCACAATCTAGACAAAAAAGATAAATTGATATTTTTCAGTTATATTATTGTGATTTCACAATGGCTGATATTCAATACCGTAGATGTAACTTTATTTGACTTTAGGCTGAATACAATTTCTTGGTTTCTGTTTGCTGCTCTTTGGGGCTTTGTATATAGCAGTTCTCGCTTAAGAAAGTGCTAAACGCCCCGCTACCGCTAACAGCGCTTGACTATAATTGACAGTCGCTACATTTACGTCTCATTTTGGGTTTGAAAACAGTCTCTAGGGGTTGGTTAGTTGAGATCATCGATAAATCATCTCAAAAAAGCAACCCACCTCCAAAAACAGTTTTAGAGGTGGGAAGTAAAGTACCCCTTTTTGCTTCACTGAAAAAGGGGCTGAGAATTTCAACTACATTAAAATCTAAAAACCGAAATTTCTAAGTTTTAATTGCTATCCTCACAGACTCAATTTGTAGTTTGTGCCGCTAGCATCTGTTTGAGCTTTTCTAATTCAGAAGCCCAACGTGGATCAGGACGAATAGTATCTGAGTCACCACCGCTTGTGCTGGTTTCCCGGACACCACCGCCACCACGCCGCGACTTCTTAGCGCCTTTCTCCCGACGGCTACCTTCTTTTTGGATGGTAGGAGCTGGATGACTGGTAGCACTACTGACTGGTTTTGGTGGTTGGTCTTCACCTTCCTCGCCTTTGGTGCGAGGTAATGCTTTCTCTAGCTTTATCGGAGTCTCTTTGAACAATTGACCATTATACTTTTCAATAATTTGATCAGCTTGTTCGTCATTGTTGACTGTGAGAAAACCGAAACCACGGCATTTACCTGTTTTACGGTCTTTAATGAGTTTTGTAGTCACAGCTTCGCCTTCTTCGGCAAAAACTGCTTGTAGATCCTGACGATCTATTTCTTCTTTTGGCAAATTGCCTATATATAGGCGAACGGACATGAACTATACCTCCAGAGTTGAACGAAGATGGCAAGGCAAGAAAACAATCACTTGGCTTTGGCTGTTAAATAGATGCTATTGACCAAGACTGCCGTAAACCAAATTTTTTACTCCAAACTGTCAACCTATACAATACAGTTTTTCGTTGGGATGAAGCTTGTTTAATACAAAAGCGTATACAACGCTCGGCTAATACCACCTTAATTCTAAGAATCGTAAATTTATAAGCCTTGGCTTGTTAAAGTAAATATCTTCTTTGATGACCTTGCCAGCAGAATTAAATACCATTCCTTACATTACCACGGTATTATCTACGTAGCTAGTTCAGAGCATACATTTTCAGCGATAGCATTAATATATCGTAGCATAAAATACATTTTTTTTCTCAAGAAGGGTTATCAGCAACAAAAACCAGCCAATGGCTGGTAAATTAACTGCTGTATAGGGAGGTAAATCACGATAGATTTGCACAAATTAGCCAATTTTCGATAACTATGCTGTATTCGCAGGCTAATTCAGTTTTATAGGATTATGTAAATAAATGTAACGCTCATTCATAAAAATTGCAACTTTTATTTACATTCCCAGAAGAGGCAGGAGGGAAGAGGCAGGGGGCAAGAAACTTACTCGTAACTTTCTTCACTCAGCACTTTCCTGACTCAGCACTTTCTTCAGCCTGTAAGAAAGATGTATGCACCCCAAAGCAGTGCAGTAAATGCCACAACAATAGACCAAATTGGATGCGGGCTATGAATGGTTTTACCACTTTGAGTTTGTACTGTGTGAATATCAATCCAGGGTGTGGCTCCCCGGCGAAACCAGCCTGTGACTATAATTTGCCGACCAATTAAATCTTGGGGATTCACTGTCTGTCCCAAGGGAATGTGGTGTAATTTCACTAGCCCTGTACTAGACTGCAAAATTAAATCTTGTCCTAAGCAATTGCCAGTACCTCGACGACCCAATAGCTTACCGGCAAGCCGTACTTTAATGCTATCAATAGGAAGAGTCGATGGATTGACTAAGAGATTGGGCAGATTGTGATCATTCTGCACACTAGCAGTTTTGATATCTGGAAAAAACGAATTCATCCGAAACACCATGCCGATGCTAAAGCTAATGAGTAAGCAGCCGATCACAAAAGTCCAATCGTCGTATATCCACTTTAAATTTAGCAACCTAAACGTGAAAGCAGTTTGCCACGTCAGCCAGATGAAACCCGCAAACACAACACCGAAGGGAATACCCAAAAAGGGCGCGATTTGTAATAAGAAAGATTGGCGCTTCACCTGAAAACTTTGCTGACTATTTAGGTGTAGTTCAGGGTCTATATGCCAATGGCGGGCAATTTGACTCAAACGTTGAATGCGATCGCCTATTAAGGGATGGCTATTATTAATCGTAAACCAACGGCTATAGGGATTATGAGTATCCCATATCAATAGAGTTTCAAAGGGCATTTGACCTGCAAGACTACCCAAAGACAGACTCTGCTGATAACCGACTGGGATGAAGAAATTTAAACTTTCCAAATGCCAACTAGTTTGTTCTGATTGTTGGATATCAACAGCAATTCCGATAGCAATTTTCAGTAAAGCGCGAGTCAAAGCATTGGGATTACCAGTAATTTCGGAGGCGAGGCGATCGCTATAGTACAGCCGCAACCGCGACAACCATAAACTAATTCCAGTCAATAAACACCAAAGTCCATAAATCACACTAGTCAGAATGGTGATTGGCCTATACCACATCCCTTCTGATTTCTTATTTCCCCAAGTTGATACTTGCTGATAGAGGCGATGAATTGGTAGTGACAGCAGCAACACCAGAGACATGACCACAAAATCCCAGTGGGCAATATGTCCTAACTGTGTGGCATAAATAGTAGCAATTTCATCATCTGCTAGTTGCTCTAATAGTCCCTGACTGACCACAATTCGAGCGTTGCGGGCAAGATTACCATAAGTTAGCGCCATTGGTGCAGCTATGGGCAGAATTCGCAATTGAGGTAACTGCCAGCGACGCTGTTGGCAATAACGTTGTAATACCCTAGCTGTTTCGCGACTGTGGCCATGTAATACATCTTTGGACAATTCTTGCTGTCCATAAAAATTTGCTAATAGCCAATCTAGCAACCAAGGTGATAGTCCAATTACAATGAATAAAACTATCAATAAAAATGAGGTAGGGTTGCGGTAGAGCAACTGTAATGGTTGTAAGTATGGTAGTTTGATTAAAGCCGAATTAATAAAACCCGTGGCTAAATTAACTATTTCTCGCAGGAGCCAAAACAAACTTACAAATGTACCGAGTGCTAGCAACCTCAAGGGAATTAACTTTGGCTTACGCAATGGTTGCCAGACTTTGGCACGTTTTGCTTGTCGCCAATAAATACTGGATGATGGAGTTTGTGTATAGCTGGTAGAGCCGAAAAAACTACCTGAGACGCTCGCAGGTGCTTCTGCGATCATGGTGTTTTGGTAGTCAACTGATGGTATGGCTGTATTCCGCAAGTTACCTGATTTGACAGCCGATGAATTGCCATCGCCTGTAGTTTCTGCTACTGTATTTTTTGGTTTGTGGGCTTCGACTACGCTCTGCCCAAGTTTTGATGCAGCAGAGTTTTGCGAATTATCCAAAGCCACAAATTTAGTAGCCGAATTGGTTGAATTCTTAGTATTTTTTTTGCGTTTTGTCAAGTACGTGAGAGCAAGTCTAGCCCATTCTTTAACTTGGGTATTTTCGCTTTCAGTGAGAATTTGACATAAGACAGTAGCCTTGCGGATTTGTCCAAGACGTGCGTAAGCCATCACTAAACCAACCCGTGCCTGTAAATTAGCGCTAGCATTTTCTGGATTACTAGCAACAGGTGTAAGTTTAGCGATCGCAAGTTGGTAATTTTCTTGTTTGAGGGCTACTAAACCGGCCTCCAAAGACAGTTCGCCATCTGAATGCATAGAAATATTGGCACTCCAATGTCTACTAACTGATCCACGGTGGTACATAAGCGCGAATCTTGAATACCGTGGATATCAATTGCGCCCGGTTAGTCCCATCAAGTGAATTATTCCTCCACTGGTTGTTGACCAGAATACACCGGGGCGATCGCGCTTAATTTCAACTCTGGATGATCTCCCTGTAACTGTTGGCAATTCCATTCATTGCGAAATAGTAAAACAGGTCGTCCCATATTATCTTTGACAGTCGTGGTGTTAAAAATTCGTCCCACCTGATTCAAAGCTTCCCAACCACCTTCCACCCAACGGGCGACGCTGTAGGGTAGTAACTCTAATATGGTTTCTACACCATACTCGTTTTGTAAGCGAAACTGTACCACTTCAAACTGTAACTGACCTACCGCGGCCATAATCGGGTCACGTTTGGCTTCATCAGCTGAATACATAATTTGCACTGCACCCTCTTCGCGCAATTCCGAAATCCCTTTTTGAAATTGCTTAAACTTCGAGGGGTTGGGGTTTCTCAGAGATGCAAAAAGTTCGGGTGAAAAATAGGGTATTCCTTCATATTCGAGTTTTTGACCTGTGTAAATAGTGTCACCAATTGCAAAAACACCCGGATTGTTTAAACCAATCACATCCCCAGGATAAGCTGTATCAATCGATTCCCTTTCCTGGGCAAAAAGCTTTTGCGGACGAGACAAGCGAACGACTTTGCCAGTGCGTGCATGATTCACTGTCATATCTTTTTCAAACTTTCCTGTGCAAACCCGGATAAATGCCACACGGTCACGGTGTTTGGGGTCCATATTCGCTTGCAGCTTGAAAACAAACCCCGTAAAGTCAGGATAGGTGGGGGGAATTTCACCCATGCTGCTATTATGTGCGCCAGGCTTCAGGGCATACTTCAGGAAGTAATTGAGGAATAACTCTACCCCAAAGTTAGTCATGGCGCTGCCAAAAAACACTGGAGTCATTTTTCCTTGATGCACTAAGTCCAAATCCAGTTCTGGACCAACTCCTTCTAAAAGTTCGAGATCATCTTTTAATTGCTGGTAAAGTTCATCTTCTAGTAGTTCTGCAATTTGGGCATCACCTAAATCTACAATCGTATCGCGGGCTTCTCGGCTACCGTGGGCGCTGCGTTCAAATAAGTGAATTTTTTGCTCGTGGCGGTCAAATACACCTTTAAAGCGATCGCCCATCCCAATCGGCCAGTTAACTGCATAGGTTTGTAAACCTAATTCCTGCTCAATTTCATCTAGCAGTTCCAGTGCTTCCCTACCCGGACGGTCGAGTTTATTTACAAATGTAAAAATAGGCAGACCCTTTAACTTACATACTTCAAATAACTTCCGCGTTTGAGGTTCCAAACCTTTAGCCACGTCAATCAGCATCACCGCATTATCTGCGGCTGCTAAAGTGCGATAAGTATCTTCACTAAAATCTTGGTGTCCAGGTGTATCAAGTAAATTAATTTGACAATTTTGGTAGGCAAATTGTAACACTGTCGAGGTAATAGAAATTCCCCGTTGTTGTTCCATAGCCATCCAGTCTGAAGTAGCCTTACGCTGCGCTCTCCGGGCTTTAACTGCCCCAGCTTCGTGAATAGCACCCCCGTATAACAGTAGTTTTTCTGTGAGAGTAGTTTTACCCGCGTCAGGGTGAGAAATAATCGCAAAATTGCGCCGCAGTTCCACGGCTTTATCTAGTTCCGTCTGAATTTCAGTTGACATAAACTGTATTGTTTTCCTTCTTCCTTAACTTATTTTAATTTTTTATCATCAAAAAAAATGAGCGATGCCTAACGGCTGCAAGCTACGCACTACCTGGATGAGTTGTCAAAGCCACCACCGGGTGAAACAGTGCGGAAAAGAACCTCACCCCCAGCCCCTCTCCTTACCAAGGAGAGGGGAGAGTTTGACTGCTTATTTAATTGACATTCGTCACTGGTGTAACTCCCGCCAAATCTAAAATTGGCGCAATTAAATCTTCCCGTTTCACAGCCATCATATGGACACCTTGGCATAATTGTCGGGCAATTTGGACTTGTTCGGCCGCAATTTGCATTCCCTCTTCAAGGGGATCTTTTGCTTTCGCCAACCGATCAATAATATGCGGGGGAATATTTACACCTGGAACACACCTGTTAATAAACTGGGCATTTTTTGCCGATTTCAACAGAAAAATCCCTGCCAAAATTGGTTTCTCATAATTAACGGCTACGGTGTGCATAAACTTTTCTAGCCGTTCAAAATCTGTAATCATCTGGCTTTGAAAAAATTGCGCGCCGCCTTCAATTTTGCGTTCAAATCGCTTTTGTAAGCCTGACCAACTGGCAGACTGCGGATCTACAGCCGCACCAGCAAATAAGTCAGTCGCCCCATCGGTCAGAGGCTTTTCATTATCATCAACGCCCTGATTCAGCTTCCGAATTAGTTGCAGCAGGCGCACAGATTCTAAATCAAACACGGCTTTAGCATGGGGGTGATCGCCAACTTTCACCGGATCACCAGTCAAAGCTAAAATGTTGCGGATACCCAAAGCATGAGCGCCCATTAAATCAGCTTGTAAACCAATTCTATTGCGATCGCGGCAAGCCATCTGACAAATCGGTTCAATGCCATTTTGTAACAAAATCACTGAAGCTACTAAAGAAGACATCCGCAATACGGCGCGGCTACCATCGGTAACATTGACAGCATGAACCCTCCCCTTAAGGGTCGCCGCCATTGAAATCATGAGTGTGACATCTACCCCTTTTGGGGGTGCTACCTCGGCGGTAACTAAAAATTCGCCTGCTTGCGCGGCGCGACGAAAGGAATTTAAAACTGTGGGATTTTGGGTATCCTGCATAACATTAATGTTTCGGTTTCCTTAAAGGCTATAACGAATTATGCCTAAAAGCGAAACCTTTAAAGAGGTAGAGTATAGCCCAAAGCCGTTTTTACCTGTATCAGAGTTTGATTAGCGATCGCCTCAGCTTTTTGCCGCCCTTCCCGCAAAACCGAGTCTAGATAAGCTTTATCTGCCATTACCGCCTGATATTTTTCTTGTATTGGTGTTAAAGCATTAATTGTTGTTTCTGTCAACAAAGGTTTAAATTGACCCCAACCCATATCTTGACATTCTGCGGCAACCTCTTCCTTCTTCTTTCCAGACAGCAGCATATACAGACTTAACAAGTTGTTACACTCTGGACGTTCCGGATCATCGAAAGTCAAACCCCGAACCTGATCAGTTTTACAGCGCTTAATCTTATATTGAATCTGTTCTGGTGGGTCTAGTAAATTAATCCGGCTTAAATCCGAAGGATCAGACTTCGACATTTTGCGCGTACCATCCGCCAAACTCATCACCCTTGCGCCTTCCTTACGAATTAAAGGCTCTGGTAACTTGATTACAGGCTGATCAGGTTTACCAAATTGGTGATTAAATCTGTTAACAATATCTCTTGTCAATTCCAAATGTTGCTTTTGGTCTTCACCAACTGGCACTTTATCAGCTTGATACAGCAAAATATCAGCAGCCATCAGCACAGGATAGTCCAACAAGCCAACATTGACATTTTCACCCTGCTTAATCGCCTTCTCCTTAAACTGAATCATGTCTTGCAACCAGTTTAAAGGTGTAATGCAATTAAACAACCAAGTCAGTTCACTGTGGGCAGAGACGTGAGATTGCACAAAAATAGTGGAGTGATTTAAATCCAGACCACAAGCCAGATAAAGCGCCATCAGGGTATAGGTATCAGACGCTAAACGTTTAGGGTCGTGTGGGACTGTAATCGCGTGCAAATCAGCCACAAAGAGGTAATTATCGTATTCGCTCTGACCTTCTACCCAGTTGCGAATGGCTCCTAAGTAGTTACCCAGATGGTAATTACCCGTTGGTTGAACTCCAGAAAGAATACGCTGCTTGCCCATAAATTTCAACTTAATTTATCTCAAATCCGCCCTATATAAAGTGGCGATTACAAAACTCATTCAATTTTGACACTTTCTCAGACAACTGGCTCTTAAGTGATAATTTTATCTAAAGTATTTTGGACAGTACGCTGACAAAAATAGATGTTTTTCAGTGGTCTAGCCCCTGGTTTTGACGATGAGGTATGCTTGATCTATTGTAGACAATATGTCACACTTAGCCAGACGTTAATATCAAGCATCCAATGCAAGGAACACAACTTGATCTTTTTCCTCATGAGGATGAGCGTAATCCTATCAAAAAGCAAAAGCAGCCAAAGTTAGGACGTTATGAGCGTATTCAGCGCGAACTAGATAGAGATAATTCCGATCAATATAAGACATTTGTTGATATTAGTTCTGTACCAAGTTTATTATCTAAATATACTTTTGTGGATCTATTTTGTGGTGCGGGAGGAATCACACAAGGGTTATCACAAGCGGGATTAACACCATTAGCTAGTGTAGAAATTAGCCCAATTGCTTCTGCTACGCACAAAAAAAATTTTCCAAAATGTCATCACTTCTGTGGAGATATTGAACAATTCTCTGCCCAAGATTGGCTGCAACAAATTGGCTCACCTGAAGTAAATGTTGTTGTTGGTGGTCCACCATGTCAGGGATTTTCAGTAGCAGGAAAGCGTGACCCCAAAGATCCTCGCAATAGGTTATTTTATGAATTTGTACGTGTTGTTTCAGAAATACGCCCTTGGTATGTAGTGATGGAAAATGTACCAGGTATTTTGACAATTCAAAAAGGGAGTGTGAAGACAGCAATTATTGAAGCTTTTAAGTCTATTGGTTATCCTCATATTTCTGTGGCAATTCTCGAATCTGCTGCTTATGGAGTGCCGCATATTCGACCAAGAGCTATTTTTATTGCTAATAGATTTGGAATGCCAAACCCGTATCCTAAATCTCAATTAAGCATTGAAGAATACAAACCTATCGAGTCAGCCATTTCTGACTTACCAGACTACACTCCTATACCGGAGATTAACCATGAGTGGACCTATATATGAATAAACTGTGAGAATTCTTTTAAATAACGAAGCTGGTATATTAGCAGCCGAATTAGCTGATTTTATCTCACCTGTCCAACGATCCCACTTGGTTTTTTTGCCACAAATTTCACAATATCTACTTTCAGTTTCAATTACAAGTCCAGGTCGCTGTTTGTTTCCACGTTCTAATCCTTGAATACCACCCCCACCTGCATACTGGTCAGATCCAATTTCTTTTGTTTCATGTCCACGACAATGCCATTTTTGATCTGACAACAAATTAAAAACTTTCAATTGGGTTGGGGCTTTATTCAACTGATACCGAATTGTTTCTCCTAAATTTTGTTGGTTGTTCACTGTATTTTATCGGCTTCTATTTCTAGGTTTTTGAGAAGAATAGAAACACTAATGCCTAAGCCATTAGCAAGACTTACCAGAGCAGTGAGGGAAGGATTTCTGACTCCACGTTCCACGCCGGATATGTATGTGCGGTCTAAGTTCGCACGTAGTCCTAACTCCTCTTGTGAAATCCCCTGTTCTGTCCTGTATTGCCTCACTAGATAACCCAAAGCACAAAGAATCTTTTTTTTCGACTCATTCATGTACCGATTGTGAATATCTGAGGACTATCAGTCTACGGACGATGTGTCACATTAGAGTTTATTGCTTTTATCCTCAAAGTCAAGTCAGAGATATACGCTAATTGCTAATTTCTGCTTTCTTTCTGTCCTCTGTCTTCAACTGATATATGTGTAATTTTTACAAGTTAATGCAATAAAACTTAATATTTACTAGAAAAACTAACAGTAACCTGGGAAGTAATAAATTCCTATTCCGGGGTGTGTGCTTTATGAAAGCCTTACTAATATGGCCAATTATGCCTAACTCTTTCTGGTCTTACCAGGAAACCCTTGATTTGGCTGGTTTACGCTCTACAAATCCCCCATTGGGTTTGATTACAATAGCCGCAATGCTACCCAGTGATTGGGAAATTAGATTTGTAGATCGCAATATCTCTCTAGAGACAGATACGGATTGGCATTGGTGTGATTTGGTGATCATCTCTGCAATGATTATCCAGAAGCAGGATTTTCGAGAACTGATTCAACAAGGGGTAGCCTTGGGCAAAAAAGTGGCTGTAGGTGGACCTTTTCCGACATCCGTACCAGAATTTGCTTTGGAAGCGGGAGCAGATTATCTAATTTTAGATGAAGGTGAATGTACTATTCCCATGTTTTTAGATGCTCTGGCAAAAGGTGAACAACAGGGAATTTTCCGCTCCCCAGAAAAACCAGATGTCACCCAAACACCAATTGCTCGGTTTGATTTACTGAATCTTGATGCTTATTTAGCAATCACAGTTCAATTTTCCCGTGGTTGTCCGTTTCAATGTGAGTTTTGCGACATTATCAACTTATATGGACGTAAGCCTCGCACCAAGACACCAGAACAAATGCTCCAGGAATTTCAGGTTCTTTACGATTTAGGCTGGCGGCGATATGTCTTTGTGGTGGATGACAATTTTATCGGTAACAAACGTAATGCCAAGGTATTTCTAAAAGCTCTGATTCCCTGGATGGAAGAACATGATTATCCTTTTATTTTAATAACCGAAGCTTCGCTGAATTTGGCAGAGGATGACGAATTAATTGAGTTGATGGTAAAAGCAGGATTTACTATCTTATTTATGGGCATCGAAACCCCGGATACAGATAGTCTTGTGGGTATTCATAAAGTTCAAAATACACGTCATGACTTAATTGAATCTTGTCACAAAATTACACGGGCAGGATTACAGATTATGTCTGGTTTTATTATCGGCTTTGACAATGAACGTCCTGGTGCAGGTCAAAGGATTCAAGAATTTATTGAAGAGACTGGTATTCCTCAAGGAATGTTGAGCTTGCTGCAAGCGTTGCAAAATACAGCGATGTGGAATCGTCTCCAGCAGGAAGGAAGGCTGCTTGATGGTTTAGGAACAGTTCACCAAGGTGCAATTATGAACTTTGTCCCGATGCGGTCAATAGAAGAAATTACACAGGAATACATCGCCGCATTTTGGAACATTTATGAACCAATACCTTACCTGAAGCGGACTTTCCGCCATTTTCGCATGATGAATGGTTGGCGGGGTAAAACTCAGCGTCATCTAACTAGGACTGAGATGCGTTTATTTGCGGCGATTTGCTGGCGACAGGGTGTAGTCCGTTCAACTCGGTTTCGTTTTTGGTGGCAATTAGTAGCGATCGCTCTAACTAAACCCCGTTTATTGTACGATTACTTTACAGCCTTGGGTGTCAGTGAACACTTCTTCAAGTATCGTTATGAGGTGAAGGCGCTGCTCGAATCACAATTAGCAGCATTAAATCAAGTGAAACCACAATCAGATATGGTTTATCAGCTAGAGTCTGTACGGTGATATTGTCCCATTTTGAAAAGTATCAGTCCTGAATTTGGGTGCGAGTGTTTTTGCCAAGTTTTGGGGTTCTTCGTTACCTAGTATGATGGTATGATTACCCTGAAAAAAGATGAAATTTATCGGCGTTGATTTAGGCTGGAAATCCCAACCAAGCGGCTTATGCTGTTTAGAATTAATAGAAGGACAACTGCAAATACTAGATTTAGACCGCCTAGAATTGATTGCAGATATTCTTAGCTGGATAGATAAAATTGTAGAACCAAAAGAACCAGCCATAATTGGTGTAGACGCGCCTACCTTGATCCCCAATGCTATTGGGAGTCGTCTTCCCGATAAACTCACACACAAATACTTTGGCAAATATCACGCCGGCTGCTATCCAGCTAATCAGAAATTACCCTTTGCAGAACGCACAGTCAACTTTGGCTTAGAACTAGAATCGCGTGGATTTGACCATGCACCCACCATTGATCCCCAAAAACTTGGCAGATATCAAATCGAAGTTTTTCCCCATCCAGCAATAGTTAACTTATTCAAATTAGAACGCATTCTTAAATATAAAAAAGGACGCATCAATGAGCGTCGTTTAGAATTAATTAGATTGCAAAATTATATTTTCGACATTCTCCCCACTCTAACTCCCTCTCTGCGACTTCCTTCGGGTTCACCAGTCGCCTGCGGAGGGACACCCTCCCGCAGCGCTGGTTCACTGCGCCTCTGTGGTTCCTTTAATTCCGAAATCCCCACCACAGGAGTAGCACTCAAAGCAGCCGAAGACAAACTAGATAGCTTAATTTGTGCGTATGTAGCAGCCCATTGGTGGTATTGGGGAGAACAACGTAACCTAGTGCTAGGCGATCGCACCACCGGCTACATAGTCATCCCCGAAAAAATAGGGCTAGAAACTAGAAGCTAAGGAAGTAGAGAAATTCCTTCCCCACTTCCCCACTCAGCACTCAGCACTCTTATTCCGCCCAAGCAATCAATCTTGGCTCATAAGGACTAGCTAAGTGTTGGTGCTGCGGTAACACACGCAAAGACAAGCCCTGCAAACCAGAGGTGGTATAGGTAACATTGCCCGTGTAAACACTCAAATTTTGTGGATCTTGTCCTTGGTAATCCATGACCACAGGTATAGCATCAGCAATATCACCATTGGCATCAATCGTACCTTGGTATAACTCTACCCGGACATCATCATTAGTCAAAGTGGCTAAATCAACCTTGGCTTTGACAGCGACAGTTTGGTTCACTTCAATATCGGCATCTGCTGATACATCAATATCTTTGATTTTGATGTTAAACCAGTGTTCGCTGAGTTTGGATTTCCAACTAGCTAATTCCTTCGCTGGGGCGTAATTATCCGCAGTCAGAATTGCAAAGCGATCGCTGGCTGGGAAATAAGCCCGTTGAGCATATTCTCCTACCATCCGGGCTGTATTAAAGAAAGGACAATTCAAGCGAATTGCATCTTTCATTTTGGCAATCCACGACCGAGGTAAACCATCAACATCCTGATGCTCGTAGAATAGAGGTACAACTTCCTTCTCTAATAATTCGTAGAGAGCGTTGGCTTCTACCTCATCCTGGTAATTGGGATCATCATAATTCTCACCATGTCCAATTGACCAACCAGTGCGGACATAATCAGCTTCATCCCACCAGCCATCAAGAACACTTAAATTCAGCAATCCATTCATTGCGGCTTTCATCCCGCTAGTACCGGAAGCTTCCCGTGGACGGCGTGGTGTGTTTAACCAGACATCACAACCAGCTACCATTAACCGAGCAATGTGAATATCATAGTTAGGCACAAACACCACTTGTTTTTCCAAGTTTTGTTCATGGATAAAGTGATTGATATCGCGGATCAGTTCTTTCCCTGGGATATCTTTGGGGTGAGCTTTACCAGCAATCACAAACTGCACTTTGCGGTCTTTGTTACTTAGCAAAATCTGCTTGATTCTGTTCAAATCACGCATCCAGAGAGTGGCGCGTTTGTAGGTAGCAAAACGTCGTGCGAAGCCAATGGTTAAAACGTTGGGATCAAGAACTTCTTGGGCTTGGTCAATCTCCGAAGCAGAAGCACCGCGATCGCGCAAATGCTTGACCAAGTGTTCTCTGACATATACAACCATGTCTAAGCGACAGCGTTCATGATTGCGCCACAATTCCTCATCGGGGATCGTATCAATCCGATCCCATAATGGACTCTCTGGTGCTGCTGATGACCAGTTTGGCCCTAGATAGCGATCGTACAACTCTTGAGTTGATTTAGCCACACAACTGCGAGCATGAACACCATTGGTAATTGCGGCAATAGGTACTTCTTCCACTGGTACCTTTTTCCACAAACCCTGAAACATCTGGCGTGATACCACACCGTGTAACTGAGCCACACCATTAGAAAATGTTGCCATCTTCAAGGCCAATACCGCCATACTGAAAGGTGCAGATAAATCTCCTGTATTTTCGCGCCCCAGTCCTAAAAATTGCTCTTTAGGTAAGCCAAAGATTTCGGCATAGTACCCCAGGTAATACAAAACCTTATCGGGAGAAAACAAGTCAATTCCCGCAGGTACTGGTGTGTGAGTGGTAAAGATATTGCTGGAAGCTACCACCTGTTTAGCTTGGTCATAACTCAATCTGGATTCCTGAATTAGGATGCGGATACGCTCTAAGGCCGAGAAGGCCGCATGGCCTTCATTCATGTGGTAAGCAGTCACATCATAACCCAATGCTTTCAACATCTGTACACCACCGATCCCCAGCATAATTTCCTGGTGAATCCGCATATCGATGTCGCCACCATACAGCTGATCTGTAATGTCGTGGTCATAAGGGTTATTGGGTTCAATATTGGTATCCAGCATATAAAGTGGCACCATTCCCACCTGTACGCGCCACACTCTAGCGTAAACCTTGCGTCCTGGATAATCTACCGCAATCCGCAATTCTGAACCATCAGGATTACGCTCAAGATGCAAGGGCATATTATAGAAATCGTTCATGGGGTAGCGTTCTTGCTGCCAACCATCTGCATTTAGGTATTGAGCAAAGTATCCTTGCTGATACAATAAGCCGACACCAACCAGAGGTAAGCCCAAGTCGCTAGCAGATTTGAGGTGATCCCCCGCTAAAACACCCAAACCGCCAGAATAAACAGGTAAACAATCTACCAGTCCGAATTCAGCCGAAAAATAGGCGTAGCATTCTTTTGGCTTTTGGCTACGTTGTTTCTGATACCAAGTACGCTCTTTTAGATAGTCTTCTAACTGGCGAGCCGCCCGATCCATTTGTGCTAAAAAGCCTTCATCTTCGACAACTTCCAAAAGCCGTGCTTGACTAATTGTACCCAGCATCAACACGGGGTTGTGGCGGCTAGACTCCCACAAATCGGTATCTAAACGACGAAATAAATCTTTACTCTCAACGTTCCAATCCCAGTGCAAGTTATATGCTAGTTGTCGCAGAGGTTCGAGTCGCGACGGTAGGGAAGGGGAAACGTTAAATGTGCGAATTGGCTGCATAGGTCGGTAAAACTCCAAGTTTAATTTTGGCTATTGTTTACGTATGTATTACTGTCTCTACCCAATGTGGCCAATTCTTTTTACGGTGTTTGTAAAATGGGGATGACTTTGTTCAGCATTGAGAGTTATTCTTTCCATCGCTGATAAAGTTTACACTAAGGGCTTTTGTAAGTCTATGGATTACCCTCAAATATGTACTTAGTATATTAAATTTTAATTATTATTTGTCAGGTCAGACTTTAAGCCTCGTCTAGGTTGAGACCCGTAGTTTTTAGTCAAGATGGTGAGATTGCTTCCTTACGTCGCAATGACAAAAACTCCACTTTTCATGATGGACAAGGTTTAGGTAATTTTTTAATTTTTTTTAATTATTTGCGGATTTTTGTGATTTTTGCTACCAATATGACTGAAATGAGTTTGTGAGAGGCGATCGCTCCATGAAGAAAAATTAAATAAATAAGTATCAATCCTATCTATATTCAGGAGAATTTGGAGCTATACTCACGTTCAAGGATTTTACACAAATAAATTCTCCAAATTACATCTACAACAGTGATTTGGTCTTTTTTTTGCTAAAAAGTCGCTGAGTGAGGCTATCACCAAACGCACAAACCGAAAATTTCACTATTAGATCAAGTCTTTTAGGGCTGGAAAGGTAAACCCGCTTTGTGAATCCGTAATTTTTGTGTAAAACTACCACCTACGACAGATTACTAAAAAATCATCAAAGCATCTAATTCTTTAAAATCATCAACGCGTTTGCGTAGCGTCTTATAAGAGAATGCGGTTCTTTATATTTTCTTTGGTGAGTCACACGCTCCACTATAAAAATGCAACTTACATATTTGTTTTCCAGTAGCAAATTTAAATGATTTACACATTCAAATTTTCATAGCTATAGTCAGATAACTTATGGCAGTATTGATACTCAGTATGCAGTAATTGTTAATGACCCAATCATCTCTAAGCGTAGCTATTGTCCGCAGGGATTAGGTAGCAGAAAAGAGAAATTATCGCAGATTTGACTCAATTATTACCAATACTTATGCTCGACCACGTTTTTGATGTTTCATCATAATTGTTATATTATCCTGACAGATATATCTAGAGTGTGAAAGAAGTTAAATATTGGCTCGGCTGATTTACTTTAATTGCTAATAATTGAGCCGATTTATGCAATTATTTTCGCTAGTTTCGGTGCTAGTGATTATCCGCAGGCACTATTTGCCTTGATTGCATGATTCAGTAAAAAATTACATATAAAAGCAAATTTACTATCACAGTTATTTGTTGGTAAAATAGCTAACCATAGTTATAATATACTGACATTATCTCAAAGGTATTATTTTTTTAAATGTTTAGCGACCGCTTCTCGAATATATATAGTAAACCTCATATTGTGCAACATATTAAGTTAAAAAATTGTATGTTTTGATCGAAATCAAAAAATACCACTTAGTAATTGCTACGGAAGCACAAATGTTGTTTTAATTCTTAATTAAATTAGATTAGCCAAATTGGATCAAATTTCTTTATTAAAAGTGTTTCAACGAAAAAAAATGTGCTATTGTTAAAAACAACTATCACAAAAAATCTTGATGTAATTAAAATTGTGATTTGGTTTGCCCATAACTCATCGGTGTGCAACATGATTAGCGCAGCATACTCTAGAAATTCGTTGCAAGAAAGTCGTCATCGCAATCGTGGAAGCGCTTATTTGTTTGCACCGATGGCAAATTTTAATGTAATGGCTGAAGTTGGTGACACTCCACCCTAACTGTAATTGACTTGTATCGCAACATTAATACAAATTCAATGCTAATTGCATTTTAATGTGTGGTAATTATCTGGAAAATTTGAGATAACCCAGTAAACCTGTAAAATGTAAGTTACTTGAAAAAAGCTTGTTCAATTTTGTCGTTGACAAAAAGCTGCTGGAATCAAAAGAACCACATAACAGCAGTACCTTTATCCATATCAAATTCGCCACAAAATTGACATATTTTAAAATACCAAATTATGAAATTGGATAATTTTGGTATGTGACGCTGTTAACTATTAATTAGCCTTGCAATGATACGCAAAATTGCTAGACAATTTTAATAATTCAAGGTGAGTAATGTGCAGAGTAATTCAGGTCAGTTACCCATGTCAATTAATCTATCTGCATGAAAGCTAGAAGATTCATAAATAAATCGAATTCAGAAATAAGTTTTCTATGCAAATAGAAGCTTCACTAATCATTGGGGGATTTTTTCTGGATTTCTAAAAATTAACTTGATGACTTTAAAATATCAGTACAAATGGTACTGCTAAAAGACTAGATAACTTTGAAACAAGTATTCAAGGGTTTCAAAAATACTCATTACCAGAGATAGTTGATCATGAATCACAAACAATATTTTTCAAAATGGCAACGATTACAAGAATTATTAATTACTACTTTATTGGGAGATATACCAACAATTGCCTTGGGTCCCAAACTGCGAAATTTTGTATATCGGAGAATATTTTCTCGGATGGGTAAACCAGTTTATATTCAGAACGGTGTGGAATTTCTGGGAACTTCTGCCATTGAGATGGGTGATGAGGTGTATATCTTTAAAGGTGTACGCATGGATGCCAAAGGACACCCAAATAATAAAATTTATTTAGGAAATGGCGTGGCGCTTGAGCGCTACGTTGATATTGGTTGTATGGATAACACTTGCATATCCATTGATGATGAAACTTTTATCGCTCCCGATGTCTGTATAGCTGGGCCTGGAAACATCAAAATTGGTAAGCATTGTATGATTGCATCCCATTCGGGAATCTATGCCAATAGCCACAAATTTGCCGACCCAACAACACCCATGAGATACCAAGGGATAACTCGTAAAGGAATCGTGATTGAAGATGACTGTTGGCTAGGGCATGGGGTAACGGTGTTAGATGGCGTTACTATCGGTAAAGGCAGTGTTATTGGCTCAGGAGCAGTTGTGAATAAAGATATTCCCCCCTATTCTGTGGCCGTAGGTGCGCCCGCACGAGTAATCAAAAGCAGAGTCACTAAAGATTTGGTGGCTTCTTAAGCACCGAATAAAACAAATTATCTTACCCCTCACTAATCATAAATGACCGCAGAGCCACGGGCGGTGGGTAATGTGGGAATGGAATGGGTTGCGGTTTGGCAATGAGACATGGCAGACTGTAGAGAGAAAAATATCGAAATAAATAGCTATTTTGTCGCCACAACTGGAAACTTCTGCTGTAAGTAAACGTCTCCAAAGTAACGAGCGTAAAAAATTTGAGGGGCATTAACCAGAGTCATCTCAAAAAGGGACGAGATTTCGGTAAGATAAGGTAGTTATCTTTTCTGTATAGCAGATACTGAGAGAGAAACTTTTTTCTCACACCCTTTGGAGATATTTGTATGGTGACTTTAAAAATCGCTGTTTATATTGTTGTTGCCTTCTTTGTGGCTATTTTCGTCTTCGGATTTTTGTCGAATGATCCAGCTCGTAACCCCGGACGGCGGGATTCAGAGTAGGATTGCGATAAATTATCTACAACTGCCGGAAGACGGACAACACCAAACCTCCTTCTCTTGGCAGCTTGCTATATTGAGGCAAAAAGCAAAAGTCGGAAGGCAAAAGGTGTAATTTATCCTTCCGGCTATTAATTGGCTATTTGTTAGCTTGATTTGCCTAGATATGCTCCATCCAGTTCCGCCAGCCGCAACGTTTCCCATTGTCGAACCAGTACCATCAGCAAATTCTATTCCCTATGCTGGTGATACTCAGTTTCCCTCAGTTGTAACCAATCAGACTAATACTCAAGAAGGCAAAGAAGAATCGCCGATACTACAGGAAGTTCGACAAATCCCAAATGTGGCAGATTCTGAAGCTGCTTTGATTTGGTCAACTCCCATCAACGCCACTAGGGATAACTTATCTGCTAAAACTCTAGCTACACCCAATACACCAGAAAGTTTCCCACCAGAATTTTCTCCCTTCACTGCTTCTAAAAGTGCTGAAAGTTTGGGTCAACCCCAGGCAGTTGGTTACTTAGAACAACATCTTGATGCACCCATTACTACACCCAAGGTGCAAGTCGTAGCGGAAAAAACCACTCTACAAGAGCAGGAAAGTAATATTCCTGGAGAACAATTTCCTGATAGCATCAATATTGTTGTTGATGAACCCGATGATCTCCCAAGTTCTCAACCAGTACAAAATACTTTAGAATTCAAGTCTCGTGACCTCAGCAGCGAAGCTTCAACTCCTTCAATTATAGAAATCCAATCCCCTATCCAGCCAGATCAACAGCCTACAACTACGCCGCCAGCGAGACAGAGAACTGTAGAAGTGATTTCAGATCGGCAAGAGTATGATCAACAACGGCGAATTATTACCGCAGAAGGTAATGTCGTCGTGCGATTTGATGGGGCTGTGGTGGATGCCGATCGCCTGCAAGTAAATTTAGATAATTTAATTGCCGTGGGGTCAGGTAATGTGGCCTTAACACGAGGGGAACAAGTATTACGGGGAGAACGCTTTAGTTATAATTTCATCCAAGATAATGGCGAAATCGAAAACGGTAGTGGGGAAATATTTGTACCCTCATCCCAAACAGATTTGGCTTTTTCACCCACCGAGATCACAGCAGGTGATCTTCAGCGTCCTCTGAGCGATCGCGTTAGAAGAAACCAGCCCCTTTCCGGTATTAGTAGCCCAGGCGGTATTGACTTTACATTAGGTGGTACACAAGCAAGTAATATCCCTACGCCAGCAGCAGGGGGTACAGTCAGGCGACTGCGGTTTGAAGCGAAACTTATTGAGTTTTATCCACGAGGTTGGCAAGCAGAAGATGTCCGGATTACTAACGACCCGTTTTCGCCCCCAGAATTAGAGTTACGGGCATCGCAAGTTACTTCAACCCAAGAGTCCCCTTTAGTAGAAACTATCACAACAAGAGGACAGCGTTTAGTCTTTGACCAAAAAGTTTCTATCCCAATTCCGGTAGATAGACAAACCCTTGACCGTTTGGAACGGGATGCTTCACCATTTATAGTTTCCCCCGGTTTTGATGGGGACAGGCGTGGTGGTTTTTTTGTGGAACGGGGCTTCACACCAATCGATAATGAGCAGACGCGTTTGAGAATCACGCCTCAACTATTTGTGCAAAAGGCTTTAGAAGAAGGCACTGGTGATTTAGCGGCTTTATTTGGTTTAAAAGCGAGTTTAAATGCCGTTTTAAGTCCACGAGCCACAATTGAAGGTACTGGTGAATTAACCAGTCTTGACTTAAACCAAATAGAAAACTCTTTACGAACGAGTGTACGAATGCGCCAGGAATTAGGCGATATTAATCCCCACATATTAAATTTAGAATATAACTATCGCGATCGCCTGTATAACGGTACTCTTGGCTTTCAAACTGTTCAAAGTAGTATTGGTGGTCTAATTAGCTCTCCAGTTATTCCTTTAGGTAATAGTGGTGTTAACTTCAACTATCAAGCAGGCGCACAATACATCAATGCCAACACCGACCGCCTAGACTTACTAGAGGCAGACAGGACAAATGATCGAATTTCTCTCGGTCGCTTACAAGGTAGTGCTAGCCTCAGTAAAGGCTTTTTGCTATGGCAGGGTAAACCATTACCACCAACCGCAACTGAGGGATTAAAATACACAGCAAACCCTGTAGTTCCTTATTTACAAACAGTTGCCAGTCTCACAGGTACTAGTAGTTATTACACTAATAACGAAAATCAAAGTACCCTAACTGGTGCAGTTGGCTTAATCGGACAATTTGGTAATTTCTCTCGACCCTACTTAGATTATACTGCTTTTAATGTAACTTATTCTCAGGGCTTCAATAGCGGATTATCACCCTTTTTGTTTGATCGATCAGTTGATAATAAAGTCCTAGGTGCGGGTCTCTCACAGCAAGTTTATGGGCCATTTCGGTTAGGCTTTCAAACAACAATTAACTTAGACACTGGTAAACAAACTAGCACCGATTATATTTTAGAATATAGCCGTCGTACCTATGGAATAACTTTGCGTTATAACCCAGTATTGGAATTAGGAGGTTTCAGCATCCGCATTAGCGACTTTAACTGGACTGGTGGGACAAATCCATTTTCTGGTAACGAAGTTAGACCTGTTGTAGATGGTGTACGACAAGAGAATTAACTGGAAACCCAGAAGAAGCAGGGGAGAAGAGGCAGGGAGCAGGGTGCAGGGTGCAGGGGAGAAGAAACTTACTCAGCAAGCCCTACTTCTGTACGGGCGGGTTTACTAAGGATTTCGACAAACCACAGACTAATTGCTTAAACCCGCCCCTACTCACTCAGCACTCAGCACTCTCCCAACTCAGGGGCAAAATTACTGTGAATGTTGTACCGACACCAACTTGACTGGTGACACTGATTTGACCCTGATGAGCTTCCACACACCTTTTGACGATTACTAAGCCCAATCCTGTACCCTGAATTGATTTGACATTAGAAGCTCGATAGAATGACTCAAACAGTCGCTTCTGATCTGCTTCAGGAATGCCAATTCCTTGATCTTTAATCTGCAAAATAGCTACTTTTTCTAGGTAATCACAGGTTAAATCAACCTGAATATTTCCGTGTTCAAGAGAATACTTAACTGCATTAGAAACTAAATTAATAAATATGTACTGTAAGAGTTTTTCATCTATCAAAGCATCTGTGCATTTACTATGACAGGTAAAGATAATTTGATTTTCACCATTAGTAATCAGAGAAAATTCTTCAATAAATTCTCTACATACTTGCTCTAAGTTGACTAAATGGGGATGACACTCAATTTTTCCTACATCTGACTTACCCATGAACAGCACATCTTCCATTAATTGTTTCATGGATTCTACAGCACCTTTAATTCGCCGGATGTAAGTGCTTTTTTTGGCTGCTGTTAAACTATCTCCCTGGATTTCTATGAGTTCCACGGCTGTTTGAATTACAGTGAGGGGATTACGAAAATCATGAGAAACTGTAGAGATAAATAGGGACTTGAGATTGTTGAGTTCGCGTTCTTGATTCAATGCTCGCTCTAACACTTCTGTTTGCCGACGTTCGCTGAGATCCCAGAAAACAATTACTACACCATCTATCTGATTAGCTCGCCGCATAATGGGTGAAGCACTATCTCCAATGGGAATTTTATGCCCATTTTTGGCAATCAGAGATGTGAATTCACCTAAATAAACAACTTTTTTCTCTCGAAGGACTTTTAATACTGGATTTTCTAGTGCAGCGTCTGTAATTTCATCGACAAGATTAAAAATTTTTGATATATCTTTTCCCGTAACGTCTGCTTGCTTCCAACCAGTTATCAACTCAGCCGCCGGATTCATGAATGTCACTTTTGCCTGCTCGTCGGTAGCAATGACAGCATCGCTCATTGAGTTTAAAAGTGTGGCTAATCGGTCTCGATTCTCTCGCAAATCCTGTTCTAGTTGGTGTTTTAATAAACCAATTTCAACAGCTATTCTTAAATCTTTGGCAGTAAATGGTTTAACTACATATCCAAAGGGTTGAGTGAGTTTAGCACGTTGTAAAGTCTTGTCATCACCATAAGCTGTGAGGAAAATTACGGGAATATCTAACTGCTCACGAATAGTAGCAGCAGCTGTAATTCCATCCATCTTACCTTTGAGGATAATATCCATTAAAACCAGTTGTGGCTTAGTTTCTAATGCCTTGGCGATCGCTACTTCTCCTGAAGAAGCTTTACCCGTAACCATGTACCCTAACTGATTCAGTTGATTGGCAATGGTTCTAGCTACAATAACTTCATCTTCAACGACTAAAATTTTCACGTGATCCATTTGAGATTTATTGATGCAAAGTTAGATGGGGAAACTGTATTTTGAATATGGTGCCATGATGACGTTCTACTGTAATGCGGCCTTCTATTTGTTCTGTCACTAAGTCATAAACTAATGAAAGTCCTAAAGAATCAGCATTACTCCAATCTAAATTATCTGGCAAACCAACGCCATTGTCTTGAATAATGATTTCAATTTTGTCACCAATATCATGTAAATCAATAGTAATCTTGCCTGTTTGTTGTTTAGGAAAAGCGTGTTTGAGAGAATTCGATAATAATTCATTAATTACCAGACCACAGGCAATAGCTTGATCAACATTTAGATGGACTGGATCTATATTAGTTTCTAGGGAAATTTTGCCTGGTTCTATCTGATAGGACATGAGGATACTGTTTACCAGATTCTGGACATAATCAACAACATCTAGTTTGCCAATATTAGGAGAAATGTATAAGTTTTTGTGAATTAGAGAGATGGAATCAATGCGGTTTTGGCTATCTTGGAAGACTCGGCTGATTTCTGGATCTTTGAGGGTTTGAGACTGGAGTTGTAAGAGACTCGATACAATTTGTAAGTTATTTTTAACTCGATGATGAATTTCTTTTAAGAGAACTTCTTTTTCTACTAATGCAGTTCTTAAGTTCATTTCAGCTTTTTGTCTCTCAGCCAATTCATTCTGAGCTTGTTGGAATATACTCGATTGTTGAATGGCGATCGCAATCTGCACTGTTAGTTGATCAAGCAGATCCAGTTGATTATCTTCCCAATCTCGCTGACGAGAGCATTGGTGAGCTACCAATAAACCCCACAAACGTGAGCCAGTATTTTCTTCGTCTATCTTGAGCAGAATCGGTACGACTAAATTAGCTTGGACTTCAAACTGTTCTAACAAGTGCAGATGACAATCAGTCAATCCAGCATCGTAAATATTAGCGATCGCCCGCTTGCGTCCCTGGCGATATTCTACACCTCCACCTGTCTGAAAACACGTATCTTCAATTTTTACCCCTAAAGCCACTGTCCATCCTGAACCCACCGATTCAGCCATAATTGTGCCACTCATATCTGGGGCGAACTGATAAACTACAACTCTATCAACCTGGAGTAAATCCCGCACTTCTTCAACTGTAGTATTCAGAATTTCTTGCAGATTTAAAGATTTCCGAATTCGTTGAGCTACTGTTCGCATCAATTGTTCGCGTTCAGCCTGAGCTTTAAAAGCTAGTTCAGCTTGCTTACGTTTTGTAATGTCCGAGAATATAGCTAATATTGCCGATTCCCCATTAAAAATTAAATACTGAAATGAAGCGATCGCCCAGAAATTACTTCCGTCTGCTCTCTGAAGTAGCAATTCATAATTCTGAACTGATTCATGTTGATTCAGCGTTGCTAAAATCGCTTTTCTCTCCGCCGGATCATAGTATAAATCTGATACTGGGCGATTGGCTAAATCCTCTGCTGAACAACGAAATATTTGCAGCAATTCTGGATTTGCATATAAGATTAAACCGTCTGATGCACGGGAAATAATTAATGGTACAGGAATGGCTTGATAAATTGACCGACATCTATCTTCATCTTCCTGAAAGTTTCTATCTATTTTTCTTCCTTCTGTTACATCTTGAATATCTACGAGATGGGCATTATATTTACCATATTTTATTGCGTGTGTAACAGTTTCAACATAAATAATGTTGCCATTTTTTTGACGATGTTTCCATTGACCAGATAAGTTTGATCCTGAATCTTTTTCAGCTAAGTATTTCTGTAATAAAATTACATCTTCTGGAGAATAAATATCAGTTATTTGCATTTGCAAAAACTCTTCGCGAGAGTAGCCATATTTAATAACAGCAGCTTCATTGACATCTAAAAACTGCCCATTGTTTTGGTCATATAGCCATATACTGTGAGGATAATTGGCAAAAATCAAACTAAAATTCATACAGTCCTCTTCAAGTATTTTTTCCCAGGTTAGGAAATTTCCTCATCATGAAATTGCTATTATTTACCCAACTTAGACTTATTTATTTAAGTATTTGTTTAAAGGTAAACTCAGGGTTAACTGTAACGAAGGTATCTATAAATATTTAATTATTGACATACCACGCCTATAAGGGACGTAGTTTTAATGAGTCCTAAGTCTCCGTTTTTTTACTACACCACTGGCTAAAAATTTAGGAAATTTTACAGCGCACTGTTTTATGAACCTCAATATGTATCAAAAACTCATCAGTAATAACTATCTAATCAACCCACCTCTCACTTTTAGTTTGTCTACTTAGGTAGCTTTACTAGCTGATGATAGTGTATATAACTAGAACTATTACAGTTGTATCATGCCTATCAGGGCAAAATCAAAGAATTTTTCTATATTATCTATCGGATAACCGCATTTCACAATACAATTTTATACGTTTGAATTATAACACAGTACAAAAATTACCACCAGAGTGAAAAGACATTATACATGATAGATTTTAGTTCTCATTAGTACAGGAGCAGTGGTAGCGCAAAGTGGAAAATTTGGCAATCTTTAATCCTAAATCTAGTTAGCGTATAGTCATAATCTGTTCGCAAGCAACAAGACTTGATTATGGTTCGAGAGTTAGAAAGAAAACGTCAGAGTGCAAAATTTCCAGAAACCGCCCCAGCTGCCAATCCTGTATTTTTTAGAACCTACAGCCGCCGCACCAAGGCAGGGCTGAGGGAAACATGGGATGAGGTATGCGATCGCACTATCCAAGGCATAATCGAACTAGGGAAGCTCACCCCAGGGGAAATTGCCATCCTAGAAAATATGCAACGTAACCTCAAAGCCTTACCCAGTGGACGCTGGCTATGGGTAGGTGGTACAGACTGGGTTAGTAAACCTAAAAACTTTTCTGGGGCTTATAACTGCACTTCCACCAACCTGCAAGACTGGAGCGCTTTCGGGTTGATGATGGATTTAGCCATGATGGGCTGTGGTACGGGAGCCGTTATAGAACCGCAATATATTAATCAATTACCTCCCATCCGCAATTACTTAAATGTGACGGTAAATGGAGAAATTGGTAGCACATCTCCAGAATTACGTCGTGAATACACCCAAACCCAGATAGAAGGTAACAACGTTACTATCCATGTGGGAGATAGCCGGGAAGGTTGGGTAGAATCCTATAAAAGCTTATTGGAACTTTCCACAGATGAACGATTTACAGCAGAAGTGCAAGTAGTCGTTGATCTGAGTGATGTTCGTCAGTCGGGAGAAACTCTCAAGGGCTTTGGCGGGGTGGCTAATCCTGTCAAGTTGCCAGGACTTTATCAGCGTTGTGTATCCATCCTCAATAAAGCTATAGGCAGACAATTAAATTCGGTGGAATGCTGTTTGTTAATTGATCAAGCCGCTGTGACAATTGTTGCTGGCAATATTAGAAGAAGCGCGGGGATTCGTCAGTTCGTTTCTGACGATGAACAAGGCGCAACTGCCAAAGATAACCTTTGGCAACAGGATGAAAATGGCAACTGGCGCATTGATCCTGAGCGTGACGCTTTACGGATGGCCAACCATAGCCGTGTATTTCACCATAAGCCCACATTAGAAGAATGTGTAGAAGCTGTTCGCAAACAGTATTACAGTGGCGAAGGCGCGATTCAATGGGCTGGTGAAGCAGTTGCTCGATCCAACTGTGATTTGCTAAATACACCAGAACTGAAAACAGAGTTTCTGCAAGCATATCACCAAGGAAAAGCCAAAGAATGGATACAAGAACGTTACCCAAATATTGATGCTCCAGAATTAACACATCGTTTGGGTAGATACGGCTTAAACCCCTGTCATGCAGGTGATACCTTAGTATCTACTAATCAGGGATTAGTACCCATTAAAGATTTAGTTGGTAAACCATTTCAAGCTTTAGTTGACTTGCGTTCTGTAGGATTAGATGGAGTCAAATTAACTGATGCGATCGCTTTTCCCACAGGAGTACAAACAACTTATGTAATTACTTTAGCAAATGGCCAGCAAATGAGATGCACGGCTGACCATCAACACTTTACCAATCACGGATGGGTAACAACTAAAGACTTAACATCTGAGCATCATATCTATATCCAAAAAGGAGCAGGATACTTTGGTGAGGGTACTATCACGGTTGAACAAGCACAAATGCTTGGTTGGTTATACGGTGATGGCTCAATTTACAAGGGTTCTAAAGGATTAGACGCTGTATTCTACATCAATACAAATGAATACGAAACTGCTTTTCCTCTTTTGAACTCCGCCGTGGAATCTTTGACAGGTTATAGTCACAAGCCAAGTCTAGTGAAAGGTGTTTATACATTTCATAGTGGCTCATTTTTAATGGATTCATTTCTCAAGAAACTAGGTGTACAGTCAAAAGACTGTTTACCGGATCAATTTTTCTCTCAATCAAGAGAGGTAATCATTGGTTTCCTACAGGGATTGTTTTCCGCAGACGGTTGCGTGAATGTCAAAGGTAGAAATATTGAACTGCGTAATCGTTCACGGCAATTACTAAGTCAAATTCAGATCATTCTACTTAACTTAGGCATCAAAAGTAGTCTCCTAATCAAACAAAAGCCAGGAAATATAGGAGTTCCATACACATTAAAAGATGGAACTAAAAAAATCAGTCAAAATCGGGGTAGCTGGAGACTAATAATTTATTCAGGAAATGAAGCCAGAAAATTCTGGGAACTTATAGGTTTTCCTCTCACACCTGATAAGCAAGGACGTTTAACAACACTGGCTACCAAGCAATCATCAAGGAAATATAGTGAAGCTATTATTAGCCGTAGGTTCAGTTCAAAAGTTCAAAGCATAGAAGAATTTGGAGAAGAACCTGTTTATGATCTTCATGTTCCCTTGACTCATTCCTTCATTGCTAACGGTTGCATTACTCACAATTGCGGAGAAATTATTGGTAGCAATTTTCACTGTAACTTGGCGGAGATACACTTAAATCAAATTGATCCCAAGAACTATAAAGAACAAGAGGAAGCTTTCACGGCTGGGGCGTTATCTGTAGCAGCACTTTTAAATCATCAATTTTTAGAACCCCGCTATCAAGAAAGCCGGGAATTAGATCCGATTGTGGGGGTTTCTTTCACAGGTTTATTTGATTTCTTTGTTCATGCTTTTGGTGTTGATTGGCTGCATTGGTGGGAGGAAGGTAGACCGGAAACTCCCCAAGGATTAGCCTTTAAGCAAGAGGAACAGAAATATTTAACCTTCTGGAAAGATACGGTGCATCGAGTTGTGTGGGAATATTGCGATCGCCATCAAATAAAACGACCAAATCGCTGTACTACAGTCCAACCCAGTGGCACTAAATCATTGCTCACCGGGGCTAGTTCTGGCTGGCATCCCCCCAAAGCGCAAAGATTTATTCGCCGCATCACTTTTGGCAAAAATGACCCCGTAGCCCTAGCCTGCATTGACTACGGTTACAGTGTAATCCCCTCCCAATCTGACAAAGATGAACAGGGTAATTTGTTAAATGATCCCTTTGACCCCCGTGTTAGTGAATGGCTAGTAGAAATCCCTGTGGCTGTATCTTGGGCTGATGTCCCCGGAGCCGACCAAATTGATGTTTCTCAGTTCTCTGTACTAGCGCAATTTGATTTTGTCCTGCAAGTTCAGCGCTGGTATGTGACTCACAACACATCAGCAACATTGGAGTTGCGCTCTGAAGAAGTTGAAGGACTGGGACAGAAGATTTACGAAACCATCCAAAATGATCAGGGTTATATCTCCGCAGCACTTTTAGCTCGGTTTGACGACTTACAATCATTCCCCCGGCTACCATTTGAGCCAATAGACAAACTCACTTATGAGCGTTTAAGTCAAGAAGTGAAAGAGCGACGGAACACAGATGATTTCTGTGCAGTTCTCAGCCGCTATGATTCCGGAGAGTTAACAGAAGCTGGCCCCAGTGGCTGTGATTCTGACAAGTGTATGTTTCCCGACCAGGGGCCAATGTCCTAAACAGACATAAACTGACTTGTAGAGACGCGATTCATCGCGTCTCCAACTTTCCAGGTTAGGATCAATTCAAACAACAGGAGACTGAAATATGTTCATTGATGAATTGTCGCCAATATTTAAAGAATTAACCAAACACCCAGTTTCATTTATGGGCGGATTTTTCTCAGGTGTGCTGCGACTCAACCTCAAGGATGACCCCGTAAAAAGCTGGCTGGATAAACAAATCAACTCAACTGGTTATACTACCCCAAGTAATAGCCACAATGGCAAAGCTAGTGGCCCTCAGCAAATTTCCATTGACTAAAATTTTGGAGCATCTCAAAAACCACTAACCCGGAATTAACGGGTGAGGTTAAGAAATGCTGAGTAGAAACCAAGTAAGGGCGGGTTTATTAAAATTATTATTAGTAAGTGAGCATATCTGTCATAGCTTGCGTGGCGTAGCCATACCCGCCCCTACATCAAGGCTTTCAGTAATTAACAATGTTCTAAGCTTCTTGGCGGTTGCTATAAATAGAAAATTACTGGCTATCATTTGGAAATATAATGATGGCGATCGCCACCATAAATAAAGATCCCCGACTTCTTGAAGAAGTCGGGGATCTGAGCCTCTCGCTAGTGGCAAATCAGAGAGAATAGCTATATTTTTATGAGACAATAAAATTAAAGTGATAACTTATAGTTTGATCATCTGAATAGGATGGGATTTTATGGCTATACGCTTCATTTTGAGCGACTATGTTGAACAAGCAAAAGCTAGTGCGGTTTATGACAAGCTCGAAGATGATACATTTGCGGGTAAAATCCCTATTTGTCAGGGAGTTATCGCCTTTGGCTCGACTTTGCGCGAGTGTGAAAATGAGTTACGTTCAACACTAGAAGATTGGATTTTGCTGGGGTTGAAACTGGGACATCCTCTACCAGTAATTGATATTAGTATGAAATAGCCATACCTCAATTAGCTCTCTTCTCCGCGCCTCTGCTTACTGAGCGAAGTCGAAGTATGCGACTCTGCGTGAGCTTTATTTTGTTGACGATAGGCAAGAATCATTTCTTTGGTTGCATCTTGTAACATCGCTCGACATTCTTCTAGAGTTTCTCCCTCAGTGATGACTTCTTGCCATTCAATGAGTTGTCCCATATATCCGCTATTAATTTTTGTATATTTTGCAGTGTATGTAATTAACATCAGGTAGTTGTGAATGAAATTCTATAATTTATCGTAGTTTATTTTTTTCTAGGCAAGCATTAGTGTAGATATCGCAATCATTATTGTCTGTGAATTATCGCCTGTACAATACCATCAATAATTTTTATCCTGAATTTCGTTGCTGGCAAATTTCCAAATTTTTACGAACAGTAATAGTATGGGGATGATTGTCTCCCAGCAGGCGTTTTCTGAGTTCTAAAGCTTGGAGATACAGGGGTTCGGCTTGGTCGTACCTTCCTTGGGAATAGTAGAGTTGAGCCAAGTTGTTGAGGCTGGTGGCGACATGGGGATGATTGTCTCCCAGCAGGCGTTTCCAGAGTTCTAAAGCTTGGAGACACAGGGGTTCGGCTTGGTCGTACCTTCCTTGGTCAGAGTAGAGTGCAGCCAAGTTGTTGAGGCTGGTGGCAACATCGGGATGATTGTCTCCCAGCAGGCGTTTTGTGAGTTCTAAAGCTTGGAGATATAGGGGTTCGGCTTGGTCGTGCCTTCCTTGGGATTTGTATAATACTGCCAAGTTGTTGAGGCTGGTGGCGACTGAGGGATGATTGTCTCCTAGCAGGCGTTTTGTGAGTTCTAAAGCTTGGAGATACAGGGGTTCGGCTTGGTCGTACCTTCCTTGGTCAGAGTAGAGAGATGCCAAGTTGTTGAGGCTGGCGGCGACTGAGGGATGATTGTCTCCCAACAGGCGTTTTCTGAGTTCTAAAGCTTGGAGATACAGGGGTTCGGCTTGGTTGTACCTTCCTTGGGATTTGTAGAGTGCAGCCAAGTTGCTGAGGCTGGTGACGACATCGGGATGATTGTCTCCCCGCAGGCGTTTAAAGAGTTCTAAAGCTTGGAGATACAGGGGTTCGGCTTGGTCGTACTTTCCTTGGTCAGAGTAGAGTGCAGCCAAGTTGTTGAGGCTGGTGGCGACTGAGGGATGATTGTCTCCCAGCAGGCGTTTTGTGAGTTCTAAAGCTTGGAGTAACAGGGATTCGGCTTGGTCGTACTTTCCTTGGGATTCGTACAGTGTTGCCAAGTTGTTGAGGCTGATGGCGACTGAGGGATGATTGTCTCCCAAGCGGTCTTGTGCGGTTGATAAACATTGCTGTCTCCAAGGTTCGGCTAGGGTGTACAAACCTTGTTCTGCGTAAAATCTGCCCAAGCCGAGGAAAGGCCAAATTAAATCTTCATCACAGACGTATGGAATGAGATGATTTGCTACTTCAGCTAGATGAGGTATGGCAAGGGAAACAGCTTTGATTTCCTCAAGTGTGGGAGTGTCAGTAATTTTTTTTGCAACTGCTACCATTACCTGAGAAACGTAACCCTTAAATTCCTCTACCTGTTCTAAACCTGTAAGCTTAGATTGGAAAAATTCCCGCAGCAGTGGATGTAGTTGATAGATTCCCTCACTTTTGCGCTGGAGTAAATGCAGATACAGCAGCTTATCGTCCCGAATTTCCTCTAAATCTTCCTCATCTTCTTCTGGTAGGCACTGTTCTACTAATTTCCAGGGTATGGGTGCAGCTGCAAATAAACTGAGTACACAGCCTAATTGTTGATCATCCTCTGTTAATTCCTGCCAACTCAACTCAAAGGCGGCTTTCACTCCCAGTTGTGCTGTCATATCAGCATCTGGCTTCACCAGTGCAGCTTGTTCTAATCGCTTTTTCTCCAAACGCCCCATCATTTCCGATAGGGACAAATCCTGTTTCCGCGCCAGATATCGCCCCACCAACTCCAAACCCAAGGGTAAATATCCTAGCCATGCACACAACTGATTTGCTACATCTAATTCTCTCTCAATTCGCTTTGGTGTTTCTCCCAGCAAAGACCATAACAACTCCAACGCTGCATCTGGTTGTAATACATCCAAAGGTAATTGCTTGATGGCTGCACCCAACAGTTGGCGCGTAGTCATCAACACTCTAAATCTGGAAGATAGCCCATTTAGGTAAGTTTTGACTTGCTGGTAATCTGTGACATCATCCATCACTAGCAGCACATCACCTTCACGCCAATTCCTCAAGCAGAATTGCACTTGTGCGGGTAAATCAAAATCTTCTGGTGGGTTTAAATCAAGCTGAGTTCTGGCAAACTGCACCACTTGAACGCCCACATCCCCAGATTTGACTTGTAACCAGCAAATTCCACCTTTGTATGTGTCGCGCTGAGTCATTGCATATTGCAAGGCGAGTTCTGTTTTACCCAGTCCACCCATTCCCGCAATTGCAGCAATGGCTACTTGGTTATTTTCCTGTAAAAGTTGGTGGAGTTTTTGCAGTTCTTCATCACGTCCCACAAATTTCACCACCCCACTCAGGGGTAAATTTTGCGGTGTTTCAGGATTTAACTTTACCTGTTCCTGTTCGGGCGACTTTAGTCAGTTGTATGTGTTGCGCTGTTCCTGAATTGTGATTTGTTGGGCAACCATTGCCCCTTTTTCAGCTTGTATACTTTCTGCTAACTTGGCAAAGTTATTGACAATTGATGGCTGCGCTTGGATTTCTGCTGCTAATTTTTGAATTTCCTCAGCACTCTGGGACTGATCTTTATTGACTGTTGCTTCAACTTCTCTCACTGATTGAGCAATTTCAGAATCCCAGTCTGCGGCTTGTTTCAATTCCAGTACTGCTTGACCATAATCTAACGTTTGCTGTGGGTTTCCCTCTGGCGTATTCGCTAGTAAGGAGACTTTATTTTTCTTTTGTAGCTGTGCGATTAACTCGTTACTTTTTTGGATTGCTGCTTCCCCAAGCTTTTCGCCTGTTTTTTCTAAGGCTTTAGTTAATACTATTGTAGCGATCGCTGTTCCTATCCTACGGCTGTTAGTGTTATTGGTTCCATATCAATAATATTAAAAGGTTATACTTATTTGACTCAGTATAACCGTTTTTTAACAGAGAAAAAAAGCATAAATTATCACTCACGCCAAAGAAAAAGATCCCCGACTTCTTGAAGAAGTCGGGGATCTGAGACTCCCGGTGTTGGCACTAAACGTTAACAGGTGTACTCGCTCTTGTTACCTGAACTGTTGGTATCATCTGCATCCCTGCTGGTGCGGCTAAGGTCAGACCACGGCGCACGGGATACACAGGACGCTTGTTAACTAGAGATAATTGAAATTCTGACAAAATTGTGGCTAAAGCAATTTTCATTTCATACTGGGCAAATGCCAAGCCTATACAGCGACGATTTCCACCGCCAAAGGGTAAATATTCATAAGGGGAAAATTGCTTTTCTAAAAAGCGTTCTGGTTTGAATTGCTGAGGCTGTTGGTAAACTTCCTCTCGATGATGGGCTAAATATATACTAGGAACTATCGCCGTTCCTGCTGGTAATTTATAGCCCATAATTTCTACCGGGGTTTTCACAACTCTGGGAAATCCATTTGCCACAATTGGATAAATTCTCAAGGTTTCTTGGCAAACTGCGGTTAAATATGGCAATTTAGCAATGCTACTCGGTTCGGGATGCACACCCAGGGTTTCTAATTCCCCTTGTAATTTCTCTCGGACTTCTGGTAATTGTCCCAGCCAATAAAAAGCCCATGTTAATGCAGAAGCTGTAGTTTCATGTCCTGCAACTAACATTGTCATTAATTCATCACGTAACTCCACATCTGACATTCCCTCGCCATTGTCATAACGAGCCGAAATCAATAAACTGAGAATATCTTGGCGATGTTGTCCAGATTCCGCCCGACGTTCTTTAATTAGACTATAAATAAGCTGATCAATTTGCTGCAATAACCGCACAACTCGCCCCCAAGGACTCCACGCACCTAAATCTTTTTGCATAAAACTAAAAAAGAAGGCGCTGGACATTAAAGGCGAACCCATGAAGTCTAGCAGGGATGTGAGTAATCGCCCCAATTCTCGAAAAACTGGCCCCTCATCCACACCAAATACTACTCGTAAAATCACGCGCATGGTGATTTCTTGCATTGAGGCGCGAATATTAAAAGGTTTGCCAATTGTCCATTCGTTACTAACTTGCTGAGTAATTTTGCGGATAGTTTCACCGTAAGCCCGCATCCTTTCGCCATGAAACGGTGGTGTTAATAATTGTCTTTGGCGCTGGTGGCGATCGCCATCTAATATAATTACAGAATTATCCCCCAGCAAAAATCCTAAACCCCCGCCGCCTCCACCTGATCGAAAACAGCTAGGATGAGCCGAAAAAATCTGTTCTAGTGCTTGAGGATGGCTAAAATAGACAATATGCTTATCCCCACGATTCCAGATGGTGAAGTTGTCACCATAAACTTGGGCAAAATCTTCTACATATTTCAACGGCTGAGTGATAAATTTAACTATCCGCAGATAGCGCGGTAATTTGGGACCATCAGGTAAGTTGTAAGTTACTGTCATAGGAGTTTGTTTGAAGTGACGGCTGCTGATTTTAATTTTTACGGGTTTTTCTGTGATTGGAGGCTACACAAAGCGGTATATTTAAGTAAGGCAGCCTCGGAAGTAAGCATTGCCAAACATCATCTTTACCTTCAACGCTAAGGGAGGAGTCGGTAAAACGACTATGGCAGTTAATTTAGCTGCACAATTTGGGCAAAAAAACAAGTTTAATCTCATTGATGCAGATATTCAAGTTTCTGTCAGTTCATGGACAGGGCAGAATTATAACTGAAGCGTGTCGCCATTATTCAATGGCGAGGAAAAATGCACCGCAGGCGGAGTTAGTCTAATGCTGCGGGGTTGAGTAATTACAGGGTGATTGGAAAAAATAATGGTTAAGAAACATCTATCTGATTTAATACAAGAAGAAGCGCAAAAATTGATCCCACTAGAGAATCAATCTGTGATTGAAGTTAAAGCTGAGAAAGTTACCGAAGAAAATAGTTTAACAACAGATAAATTACCTACGCTGTCACATAAACAGACTCCTCTCAAGGAAGCTATGTCTACTAATAATAATTTAGAAATCACTATCCAAGAATTAAAACAAAATCTTGAAGAATCTCAAGATAAAGGAAAAAGCCTTCAAAAGCAAATTGTCGATTTACAATCAGTTCTGTATGAAAAGCAGGTATTAATAGAACGGCTGACAAAAGAACTGCACGAAGCTAAACAAGACGCTTTACACCTTGCAGAAGCTAATTCTCAACTTATAGAAGAAAGTAAAGCACCAACTCCAGTCAAAAATAATCAGCCCGCCATCCCAGAGAAAGAAAGCAAGTCTGCTATCCAAGTCAAAGCAAAATATAACCCAGTTGGCTATAAAAAATCACATCAAGTTCCTGAATATCTGCTAGAACGTCAAAAAGAAGGAGATAATTTTGCCGATAATACTTGGTTGTATGACTAATTCGTAATTCGTAATTCGTAATTCGTAATTAATTACGAAATTCCAGAATATGTTGGGCGGTGACTTCTGGCTGTTCTAAATGTGGGACATGACCAGAGTCTTCAATCCAGATAAGTTGACTATGGGGAATTGCCTGTTGAAACTTTTTAGCATCAAGTGTACCCAAAATTTTATCTGTATCACCCCATAAAATCAGTGTTGGTTGGACAATTTCTGAAAGCTGCTTCGCTTTAAACGCACTGTAACCACCGCTTTTAGTAAAAGCTATTAAAGCTTTTGTCCAATCTGGCATTTCTAAGTGTAATGCACCACATAATTGAGCATCAATTGACGCGAGAAGCTGATTTTTGTACGCAGTCCGGGAAATGCGATCGCGTATCTTCTGATTCCGTAAAAAGTTAGCGGCGAAAGCATCCAACGGGGGAAACATCAATTTACTTAACGGTGAACCCCCTCTTAAACCAGCGCTATCGATTAACACCAGTTTTTTTACTACTTCTGGATAAGTCAAGGTGAAATCAATGGCCGCAGCACCCCCCATCGACGCACCCACTAAAATCACTGGTTGCTTAATTAAGGTTTTCCAGAAATGATACAGATGGGTTTTGATGGCTAAGGGGCTAAATGGTAAACCGGCAATTCTATCTGTAAACCCAAAACCTAATAAATCCACAGCCCAAGTTTGATTATCCGTTGCTAGCAGTGGCAACAGGCGACGAAATTCTAACACGGAACTGTCGAAGCCGTGAATTAATAAAATCGGTGTACCACCACTACCTTGTTGAACGTAGGTAGTAGTAATTGGTTGACTAATTAAAGGCGTTGCGATCGCTTGACTTTGAATACTTTGGGCTAAGGCGATAGAGGTCGGTTCTGTCAGTTGCCCAACTGTGGTAGGTAAAAAACTAGGAAACATATATTTTAGTTTACTGTTTAAGAGTACTCCAGTTACTGCTAAATTGTGGGTATATCTAATATATTTATGTACGTAACTCGATTTTTAAATTCTGCCCAATGGTTTATCCTCCAAAGCATTGTACCGCGTTCCCAATGGTGGATTCTCGCATCGATTTTAGGATGGTGTGGTATCCTCTTCACCCTGATTTTCATGCTATACACAGCAATACCTGCACCTGGTTCGCCTGAATTTGGGAAAGGTATTATAGCACAATTGCCCTTAGCTGGGAGAGCGTTCGCCTCCGGCGCGGCTTTGCCTATCGCACAAGTCACTATAGCGGGTGCGCTGATGAGATTATTTCAGTGGTTGATTCTGCGTTCGTCTGTGCGGCAATCATGGTGGTGGATTCCGGCTCATGCTCTAATTATGCTACTGGCAGCATTGGGGGTCTTGATTCTGGGGTATAACATCGGTGGTTTACCTGGGATGAGCATATTTATACTAACTTTTTCGCCAATTTATGCCGTGTTGAGTGGTAGCCTCTTAAATTGGCTCGTGCAGCGTAGCAGAAATTCTGTCACCACATAACCTGCGATTCCGATAACAACAGAAAATTTTCTCAAATGTCAAAATTGGTACGAAAGCCTCGTACAATTGATATCACTTCATTTTTAAACTCAGGAGCTAATGCCATGCCAATGGCGGTTGGCGTAATTGAAACCTTGGGCTTTCCTGCTGTGCTAGCAGCAGCAGACGCAATGGTTAAATCTGCCGCAGTCACAATTGTGTATTATGGTCAAGCTGAAAGCGCTCGAATGTTAGTCGCTGTTCGGGGACGCGTTTCAGAAGTTAACAGGGCGGTAGAAGCAGGAATATTCGCCGGAGAACAAACGTTTGGTGGTCAAGTAATTACCCACTACATTGTTCCTAACCCTCCAGAGAACGTTGAGACCATTTTACCCATCCACTTCACCGAAGCATCTGAACCGTTCCGGATGTAATAGGCAAATTCGTGATCTGATATTTTGCACCATTGTCAATAACCATAGGGTAAGCAGTACGCACTTTATAAAAATTGGCATCAAATTCAGTGATCCAAAATGCGATCGCCCCTGAAGCGTGATTACCAAGTTGCAAGTGATTAAACTTCCCCATATTGCTGTGGAAAGTAGATTTCTTGCCCCACATACATTTATTCATACAGGAGATTACTAATGTCATTACAGGCCGTTGGCGCACTTGAAACGAAGGGTTTTCCTGCTGTACTAGCAGCAGCTGATGCGATGGTGAAAGCGGGTCGCATTACCCTTGTTGGTTATATCCGAGTGGGTAGCGCTCGTTTTACCATCAATATTCGTGGAGACGTTTCTGAAGTTAAAACAGCTATGGCAGCTGGTATTGAAGCCGCAGAAAATGTTCATGGCGGTACTCTCGAATCCTGGGTAATTATTGCCCGTCCCCATGAAAACGTGGAAGCGGTTCTACCCATCGGCTATACAGATGCAGTGCAACAGTATCGCGATTCTGTAGAAAACCCGATTGTGCGCTCCTCCAACAGGATATAAAGTTAACTAAATCCGTTATTAGTCAAAAGTTAAAAGTTGAGGTGTTAATAAATAATTGACAGTTGACCTTTGACCTTTGACTATTGACTTTTTTTGAAAAAACTATGATCGGAAAAAGTGCTGAGTAAAAACCCATTTGCTTCCAGGATCTGAAGAAATCATGCTTTCACAGCCTTGGCAGTTGTTATAACTGAATATGAGCGATTATTGTGCTGTAAGCATAAGGTTTGCTAATGATCAGCCTGTAGAAGACTCTATGATAAATCACCGTACTGTATTAGTTGTAACATAGCCGCATCATCTCCCCTGTTTTTCCCCTATTAGTTCCTAATCTATTAAATCTTCTATAAAAAATAAAAATTGATGTTAGCAGCAACCAATATTTAGACACATATAGGTAAAACAAAAAGTACAATTGAGAAAATTTACCTAAATTTTGCATAAAGTCGATAAATCCAGACGTAATAAGAATAAAACATCTGAAATGTCTTTATGAAAAAGACATACTCATAGGCAACTACCAGATGATAAGTTAAGTATGACGAATGGGGGTTGTGATGCCAACTTTAATACAGGGTTTTGAGGAGCGCAATCTCGCTATGACGAAGGAGGCAGAAAAACTAGCTCATTATTGGGGCAACCGTCTCGCTGCGGAATGTCCAGAACAAAGTGTAGCCAACAGAGAAAGCATTATTCTTTGGCTGTTAGGGAGTGATCTAAAACGGTTTGATGATCTGAAGCCTCAAGAACTCAACATTGCGAAACAAGCAATGGAATATCGCTGGAAAATTTTACATCAACGTTACTTGGGGGTCGGGAGAGAACGCGCCTATCGCCATCTGCTCAATCGCCTAGCAGGTTTGGTAACATTACGCAATAAGATTCAGACTTGGGTTTCTCTAAGTCGCGATCGCCAGCGTACTGTCATGGATGTGTTACAAGAAGTGCTGCAAGAGTTACTGCAAAACGATAAGTATATGCAGCAACAAATGGTCTGTATCGCTGAATTTACCACCGATAAACGACTACGGGATGCTCTATTATTTGCCAGTATAGAAGAGTATGCTATGCGACCAGTGCGGAATCAACCCTTGCTCGTATATAGATTTGTGAATTACCTGCGGCGGATTCAGCGTGGTGGCTTAACTCAAGTACCAAACAGTGAATTAGTCAAGGTTGTTTCCGAAGAAATTCTCTCAGAGGACAATGATAATCGCGTCAACTTAGCGGATAATCAAGCGATCGCTGAATATCAAGAAGCACAAGAACTAGAAGAACAACAGGCACTGCGGCAATTAGTACAACAGGAATTTGCCGATTATTTACAAAAAACCCTGGGAGAAGAAGCAGTAGAGTGGCTGCGATTATATCTACAAGGCAAGTCCCAAGATGAAATCGCCAAAAAACTAGACAAGCCAATCAAAGAAATTTACCGAATGCGAGAAAAAATTAGTTACCATGCAGTGCGTGTTTTTGCCCTCAAAGATAAACCCGAACTCGTGGATAACTGGTTGGCAACTTCCCTACAAGAAAATAATTTGGGGCTAACCAAAAGCCAATGGCAACAACTTTATGAAAACTTAACTCCTGTGAGGCGAGAGATCCTAGATTTGCGGAAAGCAGGCAAATCAATAGAAGCAATAGCTCAACAGTTAAAACTCAAAACTCATCAGGCGATGGGCGAATGGTCAAAAATCTATCTCGAAGCTCAATCTTTACGGACTGAGACATAATTTCCGGTTTCATCCTGGAGATATCGGCATCAACCATGCCACTGGCTAAAATCGTCTAACTGACAACTTTTGACCACTAGATTTCTCCGGATAAGTTTCGGTTAATCACGCAACCGTAATCTCACAGTTAAACACTCGCTCATTAAGTGCTAGTGTTTATTTTTTATACTTATCTACTTAGTCATTAATTTAATTTTTAACAAGATAATTAAGTTACCTTTCTTACTTCTAACTAATTTATAGCAAAATAAAATATAAGAAAATACTGAGTCATCAAATTTATGTTGTCTTCAGACGGCAAATTAACTGATACCGGAGCAAGTGGGCAGCAAGTATTACCCCACACTCCAGCAAACTGGGAACAAAGACGCGAGCAAGTATTCCATTTGATGGATCATCTCTTATTTTTTGAAGCTTGCTTGTACCACCAGGTAGCACCCTTTGGGATAGAAGAAAATCACCTGTTATTAGGTATGGTTCATCCAGAAGATAGTGAGGCGTTAGATTATGTAAATCGCATCGTATCTTATATTAAATGCACAATAGTGGCTCAAGAAATCGATATTGACACACACCGCACTATCCTATCGGCTTACCTCAACCATAAAAATACATTAAGCCCAGATGCCAAACAAGTAGATCAGCAAGACACAAACTTGGCATCAGAAAAAAGCAAAATTAATATGATCGACGAACTAATTCGATCTGCAACTACCTCTTCTAAACCCCATCAGCCAGCATTAATGTCTTTTGCTCAAACAGACACCCCAGAACATTCTGAGCCACAGAAGGATTTTTCCTCCACAGCCCATGTAAACAACTTATCTCCCACTAATAGCACCAGTTCTGGGGTCAACGAGAAGCAAAAAAAAGTCCATCCTAGCTCAGATTTACTCAACAATTTAACTGTGTTACAAGTAAATTTGTCCGATGAACTGATTCCTGTGGAGATGCTGGCCAGCCTACCACCAAAAAAATTGCTAGACGAATTACTAGGGCGAGTTTTAAGTGGGGGAATTGGTCGCTTGTACTTGGAAAGGCAACCTTACCAAGGGAAGATATTTTGGAGTGATAATGGAGTCATGCAGTCTGTATTAGAAAATCTGCCTCTTTCCGTATTCCAAGGAGTGCTGAATCAATTGAAATCCTTTGCTTCCTTGCCTGTTACTAAGCTGTCAGAACCACAACAGGTAGAAAAAGAATGCCTGTATAAACAAGAGCGTTTGTTATTACGCTTGCGGGTGATGCCAGGAACTTATGGTGAAGAAGCGACTCTACAAGTATTAAGAGGAACAGCTTTAAAATTTTATCAACAACAACAGTTAGCTCGTCTTAGTCGCGATGCTTTGGGAATTTCTCAACAACTCAGCGTTAAGTTACAAGAACTTCACCAAAGAATTTTGCTCAATCCCAACCTCAAATCTGAGCAATTGGCAGCCGTCAAGGCTTTAAATCAATTAGTAGAAAATTTAGACCAGCAAATTACTATCCTGCAAGAAACCAGCGACACACCCACAAACCTCTGATGACAATTAATCTGTCAGTGAAAGTGCTGTTTTCGTTACTATGGACACTTGTTATGTTGTAATCAAATTCTTGACTAGACCTTTTTAAACTTTTAGTGTACTTTCTTACAAATACTTAGTAGTTTATACTAAGATTGTGAGTTTAAAAATTTATAGTATTCAAGTTAATTTTTCATTCTTAAACTCATTTATTTGAGATATTACATGCAGACTGAGGTTTTTAGTCAACTTTTTCCGTTACTGAGTACAGCCAATCCACAGACTTTGGAATGGTTACTCAATGTGGCAATTGAACACGAATACCCTGTGGGGCGAGCCGTGTTGATGGAAGATGCCTGGGGTAACGCAGTTTACTTCATAATTTCCGGCTGGGTGAAAGTCCGACGCACTTCCGGGGATGATTGTGTCGCTCTCGCAATTTTAGGGCGCGGTGATTTTTTTGGCGAAATGGCGATTTTGGATGAATCCCCACGTTCAACCGATGTGATTGCCCTTTCACCAGTCAAATTGTTGAGTGTCTCTAGAGAGCGTTTTATTCAAATATTATTTAAAGATCCGCAGTTACATCACCGGATGTTGCAACTGATGGTGCGGCGATTGCGACAAGTGAACCAACGCTTACACATCCGATCTTATCCCCCTGCTGTCAAACTTGCTCATACCTTAGTTAGTTTGAGTGAAAGCTATGGACAAGAATCGAGCAATGGTAAGGAAATTTTGAATATTCCTTTTAAAGATTTAGCCGAGGTGACAGAAATTGGTGTTGAAGAAACTACCAAAATTATGCAAAAACTACATGAAAAAGGTTGGATCATGATTGACAGTGCTAACAATACGATTAATCTCGTCAACTTGAAACAGTTGATTAACCTAGCTGGCAAGTTCTAAGCTCAAATTTATGTGTTTGTCCCAAAATTGCCAATATCGGTTTGGACTTGACTTTTAAATGTGGGAAACTACTTCTATTGGATAAATCTCAGGCTAGTTAAATGTGTTCAGAAGGCCACCGTACTCATATTTGCTCGAATTGCGGCAATATTCACAACGTTGTCATTGGAGGATATAGCGGTTTCGTAGGGTATACGGTCAAGATAATTGCCGGGGGGAAATTTCTCAGAATCCCCCTTGTGCAAGAATCTTCTGGCTTTTGAGCATAGGAGCGTCAATTGGTATTAAGTTTACAGTTGTTAACTTATTGACTATTGACCATTAACTATTGACTATAAACTATTGACTCAGAATTTATAACTCTTAATTACAGATGACCGAAGCAACAGCACCTTGTATCGAGATTGGCATTCAGGAAACAGTACCGATGATTCATTACCTGGTGGCAATGCCTCAACCAGAAACGCATCTGTTTGAGGTGACTTTGCAGCTAATCAACCACTCATCGAAAATTATTGACTTGAAAATGCCTGTATGGACACCAGGCTCATACTTAGTGCGAGAATACGCCAAAAATTTACAATATTTTGCCGCTTTTGCTGGGGATAAGCCTTTGCCTTGGCGAAAAATTAGTAAGAACCATTGGCAGGTGAATACAAGTGGTGTCTCAGAATTAACTGTACGTTACCGAATATTTGCCAATGAGCTATCGGTACGGACGAATCATTTGGATGCTACTCACGGCTATTTCAATGGGGCAGCAATGTTTTTTAGACTCCCTGGTTGGGAGAGTCTACCAATTCAGATTACCGTTGTACCACCGCGCCCAGATTGGCGGGTAACTACTTCTTTACCACCAGTTGGTGAGCAAGCCTATACTTTCGTGGCTGAGGATTTTGACACCCTTGTGGATAGTCCTGTGGAAATTGGTAGCCACCAATCATATTACTTTGAGGTTTTGGGTAAGCCCCATGAACTGGCCGTTTGGGGAGAGGGCAATTTACAATTACAGCCAGCCATTGCCGATATCCAAAAAGTGATCGAGGTAGAAGCGCAGATGTTTGGGGGTTTACCCTACGAACGATATATTTTTCTGTTGCATTTATTTGCCCAGGCTTATGGCGGGTTGGAGCATAAAAACTGTTGCTCCTTAATTTACCAGCGTTTTGGGTTTCGCTCTCAAGAAAAGTACGAGCGCTTTGTGCAATTAGTGGCACATGAATTTTTTCACCTGTGGAATGTGAAGCGCATTCGCCCCAAAGGTTTGGAAGTTTTTGATTATGAGCAGGAAAACTATACTCATTCTTTGTGGTTCTGTGAGGGAACTACAAGTTACTACGATTTACTGATTCCCTTGCGGGCTGGCATTTATGATGCTAAGTCTTATTTAAGTCATTTGAGTAAGGAAATTAGCAGATTTCTGACTACGCCAGGGCGCAAGGTGCAACCACTGGCTGAGTCGAGTTTTGATACTTGGATTAAACTTTATCGTCCAGATGCCAATAGCAACAACTGCCAAATGTCCTACTATTTGAAGGGGGAAATGGTCTCTTTGTTGCTAGATTTGCTGATTAGAGCGCGTCATGGGAATCAGCGATCGCTTGATGATGTAATGCGGCAAATGTGGCGGAAATTTGGACAACCGGAAATTGGCTACACCCCTGAACAGTTGCAAGAAGTATTTGAATCGGTGGCGGGTGTGGATTTAACTGATTTCTTTGAATCCTACATTAATAGTACTGATGAATTACCTTTTAATCATTACCTGGAACCTTTCGGTTTGCATCTGATCGCCGAACGGGAAGAAGAACCTTATTTAGGTGTGAAGGCAAAAACTGAACATGGGCGAGAAGTAATTAAATTTGTGGAAGTTGGTTCACCCGCACAAGTAGCGGGAATTGATCCAGGCGATGAGTTATTGGCGATTGGTGGAATTCGGGTAACAGCTCATCAACTGAGCGATCGCCTCAAGGATTACCAACCCAATGACACTATTGAAGTGACAATTTTCCACCAAGATGAATTACGTACCTATTCTGTTACCCTTGGTACACCACATCCAACTAAGTTTCAGATTGTCCCAGTACATAATCCCGATCCCTCGCAGAAGGAGAATTGTGCCGGGTGGTTAGGCGCACCAATCGTGACTCTTCGTTGATAGTGAAATACCTACACTGCTCTATCGGTACAGTGTAGGCTTCCCAATTCATTGGGGATGGTGAAATTTTTAACCGGGTTCAGTTGTCCACGAAAATATAAACGATACAACTCACACGCAGGACTACAGCGATCGCCTGACAAATTCACTAGCCCCATACTATGTAATTTATATGCTGTAATTGGCGCTAATTTCACATCATTGATTGCCGTAATTACCTCAGAGAAAGCCGTAGCCAATTCTGGCTCCCCTTGCAACACCAATACATACTGTCTTAAATACTCGTGATAAATTCCCTCTGTAGTCGCCGCTTGTTGTAGTAGTTCCTGTAGGTTCCCTTCTAAGCCTCCCCTACTCACAAGGTGATACAAAGCCAATCTGACTAAATAAGGATGTCCCCCCACCATAGCCATTAAACTATCAGTATTTTGGCTATCTGCCCAATCTAATCCATGACGTTGAGCTAAATCTTCTACCTGTTCTTTTGTAAAACTTGGTAACTTAATTAGCAACCCCAGATTAAATGGAGATTTAGTTAATTTTAAAGGAGCCAGAATTTCCTGAGAATAAACTAATACCAGGCGGAGTTTTTGCCAAACTTCCAGGATTTGGGATTGTTCATACCAAGAACGCATTAATGGCAGAAATTCCCCAGCAATCTCAGGATACTCAAATACCCAATCTAGCTCATTCAATACCAACACCACCGGACTTTTGACGGCACACAGCAAATAGTTTTGAAAATACATAGAGCAGCTAACTTTACTACCCATATCCTCATCCCAGTAGTCATTAAGTTTTGGTTCTAGCTGTAACTCCCGGCTAACATTGGCACAAAACCACCGTAAAAATTTATCCAAGCTGCTAAAAACGGCTGTCTCCGCTTGCTGAAAATCCAAACAAACGGTGCGAAAACCATGATTGTTAGCACGTGAAATTACCCTGAGAATCAAAGAGCTTTTCCCCATTTTCTTAGGAGCTTGGATACAGATAAAACTTCCCGGTGTAGCTATTTCTGCATAGACAAGTTCCTCAACTGGCGGGCGAGGAATGTATAATCTAGAATTAAGGGATACTGGGCTATTAGGAAATTCTAAGGATATGGCAGTGGCGGCGCGGTTAAACTCCTTAATTAACTGTTGATGGGTTTTGCTAAGACGGTGAGGTAACAACATTTCACGAAAGTTAGATTTATGTATCGGTTCTCGCCAAAAATCGCTTAACAATTGCCATAAATGAGCAGCAACTTTCCGTACACGCTCTTCCCCGTAGTGGGCTTCAAAGGCTATACTTGTATAAGTTTTGCCCTCCCAAGAAGAGCGCAAAATTATTTCTTGGAGTGTCGTTAAACCATTGATTTGGCTGGCTTTTAGTAGCAATACGACTTCATCTATAGTCATTCGTTATCGGCCTTGCTTCTGCGTTTTTTTGTCCTCAAAGTGGAGATGATGAGGATTTAAATGAATGTAGCCTCCCAAATTTGATTGAAAGCCAATTTTTTTCCAAAAAGCTACAAATGCACCTTGACAATATTGTTTTGATCTGAAATATCTGATATACATCAATTTTAGAGTTTTTTAAATAAAAAGTCACAGGTATTCCAGCTACTTAATTCGTGATTTTAGATACTAATTATCTGCATCTAGATTTGGTAGATGTACAAAATGTAGCTGATTTTTAGTAATATATAAGGTGAGCGATCGCTACAGAGGTTACACTCTTCGCTTTAACATTTTCTATATTTAATTCAAGATTAGTCAGACTTTGTTGATCTAACTTGGAATTTTGATTAAATAAGTGAATATATTCGCAGTTTTTATGTTGATTTTAGGTGCTAACACAGCTTAGAGAAAGAAGCCCAGAATATCTTCCTCATTCTATTAACCACTATGCATACAGAACCCGCTACCTACCAGATGGAAGCTCATGTTTCAGCGCCCAGTTCTCAAAGTTTCCCCGACCAACAGCCACAAGCAGCTTTACAAATGGCATTAGCCACCAGTGGTCTGGGTTGGTGGAATTGGAATTTAATGACCAATCAAACCTATTATGACCCGCAATGGAAGCAAATTTTAGGGTATCAGGTCGAAGAAATTAGCAACCACTATGAATCCTTTGAGAAACTTGTACATCCAGAAGATTTATTGAAAGTTCAACAGGTATTGCAAGAGTATCTGGAAGGATACACACCTAACTTTGAAATTGAATTAAGAATGTTGGCTAAATCCGGCGATTGGAAGTGGATTTTCTCTGGTGGTCGAATATTTCAGTGGGATGAATTTGGTAAACCAATATGGATGACAGGAACGCATAGGGATATTACCCAGGAGAAAACCTTCCAGGAAAATTTGCAACATTACCAAAAACAGGAACAGTTGTTACAAGCTGTACGAAAACATATCAGTTTTTGTGTTCAAATTGAGCCATTGCTGCAAAATATATTACAAGAAATCAGACACTATTTGCAGATTGATCAAGCATTAATTTACTGTCTTCAACCTAATGGTAGAGGTGAAGTAGTTTCTGAATCTGTGACCACTACATCTTTGAAAGATACAGATATTCAAGTTTCTATACCTCAGAGAGATTTAGAAGCATACCAATCAAGCATTAGAGAAGAAGTTAATCCAGTACCTAAATTGTCTGGTAAAATTAAATTTCTCAATCAGTTGGAAGTCAGAAGTAATTTAGTAGTCCCGATTTTATTAAAAGAACAAGTTGAGGAAAATTTAGAATCTTTACAACCTAAGTTGTGGGGAATATTAATTATTTATGACTGTGGTTATAACCGTCAGTGGCAGAAATGGGAAATAGATGCTGTAACACAAATCAGTGAAGAGATAGGTATATTAATTCAGCAATATCAACTCTGGGATAAAGTTAAAATTGCAGGTGCTAAAAGTGAGTCAGTGGAAGCACAGCTAAGAGAAAAAACAGACCAATTGCAAATTACTCAAGGACAATTATTGCAAAATGATCAGATGGCTAATCTAGGTCAAATCGTAGTCGAGATGGCTAATGAAATTTATCATCCTGTTAACTTTATTTATAGTAATCTTCATCCCACTAGTCAGTATGCTGAAGACTTAATTAAACTAATTGAACTATATCAATATTATTATCCTAAACCGAACTCAGGAATTACTTCATATTTGCAACAATTCGATCTAAATTTGATAAAAACAGATTTTTTAAAGTTGCTTTGGTCAATGCAATCTGGATCTGAACGCATTCAAGAGATTGTTTCAGCGCTGCGGAATTTCTCTAATTTGGATGCAGATAAAATGCAAAAATCTAACCTACATGAGGGACTAGATAGTGTGATCAGAATCTTGCAGCATCGCCTTAAAGAAAAGCCAGATAGAGCAGGAATTGAAGTTATTAAGGAATTTGGAGATTTACCTTTAATTGAGTGTTATCCTGGAGAGCTAAATCAGGTATTTATGAATATTCTAAATAATGCCATTGATGCTTTAGAAGAAAGAATGAAACAAGACTATTCCCTGATTCCTCAGATTTGCATTCGGACAGAAGTTATCAGCCGTCATTTATCATTAATTAATAGCCATCAAACCCAGCTAGCTAATTCACAATTGGGGAAGAAACAAAAGGTGGTAATTCATATTTATGACAATGGAAAGGGAATACTTCCTCACATAAAAAGGCGGATATTTGAACCTTTCTTTACTACTAAAGCAATGGGTAAAGCTAAGGGATTAGGACTAGCAATTAGTCAACAAATTATTGTAGATAAACATCACGGTAAACTTAGATGTAATTCTCAATTAGGTCAAGGTACAGAGTTTGTGATTGAAATCAATACTACAGCCAGACACTACGCTGATATGAGAAGACACGCCAGTTTTTAGGTAATAAGGTAAGAGGGTTTAAGAAAATAAAGAACCTCACCCCCAGCCCCTCTCCTTAGTAAGGAGAGGGGAGATAAAGCATATAATTAGAAACAAATCGTAGTGGCGTGGCGTAGGCTAAGGTACCTTGATTATGTATTGTCACAAGTTTCGGCATTTTGGCATGACAAATCTTTCGGTTCCGGTTTTAATAATATATCAACAGGGATAACGGGAATGCGAAAACTGTCCGCAGTATAGGGTCAAGCCTTGTTTTCAATCCTCCCATCTCTATGCCAGTTGTTGATTTTGTGCTGTAGAACGGCTATAAATGGGTGAACAAGTCAATTCGCCGCACGAAATCATCGCTTCATTACAACTGGCTAAATATGTGACTACATTAAATAGGTTAACTGATAAGTATCTCAAACTTAAAAAACATAACGCTCTTTTATGACTTTGATGAAAGAAAAAAGAGTAGGTTGGGTTGAAGCCTTGTGTAGGCGTAGCCTTCTCGTAGAGTAACCCAACGAAACCAAGGATTGTGGGTGTTGGGTTATGCCTTCGGCAAACTACGTTAACGTTCCTCTACCCAACCTACGTCTACGTCTGAATTGATCAAAGTCATAAAAAATAAGGGTTTATGATTTTTAGATGACGAGAGTAATAAAAGAGCGATAATACCCAGATCCCCGACTTCTCAAAGAAGTCGGGGATCTATATCAGTTTGACAGGATGATGGTGGGTTACGCTGGGCTTATACCCACCCTACGCAACTATTCTGTGGGTGCTGGTTCTTCTACAGGACGAATTATGGCTGGGGCGGGTGTGACTTCTGGCTGGAATATTCCCTCTAATGCTTGTTCTAATGTTGGAGCCATAACGATGCGGTTTTCAAAGGCGACGATTACCCGGACTAGGGTGGGTAGTCTGTTTTGCGTGGCTTCTAAATAAATTGGCTCAACGTACAACAAGGATTGTTCAATGGGAATAATCAATAGATTACCTTGAACCGCTCTTGACCCTTGGCGATTCCACAGGGAAATTTGCTGGGAAATTACTGGGTCTTGGTTAATCCGCGCCTCTATTTGCTCTGGTCCGAAAATTAAGCGTTCTTTCGGAAATACATATAGTAATAATTTACCGTAATTTTCACCGTCTGAGCGTGCTGCTAACCAAGCTATTAAATTGGAGCGTTGTCTGGGTGTGTAGGGTAACAGTAAGATAAATTCTTCTGTACGAGGGGAATCGCCTTCAACAAAGGGAACGGTGGGGAGACTGGTAATTAAATAGTAGGGTTCTACTGGACGGGCTTCGCTACCGTAGATTTCGTTAGGTATTTGCCATTGGTCTTCTCGGTTATAAAATACCTGGGGATCTGTCATGTGGTAGGTCATCAATCGCTCTGATTGAATTTTGAAGTAGTCTACCGGATAACGAATATGGCTGAGGAGGGTAGGGGGTAAATTACTCAGGGGTTTGAAGGTGTTGGGAAATATTTTTGACCAAGTTTGAATTATCGGGTCACGGGTATCGGCGATGTAAAAGTTAACTGTACCGTGGTAAGCATCGATGACTATTTTGACTGAGTTACGAATGTAGTTGATTTCTTCGTTGGTGGTGTCGGAGTAGGGATAGCGATCGCTTGTCGTATAAGCATCTATAATCCAGTAGAGGTAATTACCATTACTAGGGAAATCACCGTTACCATTTTCCGGGTTAGCATCGGCAGAGACTAGATAAGGGTCACTATCAAATTGTAAGAAAGGTGCGATCGCCTGAATACGTTCCTTAATATTCCGTCGAAATAATACTTTAGTATCTGGCAAAAAGTCCCGTGTAAAGAGCATTTGCCAATCTTTTAAATACATGGAAAATAATAACCGTCGCCACCCCCTACCAATGCGAACGCCCCCTAAACCATCATATATGTTGTAAACATTATCACTACCACTGGGATAATCTAATTCTCTGACTCTTGTCCCAGTCATCACATAGGTATCACTAATTTCACCGAAATAAATTCGGGGCTGTCCAATGGGAACGCTGTCACGAATGGCTTCACTGGAGGTATTCAGGGCGCTTTCATCATTACCAGCTATATCTTTAACAAAGTATTCTGGTAGCCCTCCTGGGCCTACGGTATTCACGGGACTGAGGGTAAAACCATAGCCGTGGGTATAAATTAAATGGCGGTTTACCCAAGTCTGAGCTTGTTGGGGTACAGCAGTGTAGTCTAATTCTCGCGCCGAAATTAGGACTTGTCGCCGTTCTGTGGGCTGGGTCTGTTCTGGGTTGGCTTCTGTCACCTCTGTGGGTGCTGTCGGTCTTTCTGCGGGTGCTTCTGTCAAAAGTGTATAACGGTCAATATCCGCATCTGGGAAGCGGTAGTAAAGTCGAATTTGTTGGAGTTGACGGTTAGTTTCTAGGAGTGGTTGTTGATCCCAAAGCCGAATATTGCGAATTGTTAAATCGTTTCTTTGGATATCGGTTTCTGTCAAGTCTCCTATGGGGTTGAAGGTTTGAGCGTCAATGACTTCTAAATCAAATGCTTGCCTAGTTAAAGCAATGGTACGCTCAATATATGGTTGCTCTCTTTGTAATTCGTTGGGCTGAACAACTAAATACTGCACTACAGTGGGGAGGACAAAATCGGCTGCTACAACTACGACTAAATACAGCCCCAAACTATAAAATATAAATTTGCGATATCGAGATTGGGATTTCCAAGCAAATGTCCGCCAGAGGAGGTAAAAGGCAACTACTAAAGCGAAGACGGACAAAATAGTATAGACTGGCAATACAGCCGTGACATCGGTGTAACTAGCACCGTAAGTTACGCCACGTCGGGAATAAACCAACTCAAAGCGACTTAGCCAATAACTCAGGGCGACAAAGAGCATGAATAAGCCCCCCAAGCCGTATAGATGACGTTGTTGCTGGGAGGAAAACCCTGGGAAAATCCCCTGACTGAAACTATTTGCTGATAGGAGATAAGTTAGACTGACAGCGATAAAAGCATATAAAAATAATCCCATCCCCCATAGTTCTAACAGTTCCCAAAATGGGAGGGAAAATATATAAAAGCTAATATCTAGACCAAATAAAGGCTCAGAGGCGTTGAAGGCTGTGGGAGTAAAATATTGCAGTACCCTAGCCCAGTTGTGAGATATTACCCAAGCAAAGAGAACACTGAAAGCCAGTGCGATCGCATTCAAGAAAAAACCAGGATAAGTTATAATGGCGATCGCCACTCCAGCAATTAAAGCAATATACCAAGCCTGAGCGACAATTTGCACACTCATCAGTTCCCAAATTCGCTCAAGTCTAAATAGCGGTGGAACTGGTGGAATAGTTCTGAGAGTGGGAGAATGCCAATAACTAAGGCCTATTTCACCGTAATGAACCAACATTAATCCGACTAATAGGCTGAATAGCAAAGCTATAGGTAGCAACCAGCGTAATCTTAACGGTTTAGTCCGAGATTTAGGTGACTGTGTTTCATTACGTCTGGGATAGTTAGGACTGAGAAAGTTTTGTAAATCGCTGTCAATTCCTGCTTCCTCGCGCCGGACTTCTTTAATTCTCAAAGAATCAGCGTATTTTAGCTGTTGTGCAAACCTGAGATTTCCCAGTAGAAAAGTAGCCGTAACACCACCCACAAGTATCCACAAACCTCCCTGCGTAGTTATCCGCAGCAGAAATACTTGCACATAGCCCACATTCTCAAACCAGAAAATTTCTGCTCCCAGACGAGAAACCAAATCCAGGAATAGCCAAACTCCCAGGAAGATTATTAATAATCTAAAGCACCATTTCCATAACATATAGCGATCTTATTTGATTTATGAATTTATCGAACCGCCAAGTCGCCAAGGTCGCCAAGTGAAGAAAGGAATAGGCAATTATTTCCACCTTTCCACCTTTCCACCTTTGCGCCTTTGCGCCTTTGCGCGAAACTCATCCATATTTTCCAACACCAAAGCCAATAATTACTCCGCAGGGTCAATGCGATTGACAAACAAAGCCAAAGGAATCATTGGTAAAGCCGGAACCAGACAAATCAGCCATTGTTCTAAATTCAAAGGAGCAGTTCTAAATAAAGTATTCATCACACCCCATTGACTAAAGATGATTTGCAGGAAGACTGTGCAGAGTATACCCAAAGCCATTGCCTTACCATCATTAATTCTAGCAGCTTGACCTCTGAGTTTCCTGAATACCACATTTGCTAACTGGCTGATGCTCAATAAATAAACAATTCGCCCAGCGACTAAAGCTTGAATTGCCATAGTTCTCGCCAAGTCAATATTACCTGTATCTTGACGCACCCATTCAAACATTCCGAAAATCAGAATCCAGTTAAATATGGAAACTGCGGCTATACGCTGAAATAGTGTACCAGAAAGTAATGGCTCCCGTGGGTTGCGGGGTTTGCGTTGCATTACTCGGTCTGATTTGGGTTCAAAGGCTAAAGGTACAGTCATGGTGACTGAGTTCACCATGTTTAACCACAGGACTTGCAGTGATAGAATTGGTAAATCTCTGGCGAATAAGGCACTAATCAGAATTGTCATCGATTCGCCACCGTTGACAGGTAAGATAAAGGCGATCGCTTTGCGTAAGTTCTGATAAACTGTGCGCCCTTCTTCTACGGCGGCTTCAATAGAGGCAAAATTATCATCGGTGAGCAACATATCAGAGGCTTCTCTAGCCACATCTGTACCTGCTCCACCCATTGCTATGCCAATATCAGCTTGTTTGAGTGCCGGCGCATCATTGACACCATCCCCAGTCATGGCGACAATTTCGCCTTGAGACTGTAATGATTCCACTAACCGCAGTTTTTGCTCTGGAGCAACTCTGGCAAATACTACACCATGTTCTGCGGCTAGGGTGAGGTCGTTATCATCCATTGCGGTGAGTTGTCTACCCTCGAAGGCGCGCACTTTACCGTCTTTTTCTAAACCAATTCGTTGTGCGATCGCCTTAGCTGTGGTAACATGATCACCTGTAATCATCTTAACTTGAATGCCCGCAGTTTTACAGGCACGCACCGCAGCAATAACTTCTGGGCGCGGTGGGTCAATCATTCCCTGTAAACCTAAGAAAATCAAGCCGCTAGCTATATCTTCATGGTCTACCGAATTTTGCTGATCTGGCACAACTTTCTTCGCAAAAGCCAATACCCGCATCCCCTGAGTAGCCAATGCTTCTACTTGTTTTTCGATTAATTCCCGGTTAACTGATTCTGGTTCAGCATTAGCATTGAGCATTTCCTGACAACGGCTCAAAATTGCCTCAACAGAACCTTTAACGTAAATAGTTCTCGCACCATTCCCAGCTTTTTCTACAGACTCATGGCTATCGTGTAGCGTCGCCATGTACTGAAACTGAGATTCAAAGGGAATACCATCGATTCTGGGAATTAACTGCGCCATTTCGGACTGATTCCAACCAGCTTTATTAGCAACTGTAATTAAAGCCCCTTCAGTCGGATCACCCACGACAATCCAATTCCCATGCTTTTGCTCTAAATGAGAATCGCTACAAAGTAACCCAGCCATTAAACAAGCTTTGAGAGTGGGGAAATTATTTGATTCTAAATCCACAGATTGCTGTTTAAATAGAATCTCCCCATCAGGATTATAACCTGTATCACTCACAGAAAAATTATTTCCACCGGCAAAAATTCCCTGGACAGTCATCTGATTTTCTGTCAGAGTTCCAGTTTTATCAGAACAAATTACCGTCGCACCGCCTAAAGTTTCCACGGCTGGTAATTTCCGAATAATGGCGTGTCGGCGTGCCATTCGATCCACCCCAATAGCCATTGTGACTGTCACCACTGCCGGCAATCCTTCGGGAATTGCACTCACAGCTAAAGCCACAGCCGCTTCAAACATTGCCGCCCAACTCTGTCCTTGTCCTAAACCTACGGCAAAGGTCATGGCCGCTAGTCCCAAAATAATGTAGAGCAGTTGGTGACTAAATTTGTCAAACTTGCGAGTTAGGGGTGTACTGAGGCTAGTTTGCTGTTCTAACGACTGGGATATGCGTCCCATTTCTGTAGCACTCGCTGTGGATACTACAAGACCGCTTCCTTGTCCAAAGGTGACGAAACTCCCTGCATAAGCCATGTTCACCCGTTCTGCTAAAGGAGTATCTGCACTGACAATTGTAGTATTTTTTTCCACAGGTACAGATTCACCAGTTAAAGCTGACTCATCTACCTGCAAATTTCGGGAATTGAATAACCGCAAATCAGCCGGAACCTTGTCACCAGAAGTCAACAGCACAATATCCCCCGGAACTAATTCTTGGGAAGGAATGCGGGATTTTTGACCATTCCGAATGACTGTAGCTTCTGTAGTTACGGCTTTGGCTAAAGCAGCAATTGCACCTTCAGCTTTTGATTCCTGCACAAAACCGATAATGGCATTAATCAAGGTTACGCCCCAAATTACCCCGGCGTTTGTCCATTGACCCAATAGGGCTTTGATTAACCCAGCAACCAGTAGAATATAGAGTAACGCTTGATTGAATTGTAATAAAAATCTCAACCAAGCAGGTTTTCCAGGTTTACCCTTGAGTTCATTCTTGCCAAATTCTTCCTGTCGAGTCTTTACTTCTCCTGAAGTTAAACCCTTTTCTGGGTCGCTGTTGAGGGTTTGAGCAGCTTCTTGTGCTGCTATGGCGTGATATTCATATAACTGTTGTCTACCCATCGCAGTTGCAGACATAAAATTTTCCGAAGTACTAAAGTGGTCAAAATCTGGTTAGTGCAGAAATCTATCTCGTGTGGGATACCAACACTCAGAAGTTCATCACTTGGATGTGGTTTCAATAATTTGTCAACAACTTTTGTGAGCAGGGTTTTTCTGTATATTACTATTTTTATGTTCGCTTTTCTTCTTCCCTAGGCGATAGCTTCTTCCCCGATTGATATGATTCCTGTTATTTTTATTGTATAAGTTGTAACTTCTAATTATGTTAAGTAGCGTTGACCGTTTATTATTTGTCCGGCGAGTGCCAATTTTTAAGGAGTTGCGAGATGATTTTATTGTGCGCCTGACTTCAGTGATGCATGAGCTGCAATTTCCTGCTAATTATACTATTTTTAAACAGGGAGAAGAAGGGCGATCGCTTTATATTGTGGTCTCAGGTAAAGTTAAAGTCCACATTGGCGAGAAAAAACTCGCAGAGGTAGAACAGGGAAAATACTTTGGTGAAATGGCAGTATTTGATACTCAGCCTCGTTCGGCTTCGGCTACAACTCTAGAACCTTGCGAATTTTTGGAATTGACTCAAGAGCAGCTTTATGATGCTATAGAAGAAACTCCGGAAATTGCGGTGAATATTATTCGTGAGTTATCCCGTTTGGTGCGGAAATTAAATGAGGATATGAATGTGACTGCTTCACGGAGTAATTAGTTAAGAAGTTTCACGCAGAGGCGCATACTTCGACTTCGCTCAGTAAGCAGAGGCGCGGAGAGTTTTATGATCAGGTTTTTTGAGACATTGTTTGAGAAACTGCTGTGGTATTTCTGGGCTTTGTCCCCAGTGTAAGTGAATATAGGAGGCGTGGAGGTTTGAGGGTGAAGTCCATCCTTCTGTTCCCATGTTTTCGTCACAGTCGTAGCGATAAGTTTGAAACAAGGGATTCTGGGGATTTACACTTAAACTAGAACGATGAAATTCATGTCCGTAAATATTCGTCTGTGCTGGTATCAAGAGATTATCTTGTAAGGCGACGGCGCGACGATATCCTAATGTTAAACGTCCACCCATGACAGCAGATGTGGGTAATATTCCTACCATTGGCCAGGAGTTACCGTCAAAATCAATAATTTGCTCACACAAGTACATTAAACCCCCACATTCGGCTATTGTGGGCATTCCTGATAAAATTGCCGTTTTTACTGTTTGCATGGCGCTGGTATTGGCTGCAAGCTTCTGTGCGTAGACTTCTGGGAACCCACCACCAAAGTACATTCCTTGCACATCCGGTGGTAGTTCTGCATCTTCTAAGGGACTCCAAAATACTAATTCTGCACCTAAGTTTTGCAGTAAGTCGAGATTATCTTGATAGTAAAAATTAAAGGCGCGATCGCGTGCAATGGCAATCTTGATGTAGGGTGTAGGGAGTGGGGTGTAGGGTGTAGAGGAATGAGGGGATTTTAAGAGGGGTAGTAATTTTTGCCAATCAAAGCAAGTATCTCCTAAATCAGCCAGACGTTCAATTACAGTATCCAATTCGGGCAGTTCGGAGGTGGGAACTAAACCCAGATGACGATCAGGGATGGTAATATTATCTTGGCGACGCAATACGCCGAGTATGGGTAATTGTAATGCGGCGAGAGCATCTTTGAGTAGGGATAAATGGCGATCGCTTCCCACCCGATTTAAGACAACCCCAGCAATTTTAATTCTAGAATCAAAGGTACAATATCCGTGAGCGATCGCCGCTACAGAACCAGACAAACGACTGCAATCAATTACCAACACCACAGGTAAATCTAAAAGTCTTGCAATGTGTGCCGTACTGGCAAAATCAGTCTTAATTACAGATTCTTCGTTATTTTCAATTTCCTTCACGCCATCAAATAGACCCATCACCCCTTCCACCAGGGAATATTCACACTGTGGGCTATAATTGGCAAAACATTTCTGCACATAAGCCTCAGAAGTCAATACTGCATCTAAATTACGACAAGCACGACCAGTTACATAGCCGTGAAACATCGGGTCAATGTAGTCGGGACCAACCTTAAAAGATTGTACCCCTAAACCACGACGACGCAAAGAAGCTAAAAGGGTGAGGGTGACAGTTGTCTTACCCACTCCACTCCGTTCTCCGGCAATGACTAAAGCCATAGGCTTGAGGTAATTGAGATTTGGTAATTGGGCAGCATTGCTAATTATCTCATTCCCCAAGCGCTATTAAGGACTTCCAAGAAATAAATTATCCAAATAAACGTTAGCGTAGCTTGCCGAAGGCTACCACTCCAGGCGCAGAGGACACAGAGGAATCAGGGTTGGAGAGATTTTTTACGTTAGGTGGTTGAGTATTTTTTTATTTGGAAGTCCCTAATTTCCATAAATATAAAGTTATCTTTTTTAATAGTGTTGTTTCAATTTGGGAAATTTTTAGTCCAGCCTGACTAGCAAATTATCCACCTACAGGCTGAAGTATAAGACTGGTGAACTGAGCCTGCATAGGCAGGCTGATTATGTGGATATTGCCATCAAAATGGGATGAATTACCGGATTAAACTTTTGTCAGGAGTGTAAATGAACAACTTTTTCCCCCATTCTGGAGAGATCACCGGAGCTTCGGCTAAGGTCGCATCTTCAGAGGTGAATAATTTATCTAGTCATCCTGGTAAGTGGCGGATTGCTTTATATTCCCACGACACAATGGGGCTAGGACACAAACGCCGTAATTTGTTGATTGCTCAAACTTTAGGATGTTCACCCCTAGAACTTGATGTTTTAATGATTAGTGGCATCCCAGATGCGAGCAATGTCCCCACACCTCCAGGTGTAGATTGTTTGATTTTACCTGCTTTGCACAAAAATATTCATGGGCAGTATCAAGCAAGAAGATTGGATCTGTCATTACCGGAAATTATTACATTGCGATCGCAAGTTATTTTAACCACAATTAAAACTTTTAAACCTGATATTTTTATTGTAGATAATGTCCCCAGAGGAGCAGTCAGAGAGCTAGATCCTACCCTAGATTACTTGCGTAACGAAGGAAAAACACGCTGCATTCTAGGTCTACGAGATATTTTAGATGAACCGGCTTCTGTGCGTCGAGATTGGCAGCGAGGAGCTAACGAGGAGGCGATTCAAACCTACTATGATGCAGTTTGGGTGTATGGTGATCCCGCTATCTATGACCTAGCAGCAGAGTATAACTTTCATGGAAAAACTTTGTCAAAAATTCGCTACACGGGCTACCTTGACCAGCGTAGCCGCCTCAAATTCATGGATATCGAAAGCGTTCAAGCATTTAAATCGCTGAATCTCCCATCGGAAAGATTAGCATTATGCTTGGTAGGTGGTGGACAAGACGGAGCGCTGTTAGCAGAAGCATTTGCTCATGCTGAACTACCACCAGAGATGAACGGGATCATTTTGACAGGGCCGTTTATGCCGCGAAAAATCAGACAACAACTTCAAAACTATGCTGCTAAACGGGATAATTTGCGGGTGTTGGAATATTTAACCGAGCCGACGCTGTTACTCAATCGCGCCGAACGGGTGATTTCTATGGGCGGTTACAACACAACTTGTGAATTGTTGTCATTTCAAAAGCGATCGCTAATCATACCTCGAACAAAACCCCGGCGAGAGCAATTGATTCGTGCCGAACGCTTACAGGAACTTGGTTTAACTGATATGTTGCACCCGCGTAACTTAACATCCCAAGCATTGACAGACTGGTTAATGCAAGCAGGCGAGCCACCACAAGTTCGTAATTGTGTTGATCTCAATGGACTCATTAGTATTGTCCAATTCGTCGATGAAATACTCATGTCTGCCGATCATTCATCACAACAAGCCTCTTGAATAAAGATAGATGAGTTAAGGAATACTAAAATAGCACCTTCTTAAATTACGAATTACGAATTACGAATTACGAATTATGACAAGTGTTGGTTATGTTCTCAAACGTTATCCTCGATATTCTGAAACCTTTGTTGTTAATGAAATTTTAGCTCATGAAGCAGCAGGCTTAAATATAGAAATTTTTGCCCTCAGACCACCGTGTGATACTCATTTTCAAAATATTATTTCTCAGGTACGCGCGCCTGTAACCTACATTCGTAAACCAATTCAAGGACGGGTGAGCGCATCTCTCAATAGTCTAGCTCCTACAGCCGCAAGCTATTTTTGGGCAGAATTACAGGAAGCTAGTCAGGTTATCCCCGATTTTTGGTCAAAATTGTCAATGGCTGAAGGTGAACCAGCCGGCACTGTTTACCAGGCTGCATGGTTAGCACGAGAGGCGCAACTCAAAGGCATAACTCATTTACACGCGCACTTTGGCACTGTCGCCACCAGTGTAGCTCGCCTAGCATCTCACTTTACAGGCATTCCCTACACTTTTACTGCTCATGCTAAAGATATCTTTCATGAAAGTGTGGAATTTGCCGATATGGAACGCAAGTTAAAGGATGCTGCGACTGTTGTCACTGTCAGTGATTATAATCTCAACTATTTACAAAAAACCTACGGTGTCGCTGCAAAGTCAGTTAAGCGCATTTACAATGGCTTGGATTTACGACAATTACAATATTCTTCTCCGGCTAATCGTTCTCCTTTGATTATTTCCGTGGGGCGATTAATTGAGAAGAAAGGGTTATCGATTTTGATTGATGCTTGTGCCATTTTGAAGCAAAAAAATTATGCGTTCCGGTGTCAAATTGTCGGTACAGGAACTTTAGAATCTGCACTCAGACAGCAAATTCAAGATTTAGGATTGGAATATCTTGTAGAAATTTTGGGGCCGCGTCCTCAAAATGAGGTGTTTGAGTTGATGCAGCAAGGGGCTGTGTTTGCAGCGCCTTATGTGATTGGCAAAGATGGTAATCGGGATGGTTTACCTACGGTTTTACTGGAAGCAATGGCTTTGGGAACTCCTTGTGTGAGTACGGATGTGACGGGGATTCCGGAGTTGGTACGTGATGGGGAGACTGGGTTAATTGTGCCACAACATGATGCTGAGGCATTAGCCTCTGCTCTGGGAAGATTCCTGATTAATTCGGCTTTGCGGGTTGAGTTGTCACGTCGGGCTAGGGAGTTAATTGAAGCTGAGTTTGATATTTATCTTAATGCGGCTATGTTACGGGGTTTATTTCTCACGCAAAGGCGCAAAGGCGCAGAGGAGGTTTGAGAGGTGCGAGTTGCTTATGTTTGTGCTGATGCGGGAGTTCCTGTTTTTGGGCAAAAGGGTTGTTCTATTCATGTTCAGGAGGTGATCCGAGCATTACTTGGGCAAGGTGGACAAGTGGATTTGTTTGCTACTCGCGTTGGGGGTGAGTTACCGGCAGATTTAATTAATGTTGCGGTTCATCAGCTTCCACCTATTCCGAAACAAGAAAGGGCGGTAAGGGAGCAGGTGGCTTTGGGGATGAATCCTGATTTGGGTTTGGCTTTGGAGAAGGTTGGCTGTTTTGATTTGATTTATGAGCGTTATTCTCTCTGGAGTTATGGCGCAATGGAATTTGCCCAATCTAGGGGAATTCCGGGATTGTTAGAGGTAAATTCACCTCTGATTACTGAACAGGCAACCCATCGCGGTTTGATTGATCAAAAAGGTGCTGAAACTGTTGCTCATCGGGTTTTTAATGCTGCTACGGCATTGATTGCTGTTTCGCAGGAGGTGAAAACTTATCTCATGGATTATGTGGATGAGTCTAAGGTTTATGTGATTCCTAATGGGGTAAATCCTCAGCGTTTTTCTGCTGTTGATTCTGCCCCGAAATCAGAAACTTTTACTGTGGGATTTGTCGGTACTTTGAAACCTTGGCACGGTTTGCCAATTCTCACTGAGGCTTTTGCTCTTTTGTCTCAACGTGTTCCTAATACCAAACTTTTAATTGTGGGTGATGGACCCGAACGAGAAAATCTGGCTACGGAATTAGCTGCAAAAGGATTAGACACTCATACTCAATTTACAGGGGCGGTGAGTCCTGAGCAAATTCCCCAATTGTTGGCAAAAATGGATGTTGCTGTTGCACCCTATGCGGCGCAGTCTGATTTTTACTTCTCTCCGTTGAAAGTGTATGAATATATGGCGGCTGGTTTACCTGTGGTTGTCAGCCGGATTGGGCAATTGGTAGATTTAATTGATCCAGGGGTGAATGGTATTCTCTGTCCTCCTGGTGATGCGATCGCTTTGACAAATGCTTTAGAAATATTATGGCGATCGCCTACTCTCCGTCATAGTTTAGGACAAGCTGCCCGAAACACAGTCATTGCACATCATACTTGGGATGCGATCGCTCAACAAATTCTCCATATAGCTGGACTTTCTGTGGAGGTGAGACAATAAATGTCAAAACCTTCTGGTTTACGCTCAGTTCTAGCTTATTTTTGGCCTTACATTCGTCCCCAATCTGGACTAATTTTAATTTCTGCGATCGCTCTAATTGCAGATGTCGCCCTCCGGGTACTGGAACCCTGGCCGCTCAAGTTTGTCTTTGATTATGTTCTGATTCGGGACAATCCACCCACTAATATTCCCATAATTTCTGAACTAGAGCCAGTAACATTACTGACATTTTCAGCAGTTGCTGTTCTCATCCTTACCGGATTACGCGCCTTTGCCGCTTATTGGAGTACTGTCGGACTAGCAACAGTCGGTAGCCGAGTTATGGGTGAAGTGCGAAATCATTTGTATCGTCATCTCCAAGATTTGTCTTTGGGTTATCACACCAAGGCTCGTAGCGGCGATTTAATTGTGCGTGTCAGTAGCGATGCTAGCCGTCTGCAAGAGATTATGATCACCGCAGCATTACCGCTAGTAGTCAGCATTCTCACCCTATTTGGCATGATTGGGGTGATGTTTTGGATGAATCCCAGCCTCACCCTACTGGCACTATTCACACTACCGTTATTTTGGTTAGTTACCAATCGACTCAGCCAGCGCATTCGAGAGTCTTCATTAAAGCAACGCAAACAAGAAGGGGCGGTAGCGGCGACGGCGGCTGAGTCTATTGCTGCGATTAAACTGGTGAAAGCCCTCTCGTTACAAGATGCCTTTGCGCGAGTGTTTGCTCGACAAAATCAGCGCAGTCTCAAAGAAAGCGTCAAAACCCAACGGCTAGCGGCTCATTTAGAACGTACCGTTGATGCGGTGATTGCCCTGGGAACAGCAATTGTTTTATGGTACGGCTCTTGGCTGGCGCTGCGCGATGCTTTAACACCTGGGGATGTGCTGGTATTTCTTACCTACCTGAAGAATGCCTTTAAGCCAGTGCAGAACTTCGCTAAGTACACGGCGAGACTCGCTAAAGCGGCTGCTTCTGGTGAGCGAATTTTAGATGTCTTACAAGAGGAACCTGATGTCCGTGATGCGCCTAATGCAATTCCCGCCCCGATTTTTCAAGGTGCGGTGCGTTTTGATCACGTTGACTTTGCTTATGATTCAGGACAAGTTCTGCTACAAGATATTAACTTAAAAATTCAACCGGGACAGCAAGTCGCGATCGTGGGGACTTCCGGTGGTGGTAAATCTACGTTAGTCAGTCTATTATTACGCCTTTATGACCCGACATCAGGACAGGTAATGATTGATGGGCGGGATATCAGAGACTATACATTAGCATCATTACGTCCGCAAATTAGTGTAGTTTTGCAAGATAGTTTGTTATTTGCAGCTTCTATTCGAGAAAATATCGCCTACGGGATTGCTGGGGTGTCTGATGCGGAAATTGAAGATGCGGCTCGTTTAGCGAATGCTGATGATTTTATCGCAGGTTTACCCCAAGGATACGACACGCTGGTAGGGGAAAGAGGCGCAACCCTTTCTGGTGGACAACGCCAACGTATTGCGATCGCACGTGCGGCTATTCGTCAAGCTCCTATCTTGATTTTAGATGAACCCACTACGGGGTTAGATAAGGGGAATGAGAAGGCTGTGATTGCTGCGCTGCAAAGGTTGTCGGCAAATTGCACGACTTTTTTAATTACTCATGACCTTTATTTTGCAACTCGCGCAGATATTATTGTTTATCTGGAAGGTGGGCGGGTGGTGGAACAAGGTTCTCATTGGGAATTGATGGCACAGAATGGGCGTTATGCGGCTTTGTATCAGGTGCAGTGTGCTATGGGAATTGAGGGTGGAGAGAGGAAGGAGTTTTTTAACGCAAAGGAACGCTGAGGTAAGCGCAAAGGTACGCAAAGTGTTAGTGAATTTAGTTGATGGTAAGATGCCTTTTTTGTCGGCTGCAATTGATCCGGTGCAGGTGGAAGAATGTTTTGGTCGGTGTTTGGTTAAGTCTGAAAATATGCAATTGCAAAAAATTGAAGTTATTCGTCATAAGCCTGGGCGGCGTTGTTTGATTGAATATGAATTTATTCATGATTCTGGGGAAATGATTACTCTGATTGGGAAGGTGAGGGCTAAGGGAACCGATTATCATAGTTATGAGTTACAAAAATCTTTGTGGGAATCGGGATTTGGTGATGATAGTGCTGATGGGATTTCTGTACCCGAACCTGTAGGGATAATTCCACAATGGCATATGTGGTTACAGCGTAAGGTTGAGGGTGATATCGCTACTCGATTACTCTCACAAGAAAGCAATCTTTTACTAGCAAAACGAATTGCTGAAGCTGCTCATAAACTTCATCAAACTAACATTCCTCCGCGCCGTTCTCATACTATGTCAGACGAACTGCGAATTTTACATGAACGCATTTCATTAGTCATACAACAACATCCCGAATGGCAAGCACGTTTAGAAAAAATCTTAGAAAAATGTGACCATTTAGGACAAAACACTCCAGAAACAAAACGCTGTGGTATTCATCGTGATTTCTATCCCGATCAAGTGATTATTAATAATTCTCGTTTATATCTCATCGACCTAGATTTATATTGTGAAGGTAATCCGGCGCTGGATATTGGTAACTACATCGGTCACATAAAAGAATACAGTATTCGCACCTTTGGTAATTCAGAAGCATTGCACGAATGTGAAAAAACTCTAACTGAAACATTTCTGCAACTGACAGAAGATAAATTCCGTTTTGCTATTGAAACTTACACCACCCTCACCTTAGTCAGACATATTCAAATCAGCACTCAATTTCCAGAACGCCGTCCTTTTACCGCAGCATTATTAAACCTATGCGAACAGCGCCTACATATTATTTAAACTCCCAATCTCTGCGACTCTGCGCCTCTGCGTGCAAAAAATCCATATTATTTCCCCAGCAACAGTAATTATTCTATTTTCTTACTTTTAGGAGAGAGCATTGAGAGCTTCTAGTTATTTCTTAAAAATTGGTTTAATTAGTTCCTTAGCTTTGCACAGCATAACTCAAGCTAATGCCACGCCCGTAATTTCAGAACATCAAATAACATCCGTATCTCAATTATCTGATATTAGGATTGATAGTTGGGAATTTAAAACATTTAAATCATTAATTAACCAATATAACTGTATTAATAATTTCACTCTAAATAGCAATCAAACTATAAATCGCCACCAATTTGCTACAGAATTAAATACTTGCATTACGCAGATAAAGGAGCTAATTAAAAACACAAATTCAAATATTATTAATCGAGAAACTTTAACAACACTCCAACGATTACAAACAGAATTTTCGGCAGAATTAGTAACTCTAGAAAAACGAGTAGATTTATTAGAAAATAAAATTGCTACACTGCAAACACAACAATTTTCACCCCAAGTTGAACTGGAAGGAGAGATTATTTTTGCTGTGAGTGGATTTGCTGGGGGTAAAAAAGCCAACAGTAGCGATAAGCGAATAAATGAGAATTTGGTATTTAGCGATCGCGTTCGTCTGAGCTTAGAAACTAGTTTTACTGGCAAAGACGAAATGAAACTCCGCCTACAAGCGCGCAACACGCCAGAGTTGGCAGATTTTACTGGAACTCAAATGGCAAATTTGGGATTTGATGGTGATGATGACAATGAGGTGGAATTAGATGAACTAGAGTATAAATTTCCCCTCAGTCAGCAAACACGCATGACTTTGTACGCTTTGGGAGGAGGATTAGGTGACTTTGTTCCGAGTGTCAATCCTCTTTTTAGCGGTAGTGGAGACGGATCAATTTCTACATTTGGCAGAGAAAACCCCATTCGCCGCCAAGGTGGTGGTGCTGGTATTGGTATTTCTCATAATTTGAGTGACACTCTGAATTTGTCATTGGGATATGTCACCAGCGATGCAGCTAATCCAGAGAGGGGGATTTTTGCTAGTCCTTACGGTGCGATAGCTTCGCTCGCCGCAGGCATCGCTCAACTTACCCTGGAACCGACTAAAAACACAGCAATCAGCTTTACCTATCTCCACTCTTACAATAATCTGAATACGGGAACTGGTAGTGAATTAACTGGCAATCCGTTTAATAATCAGGCCGATGCGATCGCTGCTCATTCCTTTGGTGCAGAAGCTGCTTGGCAACTTAACCCCAATTTCACCCTTGGTGGTCGAGTTGGTTTTATTCATGCAACAGCAGAAAATTTACCAGCAAACCCAAATGCCGTAATCTCCACATGGGCAGTACTGCTAGCTCTCACCGATATTGGCAAAGAAGGGAACTTTGTCGGATTTGTAGTGGGACAACCACCTAAAGTGACTTATAATAGTTTCGGTGATACCTTTGAAGATGAAGATACATCTTTACATTTAGAAGTCTTTTACAACTTTCAACTCACAGATGATCTGGCAATAACTCCGGGATTATTTGTCATTACAAATCCAGAACATAATAATAGTAATGACAAAATTTATGTTGGCACGGTTCGTACTACGTTTACCTTCTAAGAATACGGCTGATTTCCTAAAACTTGCTCTAGTTGTGGGAAAAAATATTTGTGTCACTGTTTCAAAGAGTATATGAGCTTAATCGAACTGTGCAAATAGGAAGAAAAAGCAGACAATTGTCTGCTTTTTTGGATCGAATAGCTTTAGCATCCCTACAGTCATTCAGACAAAAAGGGGTCAATTAGCTAAATTGAGAGTCTTGGCGATAACTGCCAAACTTTCCTCAAAAAGTGACTCCCGACCCCAACGTAAAACTTGCTGACTCAACAAAGCCTCAGCCTTTTGTTCCGAAAGTGAACCCACCTGTTGAAACAGACCAGCAGCTTGTGCGCCACCGTGGGTTTCCATTCGCATACAACCGCCAGTTTCAGAACAAATTACCGTACCACAATCTGCTTCGGGATTTGTCGAACTCAGGCGCAAAGCAATTACATCACCCAGAACTTCACCCACATCAGCCACAGGAACACCCGCTAACTCAGCTTCCACTTGACGCTGGTCTTGGGAAACAAAGCGAATTTGAGTAATTTCATAATCTCCAGTTTCCTTTTTATAAGAAACAGGCGACCATTCCAAACGACTCGCCAACCAACCCAAAAACAGCAAAGCTTGGGCTGGATTGCCTTTTTCATAGTCAATCGTCACCCGGTCAATTTCTTTGAGTGCAGCGCGACGATGGGGTGAGTCATAAGCTTGAGCCGTCAATTCTTGCCATGCTGACAACCGTCTCCAGTTCAAATCAGCTAAGGGGATATTAGCTTTTACCAACTCTTGCAGACTGAGTAAATCAGTTTCAGGCTCGTTAAAGTCGCAAGAATCAACAATCACATTATTGCAGATTCCCGCCAATCTTTTGAATAGATTGTTATTGGGGTCTGGTGTCGCCTTCCACCAAAGAAACTTCGGCAAACCGCCAATTAATAAAGCCGGAATCATACCTCCTACTCGTTCTAAAGCAGCAGCAGTTCCACTCAAAGTAATGTATTCACAACATATAAGTGTACTTGAGGATTGCTTTTGAATCGGACAGTAGGCAGAAACTTGAGCTTTTACCCCTTCATCTTCCCCAGCAATGGGGAACAAAGCAATAATCCGGCAGGGATTACGCAGAGCAATTTCATCAGCAATAGTAGGACTAGCGGGACTGAAGTTATAAGAAGCCCCGTCTCCCGCACCCCCCATTCCCTGACGTTTGGCGAATTCTTCCCGCAATACAGCCAGCGTTTCCGGTGAAGCTGTGCCAGTTTCCGGTAGCCCATATTTAACTTGTACTTGCCGTAAAGCCGCCGCCATTTGTGGACCGACAATACCATCAATCGGGCCTTCATAAAACCCTAACGCCGCTAACAGATACTGAGTTTCTTCGGGTTCGTAAACCACTAGAGTAAAAGTTGTCGCCCTAGTAGCAGCAGGAAGCCCACCGTCATCACCAGTAATACCGTAACTTTGCCAAATTTGATTCAGTTCCGTTTCTATTTCGGTCAGCGAAATATCCTTTGGTGCCTGAAGTGAAAAAATTGTAGGTGCTTGGGAAATCATAGTAGTTTAGTCATTGGTCATTGGTCATTGGTCATTGCTCATTGCTCATCGGTCATCGGTCATTGGTCATCGGTCATTTATTTTTACTAATGACTAATGACAAATAACTAATGACTCATATCTACAGTCTGCGCCAGTTACGACCGTCTTGGTTAATTAACAATTCTGCTTCTGCGGGTTCCCAAGTACCAGCTTCATACCGAGGAATGGTAGCTGGGTCTGTGGGCGCATCCCAAACAGAAAGCGCCGGAGTTACTATTTGCCAAGCTGCTTCAACTTCATCCGCCCGTGTAAACAAAGTTTGATCGCCCATCATACAATCTAGAAATAGGCGGTCATAGGCATCAGAAGTTGCTTGAATGCCAAAGGAACCATAACTAAAGTCCATATCCACAGAACGAGTGCGGAATTCTGCCCCTGGCATTTTCACATCAAAACGCAAAGAAATTCCTTCATTCGGTTGAATCCGCATTGCTAAAATGTTGGCATTTCGCTGTTGAGAAGCAGATTGAAACATCCGAGAAGGAACATCGCGGAAGTGAATGGAAATTTCACTGACTTTTTTCGGCATCCGCTTACCTGTCCGTAGGTAAAAAGGAACACCCTGCCAGCGCCAGTTGTCAACCATGAACTTCATGGCTACATAAGTGGGTGTGCCAGAATTGGGGTCAACGCCTGGTTCATCATGATAGCCGGGAACTTGCTTACCCTTCATCCAGCCGCCACTATATTGACCACGCACTGCTGAACGTGACAGATTGGGAACATCAGCCAAACGGGTAGCTTGCAGTACCTTAACTTTTTCCGTGCGGATGCTATCGGCATCCATTGAGTTAGGTGCTTCCATTGCTGTCAAGCAATACAGTTGCATGAGGTGATTTTGCAACATATCCCTGAGTGCGCCGGCTTGTTCATAGTAACCCGCCCGGTCTTCTACCCCTACGGTTTCAGCTACAGTAATTTGTACGTGGTCAACAAATTGACGATTCCACAACGGCTCAAATATCGCATTGGCGAAGCGGAATACGAGCAAATTCTGAACGGTTTCTTTACCTAAGTAGTGGTCAATACGATAGACTTGATTTTCTTTGCAATATTTCTGCACCACTTGGTTCAGACTTTGAGCTGATGCTAAGTCTCTACCAAAGGGTTTTTCAATTACCAGACGATGCTTGTAGGGGTCGTCTAGCATTCCGCCTCCCCCTAGTTGCCGAATGGCTTCAGGAAAGAAGTTAGGGGCGACGGAAAGGTAGAACATCCGGTTTCCCCGTGTGTTCCGTTTCTCGTCTAATTCGGTTAACAGGGTTTTGAGCTTTTGATAGCTTTCCGGTTTGTCTATGTCCCCAGGACAGTAGAATAAACCTTTAGAAAAGTCTTGCCAAAGTTCTCCTAAAGGGACACTAGCATGAGCTTCTTCCATGCCCTTTTGCATTTGTTCCCGAAAATAGTCGTGAGTCCATTCTCGACGTGCCACGCCGACAATAGTAGTCTCTGGTGGAATGCGTCCTTCTCGCCGCAATTTGTACAGTGCTGGCACTAATTTACGCCAGGTAAGGTCGCCAGAAGCGCCAAAGATGACTATAATTTGGGGTTCGGGCATCCCTTGCTGTTGCAGACCAACGCGCAAGGGATTTTCTAGCAAACTAACCATAGAAGTTTTCAGTGGGGTGTGGTGTGTTAATCAGACGCTGGGGAATTGCGTCTATAAAAGAGTTGTGCTTTTAAGGTCTACACTGGCGACAATAACTTGACTTTGTTTTCTAAAGAGTTCATCAAGGACTCGTAAGGTTTAACGAATTTGTCAATACCTTCCACTAATAGTTCGTCCATGACAACATTTAGATCAATATTAATGTCTGGATCTTTGAGGCTTTCCATCAGTTGGTAAGCTTCTTCAACGCCTGTTTCTAAGCGACTAGCGACATCGCAATGGTCAGCACAAGCGGCAATTGTCGCCGGCGGTAAGGTGTTAACGGTGTCGGGACCAATTAACTCTTCAACATACATGACATCTTTGTATTTTGGGTCTTTGGTGCTGGTGCTGGCCCAAAGTAACCGTTGTACTTTAGCTCCTTTTGCTGCTAAGGATTGCCATCTGTCGCTTTGAATAATCTTTTTGTATTCCTGGTAAGCAATTTTAGCGTTAGCGATTCCTACGGAGAGCTTCGCTAACGCCACCTTCCCCCTCACAGCTTGCAGTTTTGCCTCATGGGAGATATCATCAATACCACGCTTCAATTTTTCATCAATTTTGGCATCAACGTTGCTATCAATGCGACTGAGAAAAAAGCTAGCCACGGCAGCAATTTTGCTAATGTCTCCACCCTGTGCTAACCGTTTTTCTAAGCCACACATATAAGCCTCGGCTGTGTTGATGTAACTATCGACTGAAAACAGCAGCGTGGTATTAATATTAATACCTTCAGCGATCGCCTGTTCTACTGCGGGTAAACCAGCTACTGTACCAGGAATTTTCACCATCAAATTTTCCCGCCCAATTTCTTGGAAATAGCGCCGGGCTTCCGCTATTGATGCTTCCGTATCATGGGCAATGGTGGGTGGTACTTCTATACTAACGTAACCATCCAGTCTATTCGAGGCTTCATATACAGAGCGCAGAATATCACAAGCGTTGCGAATATCTGCAAAAACGAGGGATTCGTAAATTTTGTATGTGGGTAATCCAGCGCGAATACCAGCTTCGATATCGGCATCATACATCGCATTATTCGATATGGCCTTTTCAAAGATGGCTGGGTTAGAAGTAATCCCAGATATACCCTGATTCTCTACCAAGTCTTTGAGTTCACCTGATTGAATAACCTCACGGTTCAAGTTATCCATCCAGATACTTTGACCATGTTGTTTAATTTCTAGTAAATGGTTGGTAGCCATAGCTCTATTTTAACTCCTGTTAATGATGTTTCTAAGTGAAAAAACGCAAAATACATCTGATATTGATGCTTACTTTTGAATTGTGGCGTTACTAATCACTTATGACATCGACCAGCTGAGGTAATTTTTAATTCATCACTAGGGCTATTGTGCATCCCCAATCCCAGATATTATCCAATCACACAGCCAAAATTCACTTCTCATTACTGATAGAGGTTTATCCCATCTCATGCAGCACCGTGTAAAGAAACAACCGCTTACCAGTCAATAAAACGCTTGTGGTGTCGGAATTACGAATTACGAATTACGAATTACGAATTACGAATTACGAATTTTGCCCTGCGGTTAGTGTCCGTTTTGAATAAAAGACTCCACCTTAGCTACATCTTCTTTACTACCAATAATTAAAGGTGTGCGTTGATGTAGTTTCTTGGGTACTACATCTAAAATATCGACTAAACCTGTAGTCGCACGACCACCAGCTTGTTCAATCAACATAGCCAAAGGAGCAGATTCATAAAGCAAGCGCAACTTCCCTTCTGGGCTTTGAATTGTACCAGGATAGAGAAAAACGCCGCCTTGAACTAAAATTCGATGGATATCACTCACCATCGCGCCACTATAACGAGCAGTATAACCTTCAGTTCTGTGGACGTAGCGGATATATTCCCGCATTGATTCTTCCCACTGCCAAAAATTCCCTTCGTTCACGCTGTAAACAGAACCGTGGTTAGGAATTGTGATATTTTCTTCCGAGAGGATAAATTCCCCTAAACTGGGGTCGAGGGTAAAAGAATGAACGCCATTACCAATAGTATAGACCAGCATTGTGCTAGGGCCATATAAGATATAGCCGGCGGCAATTTGCTTGCGTCCGTTGGTTAAAAGGTCAGTAGCTTTGTGATCGACATCATCGCCTTGTTGCTGACGAATAGAGAAAATCGAACCCAAACTCAGATTAGTATCGGTATTGGATGAGCCATCAATGGGGTCATAGAGCAAGGTATAGCGACCAACTGGGCAGTTTTCTGGGATGTAGTAAGGTTCTTCCATTTCCTCGGAAGCGAGGCGACAGACTAAGCCACTTTGCTTAAACACCGAGATAAATACGTCATTGGCATAGACATCCATCTTTTTGACGGATTCGCCTTGGACATTCACATCTCCAGAAAATCCCAGCACACCTTCCATTAAACCAGCACGGCTGAGGCGACGAGCCACCAGCTTACCCGCCAAACCGATGCGATTCATCAGCATACTCAAGTCTTGTGCATCGGCTCCGAAACTTTGCATCTGCTGGAGTACGTGACGCGATAACGTTGTACAATCACGATCTAAGTTTTTATCCGTGGCATCATTCATAGAAAAATCTAGAGATTCTGGTGCTTGAGTCATTTTTGTTATTCCCTAGCTTTTTGCTTGTGGGTCAGGTTTATCAATGGCAATTTTTAATTGCTGCCTCTATCTTAGAAAGGTATTTTGATATCTTAAATATGATTTTAGATAAACTAAAGAATTCAAATTTGGGGGCGGCTTTTCCCATAATCGCAAAGGCGCGACGATTTCCAGTCTTATTGATCATCGGGAAATACTGAGATTGCAGCCATTGCTCTGTGGCAAATGTCTTGTTTGTTTACCATCTGCTGAAGCTCAGATGATTCATATTGACCTTCATTAATCTCTAAAGAAGCTTGGTTAATTGCTTGACGGTATGCACTTTCTAGAGATTCACGGAGTTCGCAATCATCAAGGTATATGCCTTGAGATTTGGGACGAGCATTCAAGTCTTGAATTTCTAAAATCGCATTTCGGATCGATACATCCCAATACCGGGTTGTGCATTTTTCTATTTCTTGCTTGATCAAGTGCAAAAGCAGGATGATGCCATAACTACGAATTTTATTGAGAATATCCTTTTTGCTCATTTCTTCCATTTCATCAATCATCAATAGCGCACTGGATATGTTGCCGCTTTTTAATAATTCGCGCAATTCTATCAGTTCTTCCATTGGGATTAACCTGCAACGCCAAAAGCTAGATATTACAGACAAACAAAAATGCCCGACTAGCCTCAAAATTTGCTGCCTGTTGACAGCTAGCCGGGTATATATATTATCTATAGCAAATTACAGCAAATTAATTTTGCTTAACTGGAAAACAATCTGCTATGGTTAAAGGCTTACTTAATTAAAAATCTTGTTTTTTACTCCAACTCCCTCCCCGACTATCTTCCCGTCGGTTATCCTCCCTGGGTTTGGCTTTATTGACTCTCAGTTGACGACCCATCCATTCTGCACCATCTAACTCGGTAATAGCAGCGTCTTCTTGGGCATCTTCCTTCATTTCTACAAATGCAAAGCCACGCATCCGTCCTGTTTCGCGGTCAGTGGGTAAAACTACTCTTTTGACTTCGCCGTAGTCTGCAAATACAGACCTTAAGTCTTCTTCAGTAGCGTGGTAAGAGAGGTTTCCAACGTAAATAGTCATGTGGGTCACGTAATTGTCAACAAAGAGCGATTAGTTCAGCTGGGGGAAACAGATATAAACAGACTACAAATATTGCATAGTCTGCTCTGACTTCCCAATGGCGAATGTTGTAGAACAGCGATTATCATGCTGGGTTTGACTTCAACTCAAGATGCCAATTGGCTGAACTGAGGCATACGCTCACATAATAACTGATTGTGACATTTTTCAAAGTATGAGATTTGACAATTTTTAAAAATATAAAATTAGACCTGCTTATATGTTTTGTGTTATACATTTTTAAGATTTATATAACCAATTAAAAATTGTTTGCATGGCTATTTTTCTTAATGTTAATTGCTCAAAGTCTTGAAGAAACTGAGTTTTTATGGGCTAAACCTTCTACTAACAGCACTCTGCTATATTGCCAAGATGCCCAGACTCATAGAGAATCAATAGATACAATTGATGCTCCCATTTTGCAAAGCTGCTAGAGGCAACTGCTACAAACTGCCATGTTCAAACTCATAGATGTCTTCTGGGCTTATATTCTCATCGCTATATTAATCCTGGTGGGGCGGTTGATCAGACAGCGCCTGGGGATATTGCGATCGCTCTACATACCCAGTTCCATTGTTGCTGGTATTATTGCCTTACTCTTGGGTAAAGGTGCTTTGGGTGCAATTGTCAAATCAGTAAATCCCGAATCTCCTCTGGTTCAAGGTTTATTTACCGAAAATATCCAGGCTGTTTGGTCACAGTCACCGGGGATCTTTATTAACATTGTGTTTGCTACCCTGTTTCTCGGTCAATATGTGCCGACATTGCGGGAATTTTGGCGGAAAGCTGCCCCTCAAGTGGCATTAGGTCAGTCGATAGCCTGGGGGCAATACGTAGTAGGATTAATACTTGCTATCACCATATTAACACCAGTATTTGGTTTACCGCCCATAGCGGCTTGTTTAATTGAAGTCGCCTTTGAAGGGGGACACGGTACATCAGCCGGGATGGCTGCAACTTTTACAGAATTGGGTTTTACCGCCGGGCCTGATTTATCTTTAGCTTTAGCCACCGTGGGGCTAGTTTCTGGCGTAGTTTCCGGGACAATTTTGATCCATTGGGGACGCAGAACTGGACGAATTAAAGTCAGCCGTGAACCCTCAGAGAATCTGGAAAATGCAGATCATCAGCTACCAGAAGAAGAACCAAGTGTCACAATTGCCAGAAAACATTTATTCCGCGACTTACTAATTGATCCATTATCACTCAACTTCGGTTTTGTGGGATTAGCGATCGCTTTTGGCTGGCTAATTTTAGAAGCTATGCGTTTTATTGAATCAATCACCTGGGGTAGAGGTGGAGTGGAACTCATATCCTACGTGCCGCTATTCCCCATCGCTCTGATTGGGGGAATGATTGTGCAGTATATATTGATGCGTACCAGACGCACCTATTTAATTAGTCGTCCCCTAATGGAAAACATTGGCGGACTAGCGTTAGATATCACCATTGTCACAGCCCTAGCAAGTATTTCTCTGTCTGTACTGGGAGATAATCTCGCTCCTTTCTTGATTTTATCCATTGTTGGTATTACTTGGAATGTTTGCGCCTTTGTATTTTTAGGCCCCCATCTCCTACCTTTTTACTGGTTTGAACGCGGCCTTGGTGATATGGGACAATCGATGGGTGTAACTTCTACCGGATTATTGCTGTTGCGAATGGTAGATCCAGATAACCGTTCTGGTGCATTTGAAAGTTTTGCTTATAAACAATTGCTGTTTGAACCCATTGTGGGTGGAGGCTTATTTACCGCCGCCGCACCGCTTTTAATTGCGAGTTTTGGCCCCATACCAATTTTGTTATTAACCTCATTTATCCTGGCATTTTGGCTAATATTTGGTTTCTATAACTGTAAGCAAATACGCAAGCAAAGCGCATAACATTTTGCAATTGGGAATTTTCTGAAGAAGAAACGTGCGCGTAGCGCATACCACACAGACACAGAGAACACCGAGGAATAAGAAAGAGATAGGTTTATTACGTTAGCTTTCAACAGAGGATTTGAAACCCACGCAGGTGGCCTTCCCTCTGGGAAGCCTCTGCGCGCCTTGCCTGTGTAGCCGCGACTTCTAGTCGCCAGGGCTAATATTACTAATATTACTTTCTTGACTGTAAGCAGAAAATCCACTTTCTTCAGCAAACTTTTTCGCGGCTTCCAATAGATACTCATAATAGGTACGAGCAACAATAGATAACTGTTTCCCAGGTGGATGCACCATATACCAAGTGCGCTTGATAGGAAAGTGTTCTACATCCAAAATGCTGAACTCAGAAGAGTCTGGCATTAAAGTATGGCGAGATAAAACAGAAATTCCTAAACCACCAGCGATCGCTTGTTTAATCGCTTCGTTACTTCCCAACTCCAGTTTAACGTTTACCTTCACGCCATGTTCATCAAAAAGTTGCTGCACAGCGCGGCGAGTTCCTGAACCCGGTTCCCGCATGATAAAAGGTTCATTTGTCAAGCGTTCTATGGGAATATTTTTCTCTTTTGCTAAAGGATGATTAACGGGTGCAAATACTACTAAGGGGTTATCTAAAAATGGCTCATAGTTGACATCTAGACTTTCTGGGACTTGACTCATAATGTACAAGTCATCCATGTTATTGACCATCCGTTCCAAGATACGTTCGTGGTTCGTGACTTGTAACGAAATTTCAATTCCTGGATAAAGTTGACAAAATGGCCCTAATAAACGAGGGACAAAATACTTTGCCGTTGTAATCACAGCCAATCGTAATTGTCCTTGTTTTAAACCATTTAAATCCGCCACAGTCATCTCAAACTGGGCTATGGTTTCAAAAATTTGCCGACAAGTGGCAAATAATTCCCGTCCGGCTTCTGTCAAGAATAGACGTTTTCCCACCTGCTCAAATAATGGCAACCCTACCGATTTTGTGAGTTGTTTAATTTGCATGGAGACGGTGGGTTGAGTCAGAAATAATTCCTCAGCCGCACGAGTAAAGCTACTGTGCCGTGCTGCCGCCTCGAACACCTTTAACTGGTGTAGCGTTGCCTGCTTCAAGAGTAATTCTCCTCATAATAGCGATTTAATCTATTAATCTAGTATCACTGAACACTTGCCAATGATACCGAATCACTCATACGAAGTTCTGAATTTTAGTATAGATAAAACTCTATTAACTTGATTAAAATAAACTTGTTTTACTTATGGTAATCACAAGTTATCATCAAAACAACAAGCAAAGCGTAAGATGCCTTCCAATTGAAGATGAATGTTGAATGCTGAAACTTAAATGAAGATTGCTGACAATTGCTCATTTATGCTTCATGATTCATCATTCATCTTTCCATATTTCTTCGGTAACTTCTTCGGCAAATTTTGCTGGTATTTGGGATAAATCAGGTAACTGTAGCACTTCTATTTGAGCCACCTGTTCCTCGACATTGACAGGCATATTCAATGGTTCGCGGTGTTCAATCCAGCAACTTGCTAAAGGCAAGGTATTCTCCATTTCATCCAGTGGTCGAGGAATCACCATAACTGCGTTCAATTCCCCAATACGTTCTGCCTCAAACATTCCCGCTTCCACTGCTACGGCCACATTGGCCACCGTGCCACGAATAATGGCTGTACACAAACCCGCGCCAATTTTCTCATAAGCTGCTAAATGAACATCGGCCGATTTAAGCATGGCATCACAAGCACCTACCATCGCTGGAAATCCCCGTGTCTCAACTAAACCAATGGCTAAGTTACTTAAACTGCTTTGATTACCTTCCTCCATCAATTTGCTCAGGCGGCTAGTAATAGGCAATACTATCTCCAGGTTAGGATAAGGCCTTGGAATTACCAAACTAGAAACCAATTGACCAAACTGTTCAGCAGTTTGTACACCAGCTTCCACTGCCAAACGCACATCAGCAATTCCACCCCTGACAATAGCTGTACACTGGCCACTACCAATTTTTTCATACCCCACTAGGTGAACACCAGCCGATTTCAGCATCATATCTGCTGTCCCCACTATGGCGGGAAAGCTACTGGTAGAGACTAAACCTAAAGCAGTATTTTTTAGACTATCTTGACGGCGGGATTTCCGAATTGTGCTAAGAGAGTGTTGATTAGATGTTTCCATGTGAATTTTCCAAATTACTCACGAAACCGACAACTTACAATTAACACTTACTCAGACTGATTGTCAGAAATCGGGCTATTTAAGGTCTGCCTATGGGGAAATAATGTAACTAATAATCTATTTATACTTACTTGTCCATAAATTTGGTTCCCGATACTATTAGGCGATGCAGTGGGAGGCTGACTAGATTTTGGTTCCTGGGAAATGGAATTAGTAGCGTTGGTATTTTCTTCTACAGGTTGAGGTTCTACAGGCGCTGGTTCTACAGGTACAGGTGCAGGCTGGCTTTCCGATGTAGGCGAAGACCCAGAAGAGGAAGTAGACTGGTGTTTGAATTTCCAGTAAGTCTTTGCTGAGATAGTAGTTGAGGACATGACTGTTTCCTCTTCTACGTCTAAACTATTTTCTACTTCTGGTTGTTCTTCATTACTGGTATTCACACCATTATTAGTGGGAGATTCCAGTTGTTCTGTGTCCTCAATTTGCCGACTCGTGTCTCCCAAGATTGAGCCTGGGGGGATGACTGTTCCCGGCTCAATAGAACAGTTAAAAACTGTGGTTGCTGAACCAACACAAGCGTTTGCGCCAATTTTGCCTTGACCAACCATCAAAAAACCGGCTCCCAAGTTTGCTCCTGCTTCTACCTCTAGGGTTCCTTCGCTAACTTGGAGAATTGACCCCATACCAATACAAACCCCTGGTCCGATGATCATCTTGCTGTTTACAGCCGCTTGTAGTATCACTCCAGGTGCAAGTACTGCGCTGGGATGAATAGTCACCTCGCCACTCGTATAAGAGCCAAAGTTGTTGCTGAGGTGCAGTGGCGGCACAGACATGGAAATTTTAACCTCGGAAGCCGGAAGTAAAGTAGTGCTGAGACGCGTTTTATCGCGTCTGTAAAAGATAGTGCTGAGTAAATTCTATTTGAGTTGTGCCATAGCTGTAATGCTAGCGTTCTGACTCAAAAATTAACTCAGTACGGCTTATGCCCAGCTATGAACGCAGGACTTTACAGCACTTTTGATTCAGTAATTTTACGGTCGCTGGATAATCGTCTCTAAAATGCGGCGCTTGGCTTTGGTGTCGATACCAATCAAACGCACATATTCTTCGGGATATTCCGCAAGGTATCCTTCCAAGACTGCGATCGCTTCTCTGTCGGATCTGGTGTCAATTTGACCACAGCTAGCCCAGGAACCAGTCCGGAATCGTCTTTGGTCTACGTGTTCAGCACTCACTTTATATCCACCAGCCAAAATTTGCCGGATTTGGTCTACTGCTTCAGAACTCAATTTGGTACTTGTAGCAGTAGCTGTAGCTGTGCCATAACTACTGCTGCTAAAGGATTTCTTTGTAGCAGAAGATGGGGCAGATGAACCTACAGGGCCGTCTGGTCTTTGGATAATGCTTTCTAAAACTCGCCGTTTCGCTTTGGCATCAATGCCGATTAAGCGCACGTATTCACCTTGGTGCAATTCTATACATTCTTCCAAGGCAGCAATCACTTCATTTATGGAAGTTGATTCAATGGGCTGGCAACTTTGCCAAGAACCAGTTCGGAAACGCCGCTCATCTACGTGTTCTGTACCAATTTTGTAACCGCTTGATAGCAAACCACGAATTTGGTCTATGGTTTCGCTACTTAGTGCGCCACTGGTGGCAACGTGACCATTGCCATTACTCTGGTGACGACCATTACCATTACCATTACTAGCAGATGTATAGGCGCTAGATTTAATCGCACTAACTACACCATCAGGGCGTTGAATAATGGTCTCTAACACGCGCCGTCTACCATTGTCAATGCCAAACAGACGGACGTATTCGCCGCTATGATCTCTCAGACAACTTTCTAAAGTTGCGATCGCTTCACCCATTGATCCAGGTTGAATGGGCTGGCAACTTTGCCAACAACCAGTACGGAAACGTCTTTCATCTACGTGTTCAGTACCAATTTTAAATCCTTGATTTAAAAGATAACGTACCTGTTCTACGATTTCTGCACCCAAGCTATTGCTCGACACTTCACTACTCCTTTCTAGCTCTAAAACAGTAATACCAGTATTTGTATAAGATTTAGCAATCTCATCCCGAATGGGTGCAATACATCTGCTATCCGCAGCACACCGATAACCAGTTCTTAAAGACTGATTTATTCCAACCACATGATGAGCGAACTGCTGATCCGCAACTTCCGCATTTGGCAAACGGTCAGCTTGGTGCTGAGTAGTAATGATTGATCCCGAAGGTACATACTTACCTGGAGGAATTTCTACATCTTTAATTAAAGCGTGCATCATGATGACGCAGCCTGCACCCACTCTGGAGTTAAATACCGTGGAACGAAAACCAATAAAGGCATCATCGCCTACATAAGCCGGTCCATGAATCAGCGCCATGTGGGTAATAGAAACATTTTTCCCCACCCATACTGAGTATTGATCTTGGTCATCACCAATTACTCGGCCTTGATCCAATCCATGAATTACTACACCATCTTGAATATTAGTATTTTCACCAATAAAAAAAGGTGTGCCTTCATCCGCTCTAATCGAGGTCCCCGGAGCAACGATTACATTTGCGCCGATCCGGACATCACCAATAATGTTGGCAACCGGATGTACAAATGTACTTTCATGGATTTTTGGCTCGGCTAAATTCCTCGACCACGGGGTTGGGGGTGCCGCCGTGCTGCGGACTACCATTGCGAGATTCCTCCTGAATTAAGCTTTTTGTCTTTTGTCTTTAATCATTGGCTTCAAACGGATGACTAATGACCAATGACCACTGACTATCGATACTGCTCTTTTTTGCTGTACATAAGGCGATTTTCCAAATGAATGGTATCAATAATCGCCACTACTGCTGCATCCAAAGGACGCTGTTCGTTACCGAGAATTTGACGCGCTGCACTGCCACGAGTGACAAGTACCCACTCATCTGATCCTGCACCTACGGTATCGGCTGCTACCTCGTAGCTTGGCAGGAGATTTCCTTCTTCATCGACTAATTGCAACAACAGTAGTTTGACACCTCGAAGACTTGGATCTTTTTGTGTGCCGACTACTGTGCCACGAACTTTGGCAATTTGCATTACGGATTACGGTCTTCTACCAAAAGGACGAATCGCGTTTACATTTTCCCGGAATTGTTCTACATCTTCGGTATAACGAATTGGTAGGACGTATTCCAAGTTTTCATGGGGACGAGCAATGATATGGGTAGACAATACTTCTCCACCGTGAACTCGTTTAACGGATTCTACTCCAGCACCCACGGAAGCTTGCACTTCAGAAACGTCACCACGAACGATGACTGTAACTCTACCGCTACCAATTTTTTCATAGCCCACCAACGTAACGCGAGCAGCTTTCACCATCGCATCAGCAGCTTCTACTACTGCTGGAAAGCCCAGCGTTTCTACCATTCCTACTGCGATTGACATTAGTTCTAATCCTGAATTAAAGTTTTTAACCCTTGAAAAAACTGGCGCTCCAGAAAGCAAAGCGCGTTAATTACTTTGTTTGTTTAATCAGCTTTTAAGTTCGGAACTGTTCTACAGCTTCCGTATACCGAATCGGCAAGACGTATTCTAGGTTCTCGTGGGGACGGGCAATGATGTGAGTCGATAATACTTCACCACCATTAACTCTTCTGGCCGCTTCAACGCCAGCAGACACAGAAGCTTGCACTTCCGATACATCACCCCGCACAATCACTGTCACCCTAGCACTACCAATTTTTTCATATCCTACTAACGTAACACGCGCGGCCTTCACCATCGCATCAGCAGCTTCTACTACTGCTGGAAAGCCTTTAGTCTCAATCATTCCAACTGCAATTGGCATCGCAGAACTCCTAAAAATTTAATCCGATCAGTACTGTGTTGGAAATGTTTAACGGGAATGGCCCATCTTGAGCCATAAAAACACTTCTATATTAAGCATAGGAAAGCTTGGTCTTCCTGGCAATATAAATTAGTATAATAGTTTATGATAAAATAGTTTTAAAAAACTTAACAAATATTTATACCGGGTTCTGCTCCATCGAAGTTGATGGATTACTAGAGCCGCCGCTTATGCTTTATAATTTTTTTATCCCATTGACAAAATGACATTCATAGCTAGGGCAATCAACTCCGGCAAGGGGATCTGAGTGTCTGTGTATCATGCTATCTCTAAGTTTGCCCGATTTGAGGGCAGAAGCAATGATTACGTAAAAAATAGATAACTTTTTTAAATATATTGCATCAATTTATTTGGTGAAATTAGAAATGCAAATTTATAATCACAAATGAAGTAATAGGAGTAAATGCTTTTAAATATGTAAACTTATATTTAATTATACCCGAATAAGGTAAGCTAAATAAAAAATACTCATTCAAGATTTAGACAAGAAATAGTTAAAAAAACTATAGATTTATATTGGTATAGCTATTTTTTTAGTCAATGATTATTTTAAAGATATTTAAGAAAAAGTCAAGGATGAGTCGTCAAGGAAAATCTCAATGAATCAGTTTCTATTTTCAACAAGTTGGTGGGTGCCATTTTATAGCTTAATTGGCGCACTTGTAACTTTGCCGTGGGGAATGGGAATCATTAGACGTACAGGCCCTAGGCCGGCGGCATATTTCAACTTGTTAACGACTGTTGTAGGTTTTGTCCATAGCCTGTTGGTATTTAAGCACATTTGGGATCAAGAACCAGAAATTTTGGTAATTAATTGGTTTCAAGCTGCGGATTTTAATATATCATTCGCTTTGGAACTTTCCCCTGTCAGCATCGGCGCTACAGTTTTAATTACCGGATTAAGTCTGTTAGCACAGGTTTATGCCCTGGGATACATGGAAAAGGACTGGTCATTGGCACGTTTCTTTGCCTTGGTGGGCTTTTTTGAAATGGCGCTGTCTGGTTTAGCTATCAGTGATTCCTTGTTTTTGAGCTATGCTCTTTTGGAAGTTCTCACCCTTTCTACTTACCTATTAGTGGGTTTCTGGTATGCCCAACCCCTAGTAGTGACGGCGGCGCGAGATGCCTTTTTAACTAAGCGAGTAGGAGACTTGCTGCTATTAATGGGCGTAGTCACGCTTTCGACTATAGCAGGTAGTTTGAATTTTTCTGACTTATATGAATGGGCGCAAACGGCGGAATTAAGTCCACTGACATCGAGTTTACTGGGTTTGGCGTTGATTGCGGGTCCGGCGGGTAAATGCGCTCAATTTCCCTTACACCTGTGGTTAGATGAAGCGATGGAAGGGCCTAACCCAGCTTCAGTGATGCGGAATTCCCTTGTGGTAGGTGGTGGTGCTTATATATTGTATAAACTTCAGCCAATATTAGCTTTATCCCCAATTGCTTTAGATACCTTAGTTGTGCTAGGAACTTTGACGGCGGTGGGCGCAACATTAGTAGCACTGGCACAAACTGATATTAAGCGCGCCCTCTCTCACTCCACCAGTGCATATATGGGCTTAGTATTTTTGGCAGTGGGGTTAGAACAAGGTGGTGTCGCCTTAATGTTGCTGTTAACTCATGCGATCGCTAAAGCATTATTATTCATGAGTTCCGGGTCAGTAATTTACACCACTAGCACCCAGGATTTAACAGAAATGGGTGGATTGTGGTCACGGATGCCAGCCACCACTACAGCCTTTATTGTCGGTTCTGCGGGCATGGTAACACTGCTACCACTAGGCAGCTTCTGGGCAATGTTGGCCTGGGCTGACGGCTTAGTTCATGCTAGCCCTTGGGTAATTGCCGTCTTAGTCTTAGTCAACGGCTTGACAGCCTTGAATTTGACGCGAGTATTCCGATTAATCTTTTGGGGTGAACCACAACAAAAAACCCGCCGCGCCCCAGAAGTTGGCTGGCAGATGGCATTACCAATGGTCTCACTCACTGTAGTAACTTTACTGTTACCCCTGATGTTACAGCAATGGTTTCTGCTGCCCAATTGGGAAGGTCTTGATTGGTACATTTTGTTACTGCTGCTTTCTTCTACTGTCATTGGGGTAGGTATAGGGTCTACACTGTATCTGCATAAAGCATGGTCAAGATCCAGAATCCTGATCTGGAGATTTATGCAGGATTTATTGGGTTATGATTTTTACATTGATAAAATCTATAAGCTGACGATAGTCAATGCAGTTGCCCTGCTATCGAAGTTTTCTGCTTGGAGCGATCGCTATCTCGTTGACGGTTTTGTAAACTTGGTAGGATTTGCCACAATTCTCGGCGGACAAGGTTTAAAATACAGCATTTCTGGTCAATCCCAAGGGTATATGTTGACTATCCTTGTAGTAATTAGCGTCTTGGGCTTTTTCATTAGCTGGTCATTAGGTCTACTCGATAAATTACCTTTTTAAAAGTAAAGACGCGATGAATCGCGTCTCTACAATAAAAATTATTTTCTCCCTTTTTTTCCTGTCTCCTCTTACCTAGTTCTGTCTATGCTGAGTGCATTAATTTTACTGCCGTTATTGGGTGCAGCTTTAATTGGTTTCTGGCCTGCACAAATGAGTGGGAAACTTTCTCGCAGAGTGGCTTTGCTGTTCGCCATTCTGATTTTCTTGTGGACAATTTTACTAGCAATAAAATTCAATCCGGCAGAAGTCAATCAGCAGTTTGCCGAGTTTATCCCCTGGATTGATTCTTTGGGCTTGAATTATAATCTAGGAATAGATGGTTTATCTTTACCGTTACTGCTTTTGAATGGACTGTTAACTTGTATTGCCATTTACAGTAGCGACGCAACCCTTCAGCGTCCGAGATTTTATTACTCCTTAATCCTGCTGTTAAGTGCTGGGGTGATAGGAGCATTTTTGGCACAAGATTTACTCTTATTTTTCCTGTTTTATGAACTGGAATTAATACCTCTATATCTGTTAATTGCCATTTGGGGCGGTGCCAGACGCAGCTATGCAGCCACAAAATTTCTGATTTATACGGCTGTTTCCGGCATCTTAATTTTGGCCAGTTTCTTGGGAATGGTGTGGCTGAGTGGTTCTTCTAGTTTTGCACTAGAAAGTTTAGATACCTCAACTTTGTCTTTGACAACTCAGCTGTTACTACTAGGAGGAATTTTAGTCGGTTTTGGTATTAAGATTCCCTTGGTTCCCTTTCACACATGGCTACCAGATGCCCACGTTGAAGCTTCTACACCCATTTCTGTACTCTTGGCAGGAGTATTATTGAAGTTGGGAACCTATGGCTTACTGCGCTTTGGGATGAACTTGTTACCAGAAGCTTGGACTTATTTAGCGCCTTGGTTAGCGACGTGGGCTGTAGTCAGTGTACTATTTGGCTCATCCTGTGCGATCGCTCAAACAGATATGAAAAAAATGGTGGCCTATAGTTCAATTGGACACATGGGTTACGTACTGCTAGCGGCGGCGGCAGCTACACCTTTAAGCACCTTGGGCGCTGTCATGCAAATGATTAGCCACGGTTTGATTTCTGCACTGCTGTTTTTGCTGGTGGGAGTTGTTTACAAAAAAGCTGGTAGTCGTGATTTAGATGTCATCAAAGGACTACTGAACCCAGAACGAGGTTTACCCGTAATTGGTAGTTTAATGATTTTAGGAATCATGGCCAGCGCTGGTGTACCGGGAATGGTGGGCTTTATTTCCGAATTTATCGTTTTTCGGGGTACTTATCCAGTTTTTCCCGTGCAGACCCTCATATCTATGATTGGGACAGGATTAACTGCGGTTTACTTCTTAATTTTGATGGATCGTGCCTTTTTTGGGCGATTATCTGCACAAGTTACCAACTTACCGCGCGTATTTTGGAGCGATCGCATACCTGCCGTAATTTTAGCATTGTTAATTGTCATTTTTGGCATTCAACCAGCTTGGTTAGTGCGCTGGACTGAACCGACAATCACCTCTATGGTTAATACCCAAAATAATGTAGTAGCTACAGTGTCTTTAGATAAAGCAAAAAGCAAAACTTAATATCGGGACTAGGGACTGGGGACTGGGGAAGAGTGTTCCTAATACCTAATACCGAATACCTCATCCCTAATACCTGTAATTTTTGGAGAAATAGTAATGGTAACTAAAAGCAAAAAACCTTTCTTACATCCTTTAGCAGAATATATCGAACGCCTCCAAAAAGGAGGTGCATTACTTCCCGATAGTCCAGATAATGTCTTGGAAGTAGTCGGCATACTTAAAAGCTATGGCGTAGTTTTAGATGCCTATTCAAATAATCTTATTTATATTGCTGAACATCAATTTTTAGTATTTTTCCCGTTTTTTAAATACTTTAATGGCGAGATTTCTTTTCCCAAATTAATGCGTCATTGGTGGCATGACAGAATTAACTTTGAATATGCCGAATATTGTATGAAAGCCATGATGTGGCATGGTGGTGGAGGACTAGATCAATATTTAGATACACCAGAATTTCAAGCAAGAGCCGAAGCAGTTATTCAAGCAAAATTTAAAAATAATCCCATCATCATGGGATTGAATCAACTATTTCCTGATTTTTTAACGGAAATGTTGCGTGTCTCTGCTTACTATACTGGTTTAGGTCAATTTTGGCGGGTGATGGCTGATATGTTCCTGGATTTATCAGACCGCTACGACCGAGGCGAAATTCAAACTATACCTCAAGTTGTAGACCACATTAAAAATGCATTGGTAGCAGATGCGGTAAAGCCTATTACCTACGCGGTTAAAATTCAAAATCAAGTCTATGAAATCATTCCGAAATCTCAGGGTTTAACTTTCCTCGCAGATACAGCCATACCTTATGTAGAAGCGGTATTCTTTCGGGGAACTCCTTTTCATGGCACAGTTTCATACAATGCCCAAGCATATCAAATTCCCCTAGATCAAGGTCGATTTCAGTATGGCGCACTATATGCTGATCCTTTGCCTATAGGTGGTGCTGGTATTCCTCCCACTTTGCTGATGCAGGACATGCGTCATTATCTTCCCGATTATTTACACAACATTTATCGTCGCAGTCTTCGGGGTGAAGATGATTTACGAGTCCAAATTTGTATCAGCTTCCAAAAGTCAATGTTTTGCGTGACTACGGCTACGATTTTGGGACTGATGCCTTATCCTCTGGATACTCAAGATGTCTCTGAACAAACTGAGAATCAAGTCTATCTGCAAAAATGGATGACTCGGTTGGAGACTTCGCGGTTACAGGATGTGAATCAGAATTGAGCAAAAGAAGCAGAGTGCAGGGGGGATAAAGAACAAATATGGTCTGATGAAATGGGGGAATTAACTTTTTGGTGTTCCCTTACCTGAAAACACCTGTAATAGGCATTGACTTTGAGTCAGAAATATTTAGGTTGTTTTTGGCAGGGAAAAACGTCAAAAACCAGCGAGAATCCTTTTAAAATTCGCGTATCCTTGCCTAGAGGAATGTCTGGCAAAAATCAATCTCTCATCTAGTGCGATCGCTCACGATATTTGCTACGGTAGCACGATAAGATTCTAAAACAATAGTTTTACTATAAGGTTTAAATGGCAGAAACACTATTTTTTAACGCTCTGCGGGAAGCCATTGATGAAGAAATGGCGCGTGATGCGACTGTATTCGTTATGGGTGAAGATGTAGGACACTATGGCGGTTCCTACAAAGTTACGAAGGACTTATACAAAAAGTATGGCGAACTCCGAGTTCTCGATACTCCCATTGCTGAAAACAGTTTTACTGGGATGGCTGTGGGCGCAGCCATGACTGGGTTACGTCCGATAATTGAAGGCATGAATATGGGCTTTTTGCTCTTGGCCTTTAACCAAATCTCCAACAACGCGGGAATGCTACGTTACACTTCCGGCGGTAACTTTAAAATTCCGATGGTGATTCGTGGCCCCGGCGGTGTGGGTAGACAATTAGGTGCAGAACATTCTCAACGCTTAGAAGCTTACTTTCAAGCGGTTCCTGGGTTGAAAATTGTTACGTGTTCTACACCCTACAACGCTAAAGGTTTACTCAAATCGGCGATTCGTGACGATAATCCAGTATTATTTTTTGAACACGTTCTGCTTTACAACTTAAAAGAAGATTTACCAGAAGAAGAATATTTCCTACCTTTGGATAAAGCAGAAGTTGTACGTCAGGGCAAAGATGTCACAATTCTTACTTACTCACGGATGCGCCATCATGTATTGCAAGCCGTGAAAACTTTAGAAAAACAAGGTTTTGATCCAGAAGTTATTGATTTAATATCACTCAAACCTTTAGATTTTGATACTATCGGGGCATCCATACGCAAAACCCATCGAGTTATTATCGTGGAAGAGTGTATGAGAACTGGCGGTATTGGTGCAGAATTAACCGCATCGATCAATGACCGTTTATTTGATGAGTTGGATGCGCCAGTACTGCGGCTTTCTTCCCAAGATATCCCTACACCTTACAACGGGAATTTGGAACGGTTAACAATTATTCAACCAGAACAAATCGTGGAAGCTGTGGAAAAAATGGTGGCGATGCGAGTTTAGGGAGTGGGGACTAGGGAGTGGGGACTTTCGCTATCCCGTTAAAAGAACGCTATTATAGCCTTTGTCAGTTGCGAGTTATGGTATGCAAAGACAGCGATCGCTATTAGCTTTAATTTTTGTGTTGCTGATCGCCGCTATTGCGGTGATAGCAACAATTCCAGTCCCCTTGGGGTTAGACTTACGGGGAGGCTCACAGTTAACCATTCAGGTGAAACCAGCACCGGGAATGAGAGAAATTACTGAACGAGATTTGGAAGGTGTTCAGAAAGTTGTGGAAGGTCGAGTTAATGGCCTTGGGGTTTCTGAACCAGTAATTCAAACTGTGGGTGCAGATAAGATCCTGGTGCAATTACCAGGGGTGAATGACCCAGAGCAAGCCGAACGTGTGCTAGGTGGCACTGCTCAGTTAGAATTTCGACAACAAAAGCCGGGAACCGAAACTCAACTTTTTGCTTTTCAAGCGTCAAGAAACGAGCTGAGAGCGAAGCAAGAAGAGTTACGCAGCACCGATGATCAAGCCTTAATTATTAAAAATCAAGAAGAATTACAACAAAATAATCAAGCGATCGCCGAATTGTTTGAAAGTACAGATCCACCACTTGATGGTAAATACCTCCAGGATGCCTACGGTGAACCCACTCAAAGTGGTAGTAACTGGAACGTTGCCATTCGCTTTGATCAAAAAGGTGGTGAATTATTTGCCACTCTCACCAAGAACCTCGCAGGTACTGGGCGGAGTATTGGTGTATTTCTAGATAATGAACTCATCAGCGCCCCTGTAGTGGGCATAGAATTTGCAGCTACAGGGATAACTGGGGGTGCTGCCGTAATTACAGGTCGATTTACCCCACAAGAAGCCAACGACTTGGGTGTGCAGTTACGTGGCGGTGCGTTACCCTTACCAGTGGAAATTGCCGAAAGACGGACAGTAGGCGCTACCTTGGGTAGAGACAGTATTCAAAGCAGTATTTATGCTGGTGTTGGCGGTCTAGTCTTAGTATTAATCTTTATGGTGGTGTACTATCGCTTACCAGGATTGATTGCGGATGTGTCCTTAGTCTTTTACTCTCTCCTCACATGGGCGAGTTTTGCCTTATTGGGCGTTACCTTGACTCTGCCGGGAATTGCAGGTTTTATCCTCAGTATCGGCATGGCTGTTGATGCCAATGTGTTAATATTTGAGCGCACGCGAGAAGAATTACGAGCCGGAAAATCTCTGTATCGTGCCGTAGAATCTGGTTTTTACCGGGCATTTTCCAGTATTTTAGATAGCAATGTCACTACATGGATTGCTTGTGCAGCGCTATTTTGGTTCGGTTCTGGATTAGTCAGAGGCTTTGCGCTTACCTTAGCTTTGGGTGTCGCAGTGAGTATGTTTACGGCAATTACTTGTAGCCGCACACTCATGTTTTTAGTCGTTACCAATTCGGCCTTCAAAAATAAGCGAGAATTTTTCTGTCCAAACCTGCCAGCATTAAATAAGGCAGAGGTAGCTAAATGAAACTGAGTATTAACAAATCGCGATCGCTGTGGTGGACTATTTCTAGTGCCGTTATTCTCATTGGGATCATTTCAATGGTGATTTCGTGGCAAAATCCCCAAATTCGCGCCCCTCTACGCCCCGGTTTAGATTTCATCGGTGGTACACGCTTACAGTTTGAACGTGATTGTACCCAACCAGGTAACTGCGACCAACCAATAAACATCAACGCAGTTCGAGAAGTAGCGCAGGCGCAGGGTTTAAGCGATAGCAGCATCCAAATAGTTGGTGAGAATGGCATCTCAATTCGCAGCAAGGACTTAGATGTTAATCAGCGCACCAAATTACAAGCTGCTTTAATTGAAAAAATTGGCAATTTTGACCCGCAACAAAACCAAATTGACTCTGTTGGCCCTACCTTGGGAGCAGAATTATTTAGGTCTGGTATTATCGCTCTGCTTGTTTCCTTTGCGGGGATTATTATTTACTTAACCTTCCGCTTCCAGTTAGATTATGCCTTATTTGCCATTGTGGCGCTGTTGCACGATGTTTTAGTAACTTTAGGCTGTTTTTCCATTTTCGGTTTAGTGCTAGGCACAGAAGTGGATAGTCTCTTCATTGTGTCTCTGCTGACAATTATCGGTTTCTCGGTCAACGATACAGTGGTGATTTATGACCGCATCCGCGAAACTATTAAAATCAACCCTGAACGACCGATTGCTGAGATTGTAGATGATGCTGTTAACCAAACGTTAGGAAGGTCTATTAACACCAGCTTTACCACGATGCTGCCATTATTTGCTATCTATTTCCTGGGTGGTGAAACTCTCAAAAACTTTGCTTTAGCTCTAATTATTGGCTTTATTGCGGGGGTTTATTCGAGTCTTTTTATCGCCAGTACCCTTCTAGCTTGGTGGCGAGAACGCAGAGAAAATTTTCCGGTGTTAGTCAATGCTGAGGCAGTTGATACATCAGCTAGTTCCCAAGACAGTTAAGATGAGGCTAAAGAAATATCAGGCGATGGAAATATTGGTTACATAAACCAAACCTGTGTATAATTTTTCATTTCCATACTTCAAGGTTTTCATTGATTCGGAATTGGTTATGGATCAACCAGAAGAACCATCAACAAATGGCAAAAATGCCAATAGCATTGACACAACTTTTACCCAACAAGTACAAAGGTTACATCAGCTAACTGTATACGGTAGGTGGTTTTTTGTTGGCTGTTTATGGCTGACAATTGCACCTTTCTCCTTGTGGAATTTACGGGGAGAATTAGTTATTCTACAACAATATTTTACCTGGGTAGCAGTAAGATACGGACTATTCTACAATCCACTGTCTACCCTTGGTTTAGCCGTTTGTATTGGTACTACTGTTTCTACATTAGTTTGGCAAAGCCGAAATATTCTGCTGGGATTACCGCAACGGGAACAACAACGTCTAGAAAAACAAGTTTTTAGAATTAGACAGCAAGGCCAAACTCATCCTCTATGGAAGTGGATTTGTCATTAAATTATGACAATTAAACTTAAAGATATTGGCAGATAGATAGACGTATTCAACAATTGATAGCACAATATGACAGAAATGATCCTGCCAAATTGGGGTGTACAAGATGAACTATCCTCAAATTCAATTTAGCGAACATCGCCAGTCGGAAATAGACCTTTACAAACTCCAAGAACTATTTGATCTGGCAGCTTTTTGGGCAAAAGGCCGTAGTATTGAGGATTTAGGTATAGCTATTGCTAACAGCGACCCAGTGATTAGCATTTGGGACAAAGAGCGACTAATTGGTTTTGCCAGAGCAACTTCTGATGGGATATATCGCGCTACTATCTGGGATGTGGTAATTCATCCAGAGTATCGCGGTACAGGTTTGGGGCGAAAATTAGTCGAAACCGTTTTAAGTCATCCCCGCGTCAGAGGAGTTGAGAGGGTATATCTGATGACAACTCATCAACAGGAGTTTTATGAAAAAATTGGTTTCCAGTCCAATGTCAGCACGACAATGGTACTAAATAACCAATCTCAAATTGAAAACCTGCCGATTACTGAAGTCCTGCTTCAAGAATCACTGGGGGGATAGAAACTTGCAACCGAGTCAATTCCTCAGTTGTTTCCTCAGTGTTTGGATATGGGACAATTTCCAGGTTTCCTCCCATCACTTCCAGTAAAGTTTGGTTGAGTAATAAATTCATTCCTGGTGAAAATGTCGTGTTATTGTGATCAATCTGAGAAATCTCAACTCCAGATTTCATTAAATCAATGGACTCGCTTGCAGTTAAAGCATGGATAGGCACATCCAGCCAAATGTAAAGAGTATTATTTGTAGGTGAGAAACTACTGGAAAGACAGATACTGCCGAACTGCATTTGAGCAATGGCAGTGTCTACTAAATTTACTAATATTTGGCGTAGCCATCGGTAATCTACCAAAACATAAATTTCTGGATCGGGAAGCACAATCCGCAAAGGAAAATTGCGATTTGCTGCCAGCATATAAGTTAAATTATTCACTTCCTGCAAAACTTTGGCCAGACAGTGCGGTTGAATATCTAATTTATTAGTCCCGTGTTCTGTTCTGGCGATGTTGAGAATTTCATCAATCAGGTGTAGGAGTTTCAGCGCTCTTTCGTGAGCTTGAGTAATAAATTCTCGCTCCTCTTCGGGATTTTCACACAAATCTTCCAGAATTAACTGATGTAAGCCAATTAAACCATTCAGAGGCGATCGCAATTCATGGGTAGTTCGCGCCAAAAAACCTGCTTTAAACAGGCTCATTTCTTGCGCCATTTGGTACGCTAGCTGCGTTTGCTTAATCTGTTGTAGGAGTTCCGAAACTTGCGGTTGTTCTGCCGCTTTGATTGGGGGTAAGCTAGAGGAGTTATTGAATGACCGAGTAAATACTCTCTGAATACCCAACCCTAGTGTGAGTCCTACTCCTAAATATATAAAGTTGCTCCAATTCATAATTTGGCAATTATTAACTTATTAATTGACCACAATGGCGTAAGGTAAATTTACGGATTTAATAGTTAATCGGTTTAACTGATGAAGTAAATATATAATATATATATTTTCTGATCCGCTAAAAAATTAGTCTAACTGTACCTTGGCGTAAGATTTCCCAATTAGTCCCAGTCCATTTGCTCACCGTGGAAGGTACACCAATTCCCGAAATTTCACCGTTAAATTCTGTTGGTTCCAGAGTCAGAACTTCAGGGAACTGCTGAGAAATTTTAGCTAAACTTTGTAAGGGTTGTTGACCTGAAAAATTGGCGCTCGTGGTCGCAAGCGGCCCTGTTTGTGCCAAAATAGTTTGCGCGATCGCACTTTGAGGAACTCGAATTCCAATTGTACTGGGATTATTGGGATTCATCTGTTTTGGGACTTTATAGCTGGCTGGTAATACCAATGTCAACGCTCCCGGCCAATGTCTATGTGCTACCTCTTGCCAGATTTGCAACTCATTTTCACTCCCTTGAACATAAGGCCATAAATCCTCGGCACTACCCCCCATCAAAATTAGCGGTTTATCTTGGCTACGTTGTTTAGCCTCAAAAATTAATGGTGCTTGTTCTGGTAAAGCTGCGAGTGCAGGAACAGTATCTGTAGGAAAACTAACTAATAAACCAGCGCGTGCGCCGGCGATCAAATCAACTAAAGAAACTAGAGTCATTTTATATAAGCTACGGCAAAGCGTTCAATCCCAGCTAAATCGGCATAAATTTGAATATTAGAGTAACTACCTTGTTTTTGTAAGAGTGTCTGCACAGTATCGGCTTGTCCCGCCATCATTTCAATTAGCCAGACACCACCAGGGCGCAAATATTGGGGAGAAATTTCTATTAACTGGCGAATACAATCCAATCCATCAATACCGCCATCCAGGGCTAGATGTGGTTCATGGTTCACTACTTCTGGTTGTAAAGTAGTCACGGTACTGGTGGGAATATAAGGTGGGTTAGACACCATACCAATAAACTCACCTTTGCGGGCTGCTAGCGGCTCCCACCAAGAACCTTTGTAAAATTTGATCTGGTTGTCAAAACCTAAATTACGCGCATTGTCACGGGCAATTTGCAAGGCTTCTGGGCTGTAATCAACAGCGTGAATTGTCGCTTTTGGGAAAGCATCTGCTAAACCCAAGGCGATCGCACCGCTACCAGTACCCAAATCAGCCCAATGTTCTGAATTGAGGAGTGGGGCTGCGCCACTATTAGTAGCAGCAGCCACAGCTAGATCAATTAAATACTCAGTTTCCGGTCTGGGAATCAACACCGCATTTGACACGGCGATTTTAAACTTTCGCCAAGGCGTAACTCCAGTAATGTACTGTACCGGCAAGCGTTCATTTAATCGTCTGTGCCACAATTGCTCTAAATCTTCTAAAGGTAACGCCATTTGAATCTCAGGCTGCTCTTTAAAAGATTCTAAACGCAGTGACAAGCGGTCTAACCCAGCTACTTCCAGAAGTAACCAATCTACCTCAGCCGGTGAAATATTATGAGCGATCGCATCGGAAATCGCTTGATTACGCCACCGCCAAAGCCGTAAACCGGAAACTACCTGTAGCTGTTTTTCTGCCATTGCTTACCGTTGCTGGGGTCTTGCTGGTGCAGTTTTGGGCGCGTTTTCTGTAGGTAAAGTCTGGATATATTCTCTAGATTCTTGGGATGGGACTAAAACCACTTGGTTTAGCCAAGCATCATTTTTATCCTGTAGTGTTTTAATCACCCCGTCTATATCGATTACCTGAATATCCGCTTTAGGAAACTGGGGCTTGATTTTGGTTAACAAGCCTTGTGCATCTTGCTTACTTAAAAATAAAGGAATCAGTTGCTCTTTGTCAGATGTCAATTGAATGGGTACATAACCCTGATCTGGTGAAAATCTGACAGCAAAAATAGGCACACTGGTAAACTGATTGACCTGTTGACCACTTTGACGCAATAATTCCATTGCCCCCTTGATTTCCCGTTCTACAGGTTTAAAGGCAAATAGCAGGCGTTCTGACTGGTTTTTACTTTGTTGTAATTGTTCATAAATAACGCCTAAAGGTACTGCGGTTACTTGTAGGCTTTTGACCATTTGTTGTATTTTCGGGTCTTTGCCTTGAACACCCTGTAGTTCCTTAATAAAACTTTGTGCTTCCTGTCGGCTCATATAAACACCCGTTACCGAACCACCAGGTTTTTCAGCATTTGGTAAGGGACGGCTCAGTGGTAAACCTTCTTTATTAGTGACTAGATATACAGGAACTGAATCCAATTTTTCTTTGATTTGCTGTTCTGTCAAAGCCAGGACGGGGAAACTCCCTGCAAAAACCGATCCTAGTAAAGTACTTCCCACTAGGCCTAATGTTGCGCCCCAGCGAACTAATGCTTTCATAATGACTCCTCGGCATCAATAATTAAATTAAGACAGACGAATGGTTGGATTAGCACCACACTAACTAGTTTTAGTTATATAGCAATCTCTTTAAAATGTGAAAAATTTGTTTTTGCGGTTCAAGATGAACAATTATTCCTCAAGAATCACTATTTTACCATTTTGAGAATTTCTCTGGTAGTGCGATCGCTGTGTGTTTGTTTTCTTGATTTCGGCTTGCTATTCACTGCACAATGCTGTTAAAGCTGGTTAGTTTGTCCTTGATCAGCAAAAACTTCCTAGAGAATTGATATGCTCAATACAATTTTATTGGCTTTCTTAAAGCTAGATGACGAAATTGCATAATTAATCGTTCCAGCAGTTTCTGGTGGAAAATCTGCTCAAATCTACACAAAATCATTTTGCGACAGTTGCTTACTTTTTCGCAAAAAATTTGTCTCAAAGAACTCCTCAAAAAATAAGCTACTTGCTATTCTTACTTTTCACGGTCTATGAAAAAACCAACGCCAAACCTAATCCCCTAGCCCCCATCCCTACAAAGCTATCGTGTACACACAAATGATTAAATGACTTCTAATTCTTGTGCGTAAGGTGTGTTGTCGCGTAGCGCAACGCACCATCTTCAATTCTCGGTGCTTTACGATTAGCGTCCATAACGCCTCCTACTGGATTGACAAGCCTAAAACAGTGCATTAGACGTGCCGTTGGGTTGCACTGCCCTTAACCCAACCTACAATTTTTGCATCAATTTAAATCGGGATGACAGGATTTGAACCTGCGACATCCTGCTCCCAAAGCAGGCGCGCTACCAAGCTGCGCTACATCCCGGACAGATTAATCTCAATTCTGATGGCTGGTTTTTTAACTTACCTAACAGATATTAAAATTAAATAATAGCCTAGCTGGTAAAAGTTTGGTGATTTTTCCGAAATCACTGATTTACCAGGGCAACAATTTTATTATAGCAGGTTTAAGATATATTGGCTAAACAATTTTATTTTTGTCTAGACAACAGCAATTGCTCGACATGAAAGTTTTGGCTGTGCTGCTAACTCAGCGTGACAAGATAATCAGCTAATATGCTGCAAAAATCCCGAAATATTGATTGTTTAATCTTTATAGCTGATTTTTGTAGCAATCTGCTGAATTTGTGCTGAAAATTAGTGCGGATACCAAAACATACCTTTAATGCCTTCTGGATCAGACATGAAACCCATACCCCGGTAAAAATCTAGAACATGAGGATCAGCAAAGAGAGTAACATTGCTAATCTCTTCACTTCTAAGTTTTTTGAGTACGTATTTCATCAGCGCCTTACCCAGTCCTTTACCTTGAAAGTCCGGGTGAACTACCACATCCCATATAGTGGCATTAAATGCATGGTCAGAGGTAGCACGAGCAAAACCGATGAGCCGTCTTTGGTTTCCTCGCACTTGCCACATAGAGGCGACGAGAAAGCTATGCTCAATGGCTTTCTTTACTTTTCTTAGGGGACGACGCGACCAACCAACTGCATCACAAAGTTCCTCTAGTTCATACAGGTCAATATCTCGCTCTGTACTAAAGACGATGCGAGTCTCCTTCTGAGAAGCTTCGCTAGCGCCATTGGGGCTAGATTCGCCCGAAACAGACCCTGTACGCTCTTCAAAAGAGGTTGTTTTACTTGTCGCTACAGACTCAGGACTATTAAACCAAGTTTTCCAAAAACCCATGCCGACGTGGTTCGGGTAGTATAACTAAATTGGTTTCCACTTTCAAAGGAGTGTTGATTCACGTTTTACAAAGCTGAAACCTTAAATACCCTTCACACTTAAATTTTTTTAGATGTTTCTGGGATTTTCAATGGCGACTGCTTTTTATGGCGTGTCTCACACCAATCATTTTCAAGTTTAGCATTTTGTTGTGGAGGCTAGGATAAATTTCCCAAAAAGTGGCGAAGATTGCTTAAATTATATGGGATTGGGAATTAGGGATGAAATATTAGGGAATAATTAGTCGCCAGCCCTTATCTTTAAGATGTGGGAAATAAAAAATAGTGTTCTGCACGCTACGCGTCTCCACACCATACATAATTATCTCAGCCCAAGAATTGGATTTAATTTTTTGGGGTTTCCTAGCCCCCGTTTCCCTGGTGATGAAAGCAAGCGAGTCCTACACCCAACGATGGCTTCTGGTTTAAAATCTTCGACACTGGAACTTCTAAAGCGCTTTAATCGAGCCTTTCCCCAGTTTTACGAGCAATTTGTTAGTAGTGAGATTCAACTACAAAATTTGCGGCTCGCTTACCGTCTTTATAAAACAAAGCGTGCCGTAATTGAATTAAAGTCCGAAGGTAGTAAAAGCGCCCTGCATTTTGCTTACCGCAACCAGTCGTTTCTGCTCAGTGATATTTTTGGTGTCCTAGCAGCTTATGGGCTAACCATTCATGGTTTAAGTCTATATGGTCAAATCCGACCACCGATGTTAGTTTTTATCAAACTCCTGGTATCTCGTGGTAGTAAAGCCCTCACGGAGAAAACCGCAGAAAATGTTTGTCGTGCTATTCGTGAAGCTTTAGGTGGGCGGTTTGAGGTAGAAGAAATGCTGGCGGTAGAATTTAATCTCGATACTGGACTAGAACAAGTACAGACAGAGTTTTATGTTGATCCAGTATTTCATCTTCCCGCCCTGGTAATTGAAGCCGACAATCAACCGGGATTATTTTACAAAGTCATGCACACCATCTGGCAGGAAGACTTATTAGTGGTCAATGCCAATTTACTGGTTTGGCGAGGACGCACCCGGCTGATTCTCTACTTATTGGGACCGAATGAAAGCCTGATTCCTGAATATTTGGGACACAAAATTGCGGAGGGTGTGAGGCTGAGGTTGTTGGAAAGATAAATACACTACTTGAAAATGTAATTTCATATTTAGTCGCACCCGTTCTTAAAGGTACGATATTAATATGGCAACCATTGAAATCTTGGGCGTTCCACACGCATACGAGCTAACAGCTCCTACTTCCTGTCCCCATGCTTTAGTGTTTATCCACGGTTGGCTCAATAGCCGTGGGTATTGGCAACCTGTAATTTCCCGCCTGTCAGTTGATTTACAGTGCTTATCTTATGATTTGCGAGGTTTTGGTGAATCAAAATCCCAGCCAGAAACAGATTCTAGTCAGACACAAACTAATTTCAGCTTGACTTCTGACTCAATTGATGAGTTTAATTTGCCTTTCGATTCTATTTATACACCTGCTGTTTATGCTCAGGATTTAGCAGCCCTGCTCAAACAGATGAATATTACCAGCGCTTGGCTGATTGGGCATTCATTGGGAGGCACAATCGCTCTTTGGGCAGCTGCTCAAATGCCTGAATGTATTAAGGGCGTTATATGTATTAATTCAGGTGGTGGGATTTATCTGAAAGAAGCCTTTGAGCAGTTTCGTTCAGCTGGTCAAAAATTTCTGCAAGTCCGTCCGCGCTGGCTGTCTCACATCCCCTTGATTGATTTGTTATTTACTAGAGCCAGTGTAGCCCGTCCGTTGGATCGTCATTGGGCGCGCCAGCGAGTGATTGATTTTGTCATGGCTGACCCAGAAGCTGCATTAGGAGCATTACTAGACTCCACGACTGAGGAAGAAATTAACCGTTTACCTCAGCTAGTGTCTCAATTGCAGCAGCCAGTGTATTTTTTGGCTGGAACTGATGACAAGGTGATGGAACCCAAGTATGTTCGCCATTTAGCTAGTTTTCATCGGCTTTTTCAATATACTGGCGATAATGTGATTGAAATTCCTGATTGTGGTCACTTGGCAATGTTAGAACAGCCCGATGCGGTCGCGGCTCATATTAGGTCAAAAGTGCTGAGTGAAGAGAGTGGGTAGGGGCGGGTTTAAGTAGTCAGTCTGTGGTTCGTCAAAATCCTTAGTAAGCCCGCCCGGACACCAAGTGTTGAGTGGAAGTACCGAAAATCTGGGATGGTGCGTTGCGCTGCGCGACAACACACCCTACAAACAATTAGGCTTTTTCCTGTAATTACGAATTACGAATTACGAATTACGAATTACGAATTACGTTAGCGTAGCTCTCCCGAAGGGAGCATTACGAATTAATACAATTTCATTACTTGGCTGAGTGGCAATCTAGACTCAACACCTAAAGTCAAAGGTGATGTATGACCAAGTTTTAGGTGATGAGAGGCGGCGCAGGCAATCATAGCGGCGTTATCGGTACAGTATTTTAGGGGTGGGAAGAGGACACGCAGGTTATGCTCGGCGGCGGTTGTCTGTAAGATTTTTCTCAGGCTGCTGTTAGCTGCTACCCCTCCACCTATGGCAATGGTGTTGAGATTATAATCCAGGGCGCAGGCGATCGCTCTTTTGGTCAGCGATCGCGCTACGGTTTCCTGAAAACTAGCGGCTAAATCAGTGACTGGTACTGGTTTTTCATCTTTCTCTAATTGCTGCACTAACCGCAGTACCGCCGTCTTTAACCCACTAAAACTGCTGTCATAGCGATGATATCCCCCACCCGGTAAAGAAACTTTCCCTTCTGGCAAAGTAAAGGCGCGGGGATTTCCTGTTTGTGCTAGTTGGTCAATCATCGGTCCACCGGGATAACCCAGTTTTAACAACCGGGCGACTTTATCAAAGGCTTCACCGGCAGCATCATCACGAGTTTCACCTAAAGTTTCGTAAACTCCACAATCCTTTACATAAATCAAGCTTGTATGTCCGCCGGAAACGAGTAAGCTAAGAAATGGGGGATTTAAAGTTGGTTCACTCAAATAAGTTGCGTAAATGTGACCTTCGAGGTGATGCACTCCCAAAAATGGCTTGTTGTGTAACATGGCTAAAGTTTTGGCAGTAGTTAACCCTACTAAGAGCGCTCCTACGAGTCCAGGGGCGCAGGTAGCGGCAATACCATCGATTTGCTCCCAGTTCAGTTGGGCTTGCTCTAATGCTTGTGCGATCGCCTGATTGATTGTTTCTAGATGTTGCCGGGATGCCACCTCTGGCACTACCCCGCCATATTGACTATGAACTGCAATTTGGGAAGCTACGATACTGCTATAAACTTCACGATTGTTAACAATTGCGACAGCAGTTTCATCGCAGCTGGTTTCTATTGCTAAAACAGTTGCCATGATCAGGTTGTGTTAAGTAACGATTTGTTGGAGAAGCTTTAACTTTTATTTACTTCAACTTTACTCGGTTCCCGGCCAAGAGTATGATTACTAGCTAGTTATGCAAATAAAACACTGTACAAGCCGCTTCGTTTTGTACAAAGAACTTTCTGTTTTGTAATAAAAGGAAACAAATCTATGAGACGATTGTTTGCTTTGATTTTAGCGATTTGTCTTTGGTCTAATTTTGCCCCCCCAGCCCAAGCGCTTGGTGCTAATTTAGTCCCCTGTAAAGACTCTCCCGCCTTTCAAGAGCTAGCAAAGAATGCCCGTAACACCACCGCCGACCCCGAATCTGGGAAAAAGCGGTTTGAGCGTTATTCTCAGGCACTGTGTGGTCCAGAAGGCTACCCTCACTTAATTGTTGATGGTCGCCTAGATCGGGCTGGTGACTTCCTAATTCCCAGCATTCTCTTTTTGTATATTGCTGGTTGGATTGGTTGGGTAGGCCGTGCTTACCTGCAAGCCATCAAAAAGGAATCAGATACCGAAGCTAAAGAAATCCAAATCGATCTCGGTTTGGCTCTACCTATTATTGCCAGAGGCTTTGCTTGGCCTGTGGCAGCGCTTAAAGAACTTGTTTCAGGCGAATTAACCGCTAAAGATTCAGAAATTACTGTTTCTCCCCGTTAATTCTGACTAACTCAATTCATTTGTTTTGGAGACTAAATTCATGGCAGAAGAAAAAGGCGCTCAATCGTCCTATTTCATCACATTTCTTTCTACGGCTCCCGTGGCAGCTACTATTTGGCTCACCATTACAGCCGGGATTTTAATTGAATTTAACCGCTTTTTCCCTGACTTACTTTTCCACCCACTACCATAAGTGGAAAATGGAATTTCATGCTGAATATTGTGTAATTGGATTACTGAGTCTAATTAGGCGAAAGTCTGACTCAAATTAGCAGGAAATATAGCTTGTGAAACTCGTAATGCTGTAAATGGCTTGCGAGTTTCATAGTTTAATAAGAGCAGGTAAATTAATTTTTCTAAACTTCCCAGGCAAAAAACATATTTGGCTACAATTATTATTAATAATGTAAAAATGCCCCCATCCTAATTTAGAGGCGAATACAAAATATGGCGCAAGCAGTAAATTCATCGAAAAATCGCCCCAGCGATCCTAGAAATAATGAAGTTGTTTCTCCAGCAGGTCGTGATCCTCAACAAGGAAACCTAGAAACCCCAATTAATTCCTCTCCTTTAGTGAAGTGGTTCATCAATAACTTGCCCGCCTATCGTCAAGGTCTCAATCCTTCTAGACGTGGCTTAGAAGTAGGCATGGCTCATGGTTACTTGCTATTTGGACCTTTCGCTAAATTGGGTCCTCTACGTAATGCCACAAATGCTAATTTAGCCGGGTTATTGGGAGCAATCGGTTTGGTTGTGATTCTCACTGCCTGCCTATCTCTGTATGCTAATAGCAATCCTGACAAAGCACTTGCTAGTGTAACTGTCCCTAACCCACCAGTAGACGCTTTTAACTCCAAAGAAAGCTGGAATAATTTTGCCAGCTCTTTCTTGATTGGTGGCATTGGCGGCGCAGTAGTCGCTTATTTCTTGACTAGCAATTTGGGACTGATTCAAGCTCTATTTGGTTAATTTAATTTTTGCATAATTGGGCATTGGGCATTGGTAATAGCTAATTGTGAGTTATTTTTTAGTATTACCCATGCCTAATGTCCTATTTGTTATTTTCAGAACACAGAGGAAAAGCTGCGCTTTTTTTCTGTGTTTTTTTTAGTTTGGGGTGAGCAATGCTTAGTATCGAAGAGTTTCCGACTATCCAAATAAAGTCGCTTCTATAGCGTTGAGAGCATTTTCTAATTCGTCATTAACGATTTGAACATCAAATTCGTCTGCGGCTTGGATTTCTACTTGGGCGCGGTGTAGGCGACGAGCGATCGCTTCTTCAGAATCTTGGGCGCGGCCACGTATGCGGCTCTCCAATTCGTTCAGAGAAGGCGGTAAAATAAAAATGCTGAGAGCGCTAGGAAAGGAAGTCCGGATTTGTCTGGCCCCTGCTAGCTCAATTTCTAGCACTACTAACTTGCCAGATTGAACTTGGTTAAGCACAGCTTCACGGGGAGTACCGTAATAATTACCCGCAAATTCTGCCCACTCCAAGAACTCGCCTTGGGCAACTAATTGTTCAAACTTACTGCGGCTAATAAAGTAATAATTTTCGCCGTTAATTTCTCCTGGACGAGGAGAACGCGTCGTCACGGATACAGAATAATAAAGTTCTGGATGACGTTTTAACAGTTCTTGCATTAAAGTGCCTTTACCAACCCCACTGGGGCCAGTTAAAACAATTAGCCTGCCTGGAGAGGGGCTTGGTTTGGTGGGAGCATCACTCTGGATAGGTAAAACTTGCATCATCCGTTCAAACTGTGAATTAATTATTAGACATTATTCATGAGTCCTTAGCTGTGTTTTCGTTATCAGAAAAAATGTTGACGAACGAATTTGTAGCACGGGTGACAGAAAACTTGTCTAATTCACATGGTACTGCTGATGTGGTGCAAATAGGGTAGTGTTATTGACTGTACCCATTTTAGATTTTGGATTTTGGATTTTGGATTAGTTTTTTTTGGTTTGAGCAAGGCTGCTATGCCTACTCTCAAATCTAAAATACTCGCTACGCTGCTGACACGGCGCTAACGTTAATCTAAAATCCTTAAGATAGCAAAGTGCTGTAAAGCCCAGAGGGCATCCGCGTTAGCGGAACTTATGCTTTAGCTATACGCTTAAAGCCGTAGCTGGGCGTTTAGCCTGTGGGAACCCATTTTTTCAAGGACTTCAAGCAATCAAGAATGCCTGAACTGCCAAGGCTGTTGCCATATATCTCCTGCTTGGTGGAGTCAACCTAAAATTGCAAATCTCAAATCCAAAATTGTTTCACCTATCTTAAATCAGTTCTCTACAGTATGGTGATCGCGGGAAATCACAAACCGATTCGCTACCGTTTCTGGTTGAATCGCTGAAAGAATGACGTGGCTAGAATCAGTGATAATTACCGCCCTGGTGCGACGGCCGTAAGTTGCATCCACTAATTGACCTCTATCCCGTGCATCGGTAATGATCCGTTTAATTGGGGCAGACTCTGGACTAACGATGGCAACTACTCGGTTGGCAGACACGATGTTACCGAAACCAATGTTGATTAATTGTATTTCCATAAAAAAAATGACACCAAATGTGGTGTGACAAGCTGGTAAGGTAATTATTCCATGTTATCGTCAAAAAACAGGACTTACAACGATTTACGTCTAGCAAGCCTGAGTTTTTATCTGACAAATCGTTTTTTTAGCTAATAAATAGCTGAATCTAATGAAAATATTCCCCAAGAGATATGCGAATTCTTAAAAATACAATCTAGTTAACTGAGTAAATTTATTTTCAGTTAAGTTATATTAAAACTCGGCGTAGTGGGAATTTTCTTACATTTAGAGACTGTATATTAGCAAATATTGTTTCTTGTAGCCATATATTACCCAATTACTATTGACAAAAATATCACAACAGTGTCATAGTATAAACTAAAGCAGCTACAGAGTTCAAAAAAATTTTATGCTTGGGTTTTCGCTTCATGCGCCGCAGTCAATTGATCTGCGGATTTTGAGACGGCAACCGTTACCGAACTAACCTTTCAGATTTGTCTGAAATGTCAGGCTGAGATATATATTGACCTTCTGATACTGCTTCACGAAATCAACAGAAGCAATGGGAAATAAGCAAGCAAGCGGTTCAATCATTTCGCGTGTAGCTATTTTTTAGGATTGGCAAAATACCAGAGCAACGGAAGAGCAAATTCAGTGTTTGGTGGGTTTTGCTTACCGCCAGGGAAACATCACACTCAAAAAAGTTTACTCGGATTGGAACTTAGAAAAGAACAGGGAACTGCAAGAGAAACTCTTTTGTGAAGGTTTTCAATCTATCAATGTTCCTTCCTCCAAAAACAAGCCAAATCGGACAGATGAACAGTTGATTCGTGAATGTAGAAAACAGGCTCTCGAACAGCCAGATATCAACACAGTGATTTTGCTTTCAGGAGATGGCGATTTTAAAGCGTTGGTACGTGAGCTGAAGATTCACGGGAAGAAAGTGATTGTAATTGCTCAGTGTGAGAAAAATACAAGTCAGCAACTTAGAGAACTAGCTAATGAATTCTATTTTTTAAGCCAAATTGAGCAAAAGTTTAAGAATAAACCTCTTGCAGCTTAAACGGCAGATTTAAAAATAGCACTTTACACCTAGAAGATTCAAGAGACTGAAAACAAATGCTGGAATTGTTAAATTTTAAGAACGAAGAGCTTTTGCGGCAAGCGTTGACTCACCGTTCCTATGTCAACGAACATCCTGGGGAAAAGCATAATGAGCGCTTGGAGTTTTTAGGCGATGCCTTACTGACTTTTATTAGTGGTGAGTATCTTTATACTCGCTATCCAGATATGGCAGAAGACCAAATGACTCGTCGCAGATCGGCATTAGTGGACGAAAAGCAATTGGCTAAATTTGCGATTGAAGTCGGTTTAGATTTTAAAATGCGCTTGGGAAGAGGAGCGATTCAGGATGGTGGTTTTCAAAGTCCCAATTTATTGAGTAGTGCCTTTGAATCGGTTGTGGGAGCGTATTATTTAGATTGCGATCGCAACATTGAGAAAATTCGCCCGATTCTTGAAGATTTATTTAACTCAGTCCCGGAAGCGATTATGGAAATCCGTTCTAATGTCGATTCCAAAAATAGATTACAAGAGTTGGTACAGGCAAATTTTGGATCTGTACTACCTAAGTATGACACCGAACGAATCGGAGGCGAGGATCATGCTCCAGAATATCTGGCTACGGTTTCCGTTGTTGGTACTAAGGTTTACGGACAAGGAACAGCTCGTGGTAAGAAGGAGGCTGAAAAACGAGCTGCGGAAAATGCCTTATCTAATCTGAAAAAACAGGGTTTAATTTAGAACTGCCAGAATGTAGAGATGTTTCATGAAACGTCTCTACAAGGGTTCACTTGGCACTCTTTTTCAGTTCTTGCCATCTTTGTCGCAATTGATTCAAGTTAGGAGTATGACCACCATAACGCCAATCCACATAAGCTTGACAGGTTTCATCTATTAATTGAGCCGTGGCTGGGGGGTGATGCTGGTGTGATACGCTGGCATACTCTAGAGGTGTTTGTGCTGGATGCTTACCTAAACCTTGTTGAGCTACCCATTGCAACATTTGCTGATAGAGACTTTCCATCGGGGGTAATTTTTTTAACCAGCGACGCTTACGCCACTGTTGCCACTGTCCCCAACCTAGCCAAGCAAAAAATGCTGTGATCGTGGACAAGATTAAGCCAGTTAAGACACCCAGCCAACCTTGGAAGAATAAAGCCAAAAACCAAGCGATCGCTCTCACTAACCAGCCAAATATGGTTCCAAATAGAGTGTTTAAAAATCCTGTGACAGGACTTGGTAGCCAGCCAGCTACCCATTGCCAAAACTGCCGCAGCACACTAAATGTCTCAATATCCTCAATGGAAGGAGGAATTAAAGGATGATTGGGAATGGGGTCAAATGCAAACCAGCCATATTTAGGGAAATACACTTCCGTCATCGCGTAAGCATCTGTGTTACTGACAACGTACATTCCTGTAAATGGATTAAACTGTCCTGGATTAAATCCAGCCACCAATCTGGACGGGATACCAATAGAACGTAGCATCACCGTGAGAACTGTAGAAAAGTGATCGGGATAGCCGCCTTTGTGTTTGAACAAAAAAGCCTCTACTAAGTCTTCTTCTTCACTTAGAAAAGGCAGTCCTAAAGGATTTTCAGGAATAGAATAGTTTTGCTTAATGTACTGAGCTAGGTAGAGTGCTTTTTCATAAGCTGAGTCTAGGGTTTTAGCAGAATTGGCAATGCGTTCTTGGTTGTAATTATTCAGGATTTCTTCAGTTCGTTGCCGAACTTTGACCGTAATTTCCGGGGGAATTTGTAAATAATAATTTTCGATATTTTTGGGATAGTTAGTAGAAGCTTGTCCTAATAAAGTGCGATCGCGATATGGTACTTCTGAAACCACAGTGTAGGTTAAACCTTCTGATAATCCTACAGGCGATCGCAAGCCATTTTCAGTGTCCACAGCAATGACCGGCGCAGGATAATAGATTTCCCTGGGATGAGCCATAGCCGGAATCAAGTTAGGTAAATCTGACACCACTGTGTAAGTTTGCACTACTGCTCTAGTCCGACCAGTAAATATTGGCAAAGGCAGACGAATTTGGTAAGACCAAGACGGTCGCCTGTGGGTAGTAACTTCCTCATTGCGGGAAATCTCCCATCCTTTCCCGGTATAGCGGTCAAATGCCAAAACTCGCCAAAATCCTTCAGCCTGCGATCGCACCCGCATGACTACCTTGGGTTTCATCTCTCCCCGCAGGTTTTGGTTCATCTGGCTATTAAAACCGTAATAAAAATTACTATCTACACTGCCCGGTTCACCTGTTCCCCCTTGTCCCTGGCCACTATTACCATTGCCTTGATTACTACCTTCGCGGACATAACCAGGATTAAGAATAGTCCGACCTGTAAAATCCTCCTGGACATTAATCGGGGCGCTAACAGGAAAACTCCGGAGTTGATAACCAGGAAATCGGGGTAAAACTGCAAAAATTGCCAGACCTAGCCCGACAATTAGCAAGAAATTTACAATTAAGAATTTAAAATTTAATATTGGAGAGTTCTGCTGATCAAACTTTTTATTTTTAACTTTTAATCGCTGAATGCCCAGTTGTGAGCGATAGTTTAAGACTAAAGTCGGTAATGCGATCGCCAAAAATAATAACAGCAGTGGTGCAAAAGCCAAAGTTTGGCTGATTGTGGCTGCCACACCTAATAAAATTAGACCTATGACTATGGAATAGCCCAAGCTTTTGCGCCGAGGCATATCAAAGCTGTGGAGTATTTGTAGTTGAATTAATAACTCTGCTAAAGCCAGGCGTGTATCGTTCATTTCTCCCACCAACCGCCCAAAAAAAGCGCCTAGTGCGATCAACATCCCGATGGCAATGCAGAATTTAACTGGAACATTTGCACCAACGCGACGGTAGTAACTCCAAGTTGTACCTAATATACTTAACGGCACTGCCCACAGACTGAATTGAGTTGAGGCAGCAATATCCGTGGACACAATTCCCACAATTACTAACGCTAGCACTAGTACTCTGAAGGAAATTCCATTTTCTACTTCCGTTGACGTTGATCCCTGGACATTTTGCCTCCAGTAACGGCCTATAGGTAGAAGCCAAACTTGATTGATCCTAGATAACTTAAACATTAAGAATAGAAGCCGAGGATGTTGTAGATGCTGTTGGAATGCAAAATTATACCAATCTTAACAAAGAATCCACAGGATAAGATCATCTAGAAATTGGTATGAGGAAATTACTTGCTCGTTTGTTTTTTAGCAAGCTCCTCTAAAGAAAACAGGAACTCCCCGAAGACTAGCCTTGGGAGTCGTTGTCTCTTATACAAGTGTTATGTTCATTGAGGTTTGTGTGGAAACACTATTGATCGTTGATGAAGAAAGTAGAAACCCTAATGACCGATTGTTACTAAAGGATAAGATTTAAAGCACGGCAATCATTTCAGACATTAGTGCTAATCGACCTAAAAAGCTAACGGAGGTCATTTAAATTAAATCGTGGGACTAATCACAAACAGCAAAGGCTGTTGGTCTAATTCTGGAAATTCAACTTCCAGGGTATATACTGGAGTTGGTTGATTACAGTATAACTCAACACTGAGATGTCCTGGACTTGCAGAATTGGCTATTGCCTGGTTGCCATTTCCTTGCAATTTCAAAGTACCTGGAGAGGGTAACTTACAATTAACACTCAAGTGTGTCATCTGATCTTGAGATTGGTATTCTACCCTCAAAGTCAGCGTACCAGCACTAGTGAGCCATTGTCTTTCTACCACTGGATGGGCTGATGACACTGGCAAAGTCAAATTATCTAGCAATTGTTTAGCTGCTAATAATGACAATGCTATCTGCTGGGGTGGTTGTAAATCTGAGTAATCTTCATGAATTTGAGGTACTGTATCCTGAGTATTCACAGAACGATAGGTGCTTCTTAGTACCAATCCAGCTAAATCATTAATAGCCTGTGAATCATGAGGGAAAAAGCCTTCAACTACCTGAACTAGTTTTGCCCCTAGAGGTAGCGAAGATGTAATCAACCCTTGACATTTTCTCAATAATTCTTGGAAAACTTTCTCTGGTAAAGGAATTGGCAGATTCAACTTTGACTGTTGTGGTATCCATCCCCAGTTGGAATTTAAGGCGAGCGATCGCTCTTCCACAAATTCTGGGTACTCTACTAACTGAGACTCCCAAGGAAATAAAGGAGGCTGCTTTTCGACTTCGATTTGTAGCCGACGTTTAAGGACGGCTTGGAAACGTTCTTGCACAGTAGGAATTTCTCCCAATTGAAAGGTTTGGGGCATTCCTCCCAATTATGGCTCACCGCCTGTAAAGGTGGCTACCTCCTTAAGAGGGTGGTTTACCCCGTCAATTTCCTCACACTCTACCAATTTAAGCTCGTTGGTGTTAGCTTTATTTGCCAACAACCAATCGAGTAAATTGGTTTGTAAGGATTCTGAGTCACTATTCATGGGTAGATGCACTTGATCCGGACACTAGGGAGTTACGAATTTCCCATGCTTGTTCCAGAATCTTAAACCACCGTTTTTGCAGTTGCGCTGTGGACAACCCCAAAGTTTTGGCTATTTTTTCATCTGGCTGTCCTTCTTGTTTCAATTCCAGTAACGAACGCTGCTTTTCGTCTAATTGAGTTGTATAATCGTGCCATTGCTGAGGCGTTAAACCTAAATTAGTGTGCAGTGAGGCTTCCAACCACTCGTGAACTAATTCCCAACGGTGTAACAAGGCAAACCGAATCAAATGATATTTAAAGCGTTGCTGTAGGTAGTCGCGCTGGCGAGGCGTTAAACCCAAAATTGACTCAATTTCCTGAGTTGATAAATCCTGAAGACGTAGAGAGAAGTAGTCAGCACAATCAGATTGTTGTCTTTGTGCGAGATAATCCATCAATTCTGTGATCACAACTGAACGCAGAGTATCTTCCTCTGGTTCCGGTTCTGGTTGCATGGCCATTGCGGAACGCAATTGCTGTACTGCGGGTTCTTCCCAAGAACCGTCATTGTCGTTGGAACTACCTTCAGCCGCCTGTTCTATATCTACGCTGGTTTCCTGGGGTTGCTGCTGTGAGAAAGTCTGCGCCCGGAGGATAATTAATTGCTGCTGTCGCCCTGGTAAGGGAATCCGCCGCTTACCGTAGCGTTCAGTAAAGGCCATGTACTCTGCCAATTCCAGGAGAGTTTGGGGACGATAAGTCGGACCCATTTGGTTTTCCCGCCGGAAAGCATTTAAAGCTTCCAGATAAAAACCTTGAAGAAAGTCTTCAATAATTGTCAGTCGTCCTTGATAGCTTAACTGTCTTTGAGGAGGATTAATGTAGCGATAAATAATTGCACTCAAAGTACTGTGTAGCTCTACCCTGCCTCGACTTGAACCCAAGTGATAATATCTGAAACACTGTTGCAGCCGATGTCTGGCTAAGGAAATAGCCGAGCTTTGGATATCCCCAGAAGCTTGGATGCGTTTACTTTCTTGGCAAATCCGGTACACTTCGGTCGTAATTCTGTTGGCGACATCGTGACAATTCTGCTTGGAAGCTTTAGTTGATTCCTGAAGCTCTTGGTATAGGAGTTGGAATGTCCCCTCTACGCCAATAGAATTTTCTTCCTGAACGGTTGGGGCGGGAACTGTTGTGGTTGGGATTGTTGCGGTTGCGGCTGAATTCATAATCTCGGTTTTCAAAAGACCCTAAAAATACTCAAGTAAGACCTGTGAAGATCGTGGGTGTTGGCTGGCTATTTAAATTTGCGTATAAGCTAAACGCAGGCTAGTCCAGTAATTAGGCTATGCCTATGTCTAGGATTCCCTTTGATGGGATAGTTAAAAATTTGATAGATGCTTTTGCCATTACCCACCGAGTCATTTACAAGTCATTATGGATTTAAAAAGACAAATTGAATTGCTGATTAATAATGCACCCCGCGATGGCTTAACACCACATCTTGTTTCAGCAATTGCTCCCGTATTGATCTCGATCACTAAAAGATTACGTCATTCCCATTACTATGTTCTTCAGAATGCAGAAGAGAGTTGGGTTTTAACTACATTGAGCAATCGGGCAAATCCAGGACTGGAGAAGCGTGTTGTCTACGCTTTTCCTACCATACAGGATGTCTCCCTAACTTCACCTGCTGGGCTTGACCCTCAAATGCTAGCCAAAATTGTGCCTGTAACCCATATTTTGTTCCAATTGGTGGCATTAGAACCCGTAGATAGTATAGTTTTTTTGGAAACGCCGGGTCAGACCACTCATACCTTTGAACTCCAACGTTCACAATTGCTTAATCTACTACAACAACAGATGAAACAGCAACAAAAGGGTCAACAGATACCTCCGAATATTGCATAAATAAATTTTGCAGTTGGGATCTATTAGATACATCTAAAATCCCAACTGCAAGAACTAAAAAAATTAATTTAAAAATCTGAAATTTATTAATAAAGCCGACTAAGTACGTAGTCAGCGATGTTAATTAGTGCCTCGCGTGATTCGGAGGGTGCGAGAACCTCAAGATGATCAACGGCTAGTTTGGCATGGTAAGCGGCTAATTCTCGCGCTTGCTGGATACCTTGACTCTCTTGAATCAGCTCTAGAGCTTGCTCTAAATCTCCTTCTTGGTCAAACTTCCGGTCAATCAGGGCTTCTAAATCTGGTTTTTCCCCTAAAGCAAATAGAACGGGTGCAGTGAGATTACCACTTTTCAAATCAGATCCGGCTGGTTTACCCAAGGTATCTGTTGTGCTGGTGAAATCTAAAATATCATCCACAATCTGGAATGCTAGACCGAGATGACGGCCGTAGTCATACAAATGTTCGGCAGTTTCTAGGGAAACGTCACTGAGTAACCCAGCTGCTTTGGAACTGTTGGCAATTAACGAGGCTGTTTTGTAATAGCTCTTTTTGAGATAGGTCTCTATAGAGATGCCATTATCAAAACAATTTATTCCTTGCTGGATTTCGCCGGTAGCCAGATCCATAATCACTTCTGAGAGTAGTTTGACCACCTCCAAATTATTTAAGTTGGCTAAATACCAGGACGATTGGGCGAAGAGAAAATCTCCTGCTAAGACGGCAATGCGATTACCGAACAGACTATGAACAGTCTCCACGCCACGTCGCATTTGTGATTCATCTACCACATCGTCATGCACTAGGCTTGCCGTGTGAATCATTTCCGTGATTTCTGCTAGGCGGCGGTGACGCAGTGTTATGTCTTTTTCTAACATTGTGGCCCGCGATATCAGCAGAACAATTGCTGGTCTAATACGCTTTCCCCCAGCTCCGAATAGATGTTCGGCTGCCATAAATAGAATGGGGTGGCGATTTCCAACTAGCTGCTTGAGGTTATCTGCTAGTAGTCGCAGGTCTGCGTCCACAGGGGTAAACAGGGAGGTGGCTGAGGTCATGGATGGGCGGACTCTGGCTTAGGTTACGAAAGTTTACATATCCTACACTCATTTTAAGATAACCCTGTGCCAGCGCAAAGTTTTGATTAGACAATACCTGCTTATTTGCTGTCTATTTTCCCCGAAAAATTCAGATGGGCAAGAATTACAATCTGGATAGAATCCTTACGGCCACAGTCTAAAGCTATGCTTCCGCCTCAGAAAAATATTCTGTGCATCAGACAAAAAATTTTTTTAAGATTGAACTAAAAAAAGCCTTTATTAATCTAAAAAATATGAGTAGCGACTGTTTTAACAGTCAAGGTATGTCTAAATTCATCACAATACTCAAAAATCATAATTGATGATTTGTATCTGGCAAAATTTCTCAAAGACAGTCTAGGACTGTAAGTTATATATAATACAAAACTAACAATATAATTTCTTAATAAGAGTTATAAAATATACATTTACTAATACCGGAGATGGTTCAGTCCTCCTCGCCTTATTTTCAGGCATCAAGAAATTTTTAAATTTAACCTTAAACTTGGCTGAAAACTCAGGATCATTGTGTTACGCTAAAATGTATAGATTTTAAATTTTTCAGAACTCATTTTCCAAAGGTAAGCCGTTTTTAGGTATTTTTACCTGAACGAACTTGAGTATCTAAAATAAGTCGTCTAAGTCGTCGCTGTAAACCAAGAATTAAGAAAATTATTTCTTCATTCTTTGTATGGCAATTAAGCCTCCTGAGATGGAGCTTTGCGATATCCTTATGGTTATTCGCTTTGAGCTTTTAGCGTCTGTTAAACGTTAAGGCTGCTCTTGTCATAGAGGTATGCCCGCAAATAATGCAGACTAAGTAGACTGCTGAGGAGTGCAGTTAAGATTGCTGTTTAGCAATGTAACTGTTGTGGTGTGTGTGGTCTGCAAAAAAATCAGTTTCATAATTATTAGTTAACCGTAGATAATTTTCAGTTTACGGAAAAATCTAGTATAGCAAATTCAGCCATCAAGGTTTACTTGGTTGGTTACATTTCTTTTAACCTAAAAAATTACATATTCCATTAAGTAGGGTGCTGGTAGAACGATGATTTACGGGAAGATACCTATGTTGACTTTTATTTTAGCTGCTGGATATTTGTTTACAGTCTACCTATTATTAGCGCTGGCAAAGAAAACCGGCAACAAATCTGCTCCGAGAAATTTACCTGCGACTAACCCAGAAAAGCACAATCAAGATATGACAGTAACTCATCAGGTGACTGAGTTTTGAGTGCTGAGTGCTGAGTGGGTAGCGGCGGGTTGAAGCCGCCAGTCTGTAATTCTTCTAAATCCTGAGTAAACCCGCCCGGACAACGAGTGCTGAATAGGGAATGCTGAGTGCTGAGTATAAAGCCATTTAAAAGTGAGAAATTGCAGTATCACTGAAATCCACAACTTCAACTGTGGGAGTATGTCCTAGCCACTGTACACTGGATTTCGCAAACTGTTGTGGACAACCACTGACAGCGAAGCGAGTGGGTAGTGGGGGATTTGTATTGCTCAAGCCTAGTAGGTCTAATTCTTGAGTACAGGCTGCGACAACGTGAACAGCTGGGTCAACTAATTTGACTTGAGAGGGGAGAAGCGATCGCAGTACTGGTGCAAGATGAGGATAATGGGTACAGCCGTAAACCAAAGTATCAATTTCTTGCTGTATCAACGGCTCTAAATATGAGCGTGCTACTTCATGAGTGTAAGGGTCATTGATGCGATTCTGCTCAATTAGTGGCACGAACTCAGGACAACTGACTTGCCAGACTTGGACATTCGGATCAATTTCGAGAATAGCGCGGCGATAAGCATTACTTTTAGCTGTGGCTGGGGTAGCAATGACACCGATACGTTTGCCTTCCACCACTGCTGCTTTCGCTCCCGGTAAGATAACTCCGATAATCGGCATACTAAATTCCCTACGGACTATTTCTAGTGCAAGGGCAGAACTTGTATTGCAAGCCATAACTACCATTTTCACGCGTTGCTGTTGCATCCAGTTGAGGATTTCGCGCACATACTGTAAAATTTCGGCTTGTGAACGAATGCCATAAGGCAAACGAGCTGTATCTCCAAAGTAAATAATGGATTCGTTCGGTAGATGGCGATAAAGTTGTCTTAGGACTGTCAGCCCACCCACACCACTGTCAAAAACGCCAATTGGGGCGCGTTGAGGTTCTTGAGCAGAAAAATCGTCTAGATGTCCGTCAAAGATGGAGGATGAATACACAGGTAGATATTGATTTAGGTTTATGGATATAAAACTCAAATTAGGTGCGTTTTCTGGCCTTTTATAGTACCAAGATTTCGACTTTAACAATAAAATTCTGACCTGCGGCTTTCACAGATCAGAACTTTCTTTGCAGCACAAAATTGTTTACTCGTCTTAAAGCCACTGCTAATGGCTATGAATTATATCATATCTTTGAATGTCGTCATCCCGCTAAAGAGAGATTTTATATATAGCAATTGCCAAGGCAGTTAGGACAGTTTTGATGACTTGAAATCCTTGAAGCAACTGGGTTTGTACTCAGCACTCCCGACTCAGCACTTTGCTACATATCAGTATCAGACAACAATAAATACAATTGCTTATCTTCGTTGTAGATGCTGGAGGATACCACGAGCGATCGCATCGGCCATTTGATTTTGGTAAGCTGTGGTTCTGAGCCTAGCCGCATCCTCTGCACCTGTAACAAAACCCACTTCCACCAGCACTGAGGGCATAGAGCTTCTTCTGAGGACGTAAAATCTAGCTTGCCGCACCTTTCTATCTCGAATAGTGACATTTTGAAGAACGCTGCTATGAATTGAGCGAGCTAGACCCTGACCACTGCCGTAATAATATGTTTCCAAACCATTGACATCTGGACGACTCATGCTAATAGCATTAGCATGAATACTGACGAATAAATCAGCCTTAGCTCTTTGTGCTAAATCCACTCGTCCTTGCAGGCTGACAAAATAATCTGAATCACGCGTTAGTACTGCTTGGACACCATTTTGCTGCAAAATCGCGGCTACCCTTTGGCTAATTGGCAAAATTACATCCTTCTCACGGAGTCCGCTAATACCAACTGCGCCGGGGTCTCTACCACCGTGTCCGGGGTCAATCATCACCACTGCTCTGGTTTTGGGTGCAGGGCGTGGCGCTGGCTGGGATCTAGGTGGGGGAGGAGCAGTTGGACTTGGGAGTTGCCCTTGGGTTGGTGGTGGTAGGGGTGGTAGTGCTACTGGGGGTACTGGAAGTGAAGTCGTACCCCGACGAGAGCCTTGTAACTGTAGAGCCAACATCTGATTGCTGACTTGGTTTAATTCCCCAATTTGTACTCCTGATGCTGGTTGTACCAAAACAACCACTGTATTACCTTGAGGTTGCAAGCGTACCCGGAGGATGGGACTATTGGCACTAAAATTTGGGCCAGTAACATTGGCTGCTAACTTAGCATTGGGAATAGTGATTCGGAACAAACCAGAGGATCTATCCCATCCACTAGTGGCATTTACTGTTTTATCCGATCTAATCAATAACTGCGTATCATTATTACCTAATTCTACAGACTGAATTGTGGCTGGCGAATTATTGGCAACTGGGATGTTGCGAGTAGAGGGGGTTGAGGGCTGATTGTTCTGCGAGTTATTGGAATTATTACTGCCCGGTAATGTGACGACGCGAGAAGGTAGAACCACTAAACCACCAGCACTACTAGTAGTTGCACGCCAGTCTGGGCTATCTTTGTTTACCCGTAAGGTCATGCGGACACCAGGTGGTTGGCTGTTTAAGGGAGTCAATTCGATGCGACTCACACCATGTCTGTTAATTTCACTATTTCGCTGCGTCAGACTGGATGATAAACTCGCGTCAGCGATATCCATAAAAATGGTATTGCGATCGCGACTCCGATTAATTTTAACTTGAGGATTACTGCCACTAGTCCGCAAAAACAACCCATCCCCCGTCACCTGTAAGTTCTGAATTTGAGTTTTTCCAGGTGTGGCGCTGGCTACTTGATTACTGGGTGTGGCGCTGGCTACTTGACTAGAAAAGTCTGGTTTATTATCAGCATCAGAGTCAACAGTTACTACATTGTAAATATTTCTGGAAGAGCTTTCGGCTTGCTCTGGCATTAGCCTTGGTAATTGGACTCTCCAGCGATTGGCACTGACGTTTTCAAATTGTACCTGCTGGGGATCTAGGGTATACCCTGGACTGACTTCCACAACTAGGCGCGTTGTTTGTGGGTCAAACTGCCCCACACGGACAGCACGAATAGCACCACCTATCTGCTGTGTAGACTGCGGCCGCCCAAAGGTCGTGCCGGGTAAATCAATGACCAGACGTGTAGGGTTGAATATCAGTTGTGCTTGGGGTTGAACAGCGCCGGTTGTGTTAATTTCCAGACGATTTTGATTGGCATCAAAACGCCAAGATTCCAGTCTTGCTGCTACAGCCGGCGACGATAGTAAGACAATAGTTCCTACAGTACTGGGTAGTAACCAGTGTAATTTCACAATCCTTTCTCCTGATTCGCGTTCATGGGAGCCATCAATATCTCAACATATTGGCTAATCGTCACACTGTTACAACCTAATCTTGATCTTTGATCCTTTTGTGACTTGTGTGCTGTTATCAAGACACAATTAATGGCTTAAGTTGCTAGTATTCCCTCTAACTTTGCCATCCTATCAGGATATAATATTAACCAGATCAAAGTATTTCAGATGCAACGAAAATATTGCCAAAATTAACCGCACTCAGTCAATATTAGTGAGTCAGACTTGACTTAGCCTTTTATTGAGGCTGAATTTTCTAATGGCTGGCTGGCAATCAATGTTTTGACTAAAAATTTTCAACTACTTTTAATTGATGTGATCAAATTTGTGGTGCGAAGTGGGTAATTGCTTTAAAGTATCTAAATTAACGTTATAAGGCAGAGTGAAACTGGCAAAATATAACATTTTGAATGCTAATAGTAGTCAGACAAAAACTAAAATTGATAGTCTCCAACGACGGAGATTTATAGATTATGTTTCCTGAGATTGGGGATTAAGGATTGGGGATTGGGGATTGGGTATCAGAAACACTCTTTCCTAGCCCCTAGTCCCGTTCGGCTAACGCTCACAGCGAAGCCTAGTCCCCAGTCTTTAACATTTCAATTTACTTAGGTTTTTGATGAATTTTCCCCAGAATTAAGACTGTCTTCCCGATTATTACCATCATTTATTGTAGACACTATGGATGGAGGTTTTTCAACGACCAAAGGTGTTCCAGTTGCACGGTCTAAAATCAGTTTGTCTGCATCTGTTACCAAGTTGTCTGATTCTGGAAATACGAACCGTAACAATGGGGGAGCGATAAAGGTCGTAGTGATTACCATCATGATAATTGCTGCGCCTAATGATTTAGACAGAACACCGCTAGCAGCACCGACACCAGCAAAGACTAACCCGACTTCACCGCGAGGAATCATCCCGACACCAATTGCTAAACGGTTGATTTGGGGTTGACCAAATACACTGAAACCTGTAATCACTTTACCGATAATGGCCACTGTGATCAGGAAAATTGCCATAATTAGACCTTCTCTATTGCTAGGGATGGCTGGGTTCAATACTCCCAGGTCAGTTTTTGCCCCAACAGTCACAAAGAAAATTGGCACTAGCATATCGGCAATAGGTATCACTTGCTTTTGCAATTCTTTGCGTTTATCGGTTTCTTCTAAGACTAAACCAGCCGCAAAAGCTCCCAGAATTGCTTCTAAATGGATAACAGAGGCTAGGTATGCCATCGCAAAGGCGAAGGTGAATGCGGGTATCACTAGTTCTCCGCGTGTTTTGAGTTGGTTAGCGATCGCGACAAAGGTATTATTGAAAATATTACCTAGTACGACTGCACCGATCAGAAAACTACTGGCACTGATAATCAGATAAATGACGTTGCCCACGTCTACTGCGCCATCTTTGGCTAGGCTGGCAACTACTGCGAGAACGATGATTCCTAATACATCGTCCATAACAGCAGCACCTAGAATAATCTGCCCTTCTTTGGAAGTGAGTTTGCCTAATTCTGACAGCACCTTGGAAGTAATACCAATACTAGTGGCAGTCAAGGCCGCCCCGGCAAAAATTGCTGGCACAGCAGTGACACCAAATAAGGCCATCAGTCCCACAGTACCAGCAGTAAAAGGCACTACTACACCCACTACTGCCACTATGGCAGCTTGCGCCCCGACTGAAATCAGGTCTTTTAAGTTCGACTCCAAACCAATTTCAAATAGCAGAATAATCACACCTAATTCTGCTAAGACGGAAATGACTTCTGATTGGGCCTCAAATACGGCTGGGGTAGCTTCAGGAGTTAAACCCGCAGTGATTTGCAGGAAGGTCATGATTAAGGAGTTAGAACTATCTGTGCCACCTTCTGGAAAAACTAACAGATGCAAAACAGAGATGCCAACAACTACACCTCCTAATAGTTCACCTAAGACAGGCGGTAAACCTATTCGGTTGGATAACTCTCCGCCCAGTTTACTGGATAGATAAATTACTACCAAACTCAGTAGGACTGCGCCTATCACCATTGAACTGTCTGCTGTTTCTGTGGTACTCGCCAGCAGGGGGCAATATACGTTGATTGCATCTAAAAACTGCATTATGTTGTGCAAAAATCCTAATGTGTGCTGCGAAAATCCTGCTCTTATTTTTACTCCTTGATCGAAAACAACATATATTCTAAGCTATCCACTAAATTATTTTGTGCTGTCGGTCAATGAAATCAGGCGTTGCCAGTAAAATTCGGATACTGGCACAACTGAGAGTCTAGGAAGCCGCAGCAAGTCAAAATCTGTAAATTCTTCATTCTGCCTAATTTGGGCTAGTGCCAGAGGTGCAGAGACTCTTCTGAGTGGCTTTACATCCACAACTACCCGTTTGGCATCGTTTAAAGTGGGATCAGGGTAAGGCTGGCTGATCACCTCTGCTATGCCAATAATTTGTCTTTCTTGGTCTGTATGATAAATAAATGCTAAGTCGCCAAGAAGCATATTTCGGATATGTTTGAGCGCTAGAGCATTATTCACCCCATCCCAAACTGTACTACCATCTTGTTCTAAATTAAAGTAAGAATATTTTTTTGGTTCGGTTTTTAGCAGCCAGTATGCCATTAAAGAATCTCCACAAGTTGTAATTGAATTTTCTGAGTTTCCAAAAATGTAACCGTTCCTACTTCTGACTATGGCAGTGTCAAAGTAAGAACATATCAGAAATTGTACAGACGCGATTAGTCGCGTCTGTACAAGAAAGCAGTGAGTTCAAAATAGTTCAGAAATAGCAATAGTTAACTGTGAATCACGAGATACGTTTTCAGAGGAGTGCAAATTTTTATGTATAGAGCCGCTTTATCCGGTTTTCGGTTTCGGACTGGGAACTGTTTGAAAATATTGCCATTAGCTTTGCTAGTATGTATAACTTTTATCCCGCCTGGGTTAGCTCAAGCAAAAGAAAAATTGTTGCGAACTCTGACAGTTAGCGGTCGTGGTGTGGAAACAATTTCTACTACCCTGACACAAGTTAGTCTGTCTGTGGAGGTTCAGAGTAAAACAGCACAGTCAGCACAACAAGAAGCGGCTCGCAGGTCATCATCTGTGGTCGCTTTGCTGAAAGGCCGAAATGTGGAAAAATTACAAACTACTGGTATCCGCCTTAATCCAGTTTATAGTTATACGGATAATGTCCAACGTATTACTGGATATGTTGCTAATAATACTGTGAGTTTTCGCATTCCGACTGAGCAAGCTGGGACGCTTTTGGATGAAGCTGTAAAAGCTGGTGCTACGCAAATAAACGGTGTTAGTTTTATTGCTAGTGATCAAGCGATCGCCTCTGCTCAACAACAAGCACTCAGGCTAGCCACCCAAGATGCTCAACAACAAGCTAATGCTGTTTTTAGTACCCTGGGTTTACAGGCGAAGGAAGTGATAGGTATTCAAATTAATGGTGCAAGTGCGCCCCCACCACCGATGTTACAACGTGCTGAGGTTGCTAAGTTATCTAGCGCCGATGCTTCCACTCCTGTAATTGGTGGTGAACAGCAAGTAGAAGCATCTGTGACACTGCAAATTAGTTATTAGCCATTAGCAATGATTCATGCTTATAGCCTAATTAAAAGTGTTCTGAAGACATATCTGCCATTCCGCTTTCTGTATCCCGCTTAGAACCTAACAAGTCTAATTGCTCTACTCTAATTACTGGTGTAGAACGGTTTGCTCCGGTCTGGCGATCGCTCCATGTGTCAAACTTTAAGGAACCTTTGACTCCAATCAAGCTGCCTTTGCGGACATAATTACCCGCTACTTCGGCGGTTTTGTCCCAAAGTTCTAAGGTGAACCAGTCGGGCTTATCATCTTTACGCGATCGCCGATTCACTGCTAGGGTTAATTTACACTTAACAGCGCCAGACTCAAAATATTTAATATCTGGATCGCCGCCGACACGACCAACAAGGGTGACAATGTTAATGCTCATGGGTGTTACCTTCTAGTACAAAATTACTTATATGTTTGGATATTTATCATAGCCAATTGTGGATTGATGGAAAATATGTTAAAAACTTAACAGCAAAACTGCGTATAAAAATGAGAGGAATCGTTTGGACAAAATTAAAAATTGCGCGGATATATTGAATTAGTTAGAGAATATCAAGGAAACGGACACCTAAAAGTCAGTAAGGATAACTAAAGGTTCGCAGAACAATAGCTAGCCTGCTGGACTCAAGGTAAAAAACATAATAAAATCCAGCACTATTAACTTTAACAGTTTTTAGCCAACAAATATCACAAATAAGGGGCGTAGAGACGCGTGGGGCTTTTTAGGAACTTTCGCTCATCATGGGACATGGGTATCGACCTCGGTACTGCCAACACCCTAGTTTATGTATCTGGTAAAGGCATCGTACTTCAAGAACCTTCTGTAGTTGCTATTGATCAAAACGAAAAGGTAGCGTTAGCAGTTGGCGAAGAAGCCAAAAAAATGCTCGGACGGACACCTGGAAATGTGATTGCCCTCCGTCCTTTGCGTGATGGTGTCATCGCTGATTTTGATACAGCCGAGCTGATGTTAAAACACTTTATTCAGCGTGTAAATGAGGGTAGATCCTTAATTTTACCTCGGATCGTCATTGGCATACCCAGTGGGGTTACTGGAGTAGAAAGACGGGCAGTAATGGATGCAGCTGCCCAAGCCGGGGCTAGAGAAGTGTATCTAATTGATGAGCCAATAGCAGCAGCAATAGGAGCTGGGCTACCTGTTTCTGAAGCCACAGGCAACATGATTATTGATATTGGTGGTGGCACAACAGAAGTTGCCGTGCTGAGTCTCCAGGGTACTGTAATCAGCGAATCAGTACGCATCGCTGGTGATGAACTCACTGAAGCCATTATTGTTTATCTGAAAAAAGTTCATAACTTGGTAATTGGAGAACGAACTGCTGAAGATATCAAGATTCGCATTGGTTCAGCCTATCCCACGAATGATCAAGATGATGCGATGATGGAAGTCAGAGGCTTACACTTGCTTTCTGGTTTACCCAGAACTGTCACCCTTAAAGGTGCAGAAATTCGTGAATGTATGATGGAACCGCTAGCAGTGATTATAGAAGCTGTGAAGCGGACACTGGAACGCACACCTCCAGAATTAGCCTCGGACATTATTGACCGAGGAATCATGCTAGCTGGTGGTGGTGCTTTGCTCAAAGGCATAGATACCCTAATTAGTCATGAAACAGGAATTGTCACCCACATTGCTGCTGATCCTCTATGTTGTGTTGTACTGGGAACAGGTCGTGTGTTAGAAAACTTTAAACAACTAGAGCGAGTTTTCAGTGGGCGTTTTCGGAATACATAATCAAAAATATCAGATATTGGGTTCTATTTGAGTTGGATTTAGTCTTCATATAAATAGAATTCAATATCTTGTGAATTTATAAAAATAGGTATAGATGGTTACTTCACGTCGTTGGTGGGATCGGAAATTACTACAACTTGGGTTACTAACTGTAGTCCTGAGTAGTGTCTGGATGCTGAGACAGACTCAGGGTAATTTTCTGTGGGAAATGTACCAATTTGTCAGTCGTCCGTTGCAAATGTTACAAACAGGGCCAAGTCCAGAAGAACGTCTGAATGATGCCCGCTTCTTAGAGTTGCAAACGCGCATAGCTGATTTAGAAAATCAAAATGAAAAGCTCCAGGATTTATTAGGCTACGTGGAGAAAGCGCCACTGACATCGCGCCCAATTCCGGCGCGGGTAGTGGGACGTAGTGCTGACCACTGGTGGCAACAAGTGACCCTGAATCGTGGTTCCAATGCAGGCATTAAAGAAGGTTTTATTGTCAAAACTGATGGTGGTTTGGTGGGTTTAGTAGAAAGTGTCACTCCTAATACTAGTCGTGTGTTGTTAATTAGTGACCTTAAGAGTCAAGTGGGTGTAACAATTAACCGCACCGCAGCCAAGGGTGTTTTGCGGGGAGATGCTTCGGCGGAAGCTACGCTAGAGTTTTATGAAAAAGTTCCCAATGTTCAAGTTGGAGATTTAATTTCCACATCTACCTATAGTCAGAGATATCCGGCTGGTGTACCAGTAGGACGAGTAAAATCTCTAGATTTAAAGCAATCTCCAGCATCAGTTGCAAGAGTTGAGCTTTTCCCGCCGATACTGTCATTAGATTGGGTAGTGGTATATCCGTTCACTCAAAAGACAGAGTAGGTATAGCCGATAAACCCATAATTGGCAAACTAAACTCAAGTGCTGTCAAGCCCAAGAGCATAGCTTTGCTGAAACCAGTAGCGGCGCGTTTAGGTCGGATAAACCCCGTTATTAGCACTGTTTTAACCGCCAAGGCGGTGGCTATAAAAGTTTAGTTAGATTAGTTAAAATATTTCAAAATAATGAAGATGCCTTCATTTAGAGGTAGCAGGCAGACTAAGCCTAGAGCGCCACGGCGAAAATTTAAAATGTTACATAAGCCTCTTGAGCGCTGGCATCCAGGTACACGTAAATTGCTAGATTGGGCAATAACGGTTGGATCGGTGCTGTTTTGTGTATTGATGTTACCAACCCGCTTTTTGGGAATGGAATTATTGGGAATTGGGCCTAATTGGCTATTAATTTGGGTGGTGGCTTGGAGTGTCAAACGCTCTGTGTGGGAAGGAATGTTAGCAGGGATAGTTCTGGGACTACTTCAAGATGCGATGACATCACCTAGTCCTACCCATGCAATTACTTTGGGCTTTGTCGGCTTTTTGACTGGTTTGTTGCAAAAGCAGCGTTTTATCGAAGAAGATTTTATTTCTATTGCTTTAATTGTCTTTGTCATGGCAATTGTGGCAGAAACTATCTTTGGATTGCAATTAACTGTAATGAGCTATACGGGAAGTGGGCAAAGCTTACGCCCAGTGGAATCTATTTGGGCATATTATCAACGTGTAGCTCTGGCTTCTGCCATTCTCAGTAGTCTTTGGGCCCCTGTAGTTTATTATCCCTTAAATATTTGGTGGCAAAAAATGAAATTGTTAGAGCAGAGTTAGGTAATAGGTTCAATCGAGCTAGAGTTGATGAAGAAACCACATAGCAAACAATAACACCTGGATATTACTGTTTAAGTATCACGATCACAGCAACTAGCGTGCAAAATATTGAAAATGGATAATCTCCCAGTGGTTGCTCAAACAAATGTATCTCTAACCAATGATACTCAGGAAAATGGGCTGAAATTGCGAACTGACAAAAGCCCTCCAGGCATCCCAGAAACAGAGCTTGGGCGATCGCCTGTTGAATCTGATTTACCAGAGAAACAGAAAATAGGCAGTGAATTTGACCGGGCGATGATGCAACGGTGTTTGACACTGGCGCGTCGTGCTTTGGGTCGCACTTCACCTAATCCCCTCGTAGGGGCGGTTGTTGTCCAAGATGGCGAAATAGTTGGGGAAGGTTTTCATCCCTGTGCTGGCGAACCTCATGCAGAAGTTTTTGCCTTGAAAGCCGCAGGTGTGGGAGCGGACTCTACTCAAGAAAATCGCGCTCGTGGTGCGACAGTCTACGTGAATCTGGAACCTTGTAATCATCACGGACGCACTCCCCCTTGTTCGGAAGCTTTAATCGCAGCTGGTGTGGCGAAGGTAGTCGTTGGTATAGTTGACCCGAATCCCCTGGTAGGTGGCGGCGGTATTGCCCGTTTACGTGCCGCAGGTGTAGAGGTTGTTGTCGGAGTAGAAGCAGAAGCCTGTTATCAACTCAATGAAGCTTTTATCCACCGCATTGTTCATAAACGACCTTTGGGGATTTTAAAATATGCCATGACTTTAGATGGCAAAATTGCTACTACCTCTGGTCACAGTGCTTGGGTGACAAACCAAGATGCTCGTAGTGAAGTTCATCAACTGCGAGCTGGGTGTGATGCAATCATTGTCGGTGGTAATACAGTCCGAAAAGATAATCCTTACTTAACCAGTCATCAGGTAGGAGCGCATAATCCTTTGCGGGTGGTGATGAGTCGTCAGCTCAACTTGCCTGAAGATGCCCGCCTGTGGCAAACTGCGGAAGCTCCCACCTTGGTGTTCACAGAGGAGGGTAGCTCACCGGGTTTCCAAAGTTTTTTGCGCCAACAGGGGGTTGAGGTGGTAGAGTTAACATCCCTGACACCAGAGTTGGTTATGACCAATTTATCCGATCGCGGTTTTTGTAGCGTGCTATGGGAGTGTGGCGGTACTTTGGCCGCCAGTGCGATCGCTCAAGGTGCAGTACAAAAAATTCTGGCCTTTATTGCGCCTAAAATCATTGGTGGTAGTCATGCTGCTACACCTGTAGGTGATTTAGGTTTGACCATCATGACCGAAGCCCTGAACTTGGAACGGGTGAGTTGGCGTGTTGTCGGTTCTGATTGCTTAGTTGAAGGTTATTTGCCTCAAAAAAAATCATAGTTGATAGCCCATAGCCAATAGTTTTAACTTATTGCCTGTGGGCTTGATTACTGGCGTTCATAAGCCAGATCACGGATGAGGGTGAGCCGGGATTGAACGTAATCACTGAGGTAATCAGTTTCGTTGGGATCTAACAATGCTTGCTTTGTGGTCTGTTTTACCAGCCATTGTACCAAGCTAGCATCGTCCATCTGCAATAGAATCTTGGTTTGAGAATTTTCAACTACAGACCAAAGCTGGCGCAGAATTTTAGGAGTCATTAAGACCTCAAGTTTATCATTAGCTTAGTTGTTTTTAGATTACACAATTTAGGCGACAGATTACGTCTGCATATACAACCTGAGACAACTATTATTAAAAACTTAATAAAGGGAGTTATAAGTTTATGAAGATTAAGTATGGCTTCACTACATTCAAAAATTAACAAAAAGTTACTTGACAACTATATTTAGTATGGTAAATGTGATTGGTACTTGTTTTAATCAAGTTTTTAGTGAATAAGAAATTATTTATGATTATCTCTTAATTTGTCGCATTTTACTCAACTAGTGAGATATTTGCGAAATCTGTACTTTCATTTATATAGAGCAATCTTAAATAAGTGACAAATAGAAAAGAAAAGATCCCCGACTTCTTGAAGCAGTCAGGGATCTGAGTCCCTTGTAGCATTATGAGAAGATTTACAAAGGGTTATTTCCTGATACAACGATGAAGCCGACAGAATCAAGTCGAATCTGAGGCTGGCGAATTCCATCTAAAATTGCTGTACTCAATGCACTTTCTATTTGCAATTCTTCAGCAAGTACTGAATCATCTTTTTGCCGTTTTAAACGCAGCTTTAATTGCTCTACTTTTTTGTTCAATTTCTGCTCGGCAATTTGAGCATATTGTTCGTGCAGTGCGATAAATTTAGGATGGTTTAAGAGTAATTCCCCAGAACTACTACGAGCTTGTTTGCAGAAATTTTTCCACTCGTTAGCATCGACAAAAGCATCAATAATTCCTAAGCGCTCTTTTGCTAGATTAAAATCTCTGGCTCTATCACTGTTTCTATCTTTATAAGGTCGTTGGAGAATATTTAACAGCGATTTATCTTCCACCAAACTCATGGGATTAGAGCGACCATCAACAAAGATAGTTTCTAGCATGGGGGGGAATAAAGCATCAACCCGCCGCTTCAGGGTTTTGAGTTGAGAATTATCGAGTTTGTGGGTTGTTAAAACCTGCTTGACGGCTTCTAAATGTGTTTCCACTACAAAATTGAATCGGAAACCAAACCATTCTTTACCTTCTTTCGCATCCCAAGTTTCATCGGTGCGCCAGACAGCAAAAGCTTTACCTCTATCATCCCAATTTATATGGCTGACGAGTGCTTCTATTAATCCTTCGCCAATGCGGAAAAGTTTAGTACCAGAATTTTGGTTTGCTATCCGGCGATTGTAAGTCCCAAATTGGTCTGTATTATTATTAGCAAAGTGAGTTTTTAACTCGTCAAGAGAAACCAAAGTGCGCGTTGTTGGTTGATAACGCTTAATTTCTGCGGAATTGGGATTATTAACTGATTTAAATCCCAGTGCGTCACACATCCAGCCTTCAACTGATTGTTTAATTTCTACATGACTGGCATCATAATCATCAAGGTCTTGAAAATACTGGGTGGTCTCTTCATCGAGAATATCAATTTCATCGAGTGCAGTTTGCTCACTAATTTTCAAGGTTTCGGCGGTAATTTGTTGCTGAATTGGTGAAATCATAGACAATAATCCCGCCGCACCTGATTGAAACAAAGCTGTTTCTAATTCTTGCAGTTTTTCATCTACATAAAATTGTAGACTGGCGATTGATCTTTCAAAGATGTCAAACCCATTTTTGAGAACTTGATACCAAGCATTTTGAGGACTATCTTCTAAGAAAGGACCAAGCAAAGCATAAGATTGAACTCCGATTTTACTACCAATGCGGTCAAATCTGCCAATTCTTTGCTCTAATTTATTGGGAGACCAAGGTAAGTCAAAGTGAATGAAGCAGTCGGCAAATTGCAGGTTCAGTCCTTCTTCTCCAGAGCGATCGCATACTAAAATAAAGCAGTCAGGATTATTCTGGAATCTCGTTAAGTTTTCCGCCACTTTTTCTCGTGGTTCGCCCAATTGATGGCTAGCAACTGTCTCTGCACCAAAGCTATCAGATAAACGTTGGACAATTTGTTTACAAGATTGGACAAAACTTGTAAATACGACAATTTTCGGCAGAACATCCCCAGGAATGGGTCGGCGAATTCTATGCTGTATTCTGGTGATTAATTCTGGCTTATTTCTGCGAACACTTGCGGAAATTTTGAAGTATGTAGCTAGCTGATTTAGCAGCACTGTAGTCAAATTTTCTGTGCGTTCGCCCTCATCTACAGATTGACGCAGAATCTTTAAACCCGATTGCAAAATCTCTTCTTCCCCTGCGAATTTAGGGGTTGTAGTTAAGATGCGAAGCTCATTTTCTTTGAACTCTGGAATCAGTTGAGGTGGGGTTTTACCAGTTAAACGGGCGTTAATTACCTGTTCTAAAATTCCTAACCAAGTCCCAGAAGCGAGGAATAACAGCAGAAAAATTTGCTGATAGGGCTGTTCTTTCGGGGCGGTGGTACGCCATTTTTCTATGAGTTCATGAATATCAAGCGATCGCTCATCTAAATCATATTCTTCTTTTGGTGTCACATCTCGATCAAAGATGACATCTTCCACCGCAGCGCGACGGTTACGCAGCATTCGCCGATGTAGCCGATAGGTTTCGCTAATGTGGCTCCGAATTGCTGAGATAATTTGATTTTGCTCAGTGGATTTGGCTTTTAAAGACTTTTCTAAATTGTCCGCCTGATTGAGCAAATACTCATCCTCTGCAAACAGTTTTCGCAGTTCCTTGAGATGAGTTTTCAGAACAGTGTCATTTGCACCTTCTTGAAAAGAAAGGAGAAATCTGCCAATTTCCTGGCAATTTTGCACTCTAGCGCGAAAACCTGCTAAATCATGCAATTTATAGGTTACAGGATCGAGCAGATGCAACATGGCCAGAAAATCTTGCTCGTGGTTGAGGACAGGAGTAGCAGATAATAAAAGTAAGCGATCGCTTTTATGAGCCAGAGTTTTACAAGACTCAAAACGCTGACGCACTGCTGCATCCCTAGAAGTTGCCATAGACGCAATATGGTGGGCTTCATCTAAAATTAAGCAGCCGATATTCGCCTTCTGGTTGATTCTGTGGACATCTTCCAGCGCCAGCACCACTACCCGTTTACCAAAATGGGAGATGTAGAATTTATTTTCTAACTCAGCCCGCCATTGTGGGAGTAAATACTGCGGAACCAATACCACAGCACCTTTTTTTGGTTCATCGATCAGGAATTGACGGAGAATCGCGCCCGCTTCGATGGTTTTTCCGAGTCCCACCTCATCTGCTAATAAATAGCGCTGAATTGGGTCTTCCAGTACCCGCCGAACAACTTCCACTTGGTGAGGATAAAGTTCAATGTTCGCCGAAATCAACCCTCTCATCCCGCGACTCATAGCGCGTTGTTTAATCAGAGATTTAACAAAAGTTAATCTTTTGTCATGAAAGTAGGGTGTTTCGTGACCCTTCATTGCCAGAGTATCAATCGGGTCTGTGATGGGTATATTGCAACGGACATAAATTTCCTGTTCCGTGGCAATTGTGGTTTTCTTGTCTGGTAAATCAATTTGATACATTTCTGCATCTTCATCCCAGGTGCAAATTCGGCCAATTAACCATGTATCCTGGGTGGGAGAGCTAAGGTAGCATCGGGTTTGAGGCTGAAGTTTAACTTGAGAGAGGGAATCTAAAGGTAAAGTTTTTTGGAGGCGTTGCCCTCCTGAGCAGAAATACTCGACCATCACATCAGGTGGAGATATCTCAGTAACTTTTCCTATTCCCAAATAGTTGTTCTGGGACTGCACCAGTGAACCAAGCTCAATCATAGTTCCAGTTATCTGAAGATCCTAAGAGAAATTACTACGCCGAGAGCAATAGCAGCTCTCCACACTAGCGTGATAACTCGGTTCTGGCAACTTGAAGAAGAGGCAAGGGAGAAGAGGCAGGGGGGCAGGGCGCAGGGCGCAGGGGGGAGTTTGAAGATGTGAAATCAGATTAACTGTGAGGTTCTATCGCTATCATTAAGTCAGAACGAAATGAAAGCGATACAAAATAGGTTTCTAAAAATAATCTTGGTAAAGATAAATAATGGTAACGACAGTTGTCGTAATTAACACTCTCATTTCACTGGTATTACTCTACATAGCTTGGCGAGTGTGGAAACTAAAGCAGTGGATAGGGCGGATAGCTGATAAACTAAACGCCTATGAACGTCATAGTCATGGGGTATTGTATAAAGCACCTGAAAATATTGGGATTAGCCAGCAAAAAATTCATAGCCTGCGCCAAGGAAACGAAAAGCTACAGGTACAAATCCAACAAGTACGTCAAATTATCAGCCTGTTATTGTTAGGAAAGCGATTCTGGGGAGGTTCATTCAACTGGAAAGGGTTGACATCAAGAAAAAAGACGGCAGCTAAATAAAAGCAACATTTTTGGCTGATATATTGTCAAAATAAATTAAATAGATAGAATTATTTCAATCTTGCTAGGGGAAATATCACGCCTAAAATAGGTGTAAGGAGAGAAACAATTAATATGTCTAATAATCGTTCTGGAGTATTTTTTGGTGGTTTCATGCTGGGAGCTACGATTGGGGCCTTAACTGGTTTGCTCGTAGCCCCACGCACAGGACGCGAAACTCGGAAAATTTTACAAAAGTCTGCTAATGCTATCCCTGATTTAGCAGAAGATTTATCAACAAGTGTACAAATTCAGGCAGATCGACTTTCTGCCAGTGCCGTGAGAAATTGGGATGATACCTTAGAGAAACTGCAAGAAGCGATCGCAGCTGGTGTAGATGCTAGTCAACGCGAAAGCCAAAACTTGAAGCAACAACAAGCTCAAACAGACTCAGATTCTCTTTCCCAGCAATTGTAACGCTCATATATGATGGCATAACCGTGATTGATCCCCTGTTTTGGTTGGGACTGTCTTTATTATTAGTCGCCGCCAGTCTGACTGCTGTATTGGTAGCGGCTATACCCGCTTTGCAGGAGTTAGCGCGTGCTGCTCGCAGTGCAGAAAAGCTGTTTGACACTCTCTCACGGGAGTTACCACCTACTTTAATTTCCATCCGCAAAACTGGGATGGAAATCACAGATTTAACCGATGATGTCAGTGAAGGTGTACAAAGCGCAGGTAAAGTTGTTAAGCAAGTTGACCAAAGCCTGGATAGTGCGAGAAAACAAGCTAAAAATGTGCAGATAAGTACTCGCAGCCTAGTTGTAGGTGTGAAAACTGCTTGGAAGTCCTTTACACGCCCAAAACCCGCGAGGCGAGTCGAACGCCTACCAATTCATGAAAAACCACCCCTAACGTTGCGAGAACGAGAAATTAAGAAGGGTGTGGGGAGTAGGGAGTAGGGGAGAAGAGAGTAGGGGAGAAGAGGCAGGCTTGCCGTGAGCGTAGCCGAATGGGAGCAGGGGGGAGAAGATGGTAACTTCCCAATGACTAATGACCAATAACTAACCTTTGCTTAAATACCTTAGATTAGAGTAAAGTAAACAAGTGTAAAGAAGTATCACTTTTCCCATAGTCTTTTAAAACAACTTGTTCACTTCTACTGTCTATATTTATATAACAACGTCCATGCAGTCTTGTTTTTGGCGACGAACTCTAGTATCTATTGCTGTATTTTTCTTGGCTGGGTCAATGTGGGTAATGCACTCCCCTCCAGCACTGGCTTATGATAATCCTGACTTATTACCCAACTTTCAAACTCCAGTTATAGATTTAGCTAAAACTCTCACAGATATTCAAGAATCAGAACTGGTAACAGATTTAGAGCAATTTGAAGGTGAAACTGGCTGGAAACTGCGGGTATTAACCCAGTATGACCGCACCCCAGGTCGAGCAGTGATTAATTATTGGGGTTTAGATGACAAAAGTATTTTGCTAGTTGCTGATTCTCGTGGCGGTAACATTCTCAGCTTTAGTGTGGGAGATGCCGTTTATGAACTTCTACCCCGAACTTTCTGGATAGAATTACAAACCCGCTTCGGTAATTTGTATTTTGTCCGAGACGAAGGCGAAGACCAAGCCATTTTACAAGCCTTAAGTTCAGTTAAAGGCTGTTTACTTCAAGGTGGTTGCTCAGTGGTTCCTGGACTACCTAGGGAACAATGGATACTGACACTGATTACCTCAGTTGTGGGGGGAATAATTTGTGGATTTGCAGCTCACCCCCAAAAAGAAGGACAGGGTTTTGCTTGGCAATGGGCGTTAATTTTTTCACCTTTGTGGGGAATTTTGTTTATTGCCTTTGGTATTGGACCAGTGGTGACCCGCACCAGCGATTGGTTGCCTCTAGTTCGTAATATCTCTGGTTTTCTGATTGGCGCTTTAGTCGCCTTCCTGTCTCCGCTTTTGACTCGTCCTTCTTCTAATGCTGAGTCCTGAATTTATCAGTGCTGAGTAAAAATCAAAATACTCAGCACTCAGCGTTCCTGAAACTGATAAGCTGAAAGCTGGTATCTCAGAGCTGAATGGCAATGGAATGGCACGTAACTGATGCTCAAAGTTTAGCAATCATTGATAGTGAAATAGGTGATCATGTTTTTTCACCGGCAGAATATGAGATTGTCCGGCGGGTAATATATGCCACGGCTGATTTTGAATATAAATCTCTGATTCGCTTTTCTGAACGTGCTTTACAAGCTGGTGCAGCAGCTTTAGCGGCGCGCACTACAATTGTGGTAGATGTGCCGATGGTACAGGTAGGTATTGCCCAGGATATTCAAAATACTTTTGCTAATCCAGTTTATTGCAGTCTGGAAACGGTGACGCGTCCCCAAAAAGAAAAATCTCGTGCGGCTTGGGGAATTGAAACTTTAGCCAAGCGTTACCCAGAGGGGATTTTTGTGGTGGGTCAAGCGCAAACTGCACTGACTGCTTTGGTGGAGTTAATTGCATCTGAAGAAATCCAGCCCGCTTTAATAATTGCGACTCCAGTGGGATTTGTAAATGCTGATAAGGCTAAGGAGGGTTTGCAAGATTCTCAAGTTCCTCACATTATCATTGACAGTCGCAAAGGTAATGCCGTTGTCGCGTCTGCGATTGTTGATGGACTGGTGGATTTGGCTTGGCAAGCCTATGGACAGGAGAGAGTTAAAAATTAATAGTTCACTATATGAACGTTTTTTTAGGAGACGCTACGCTTTAGCTACACGCGCATAGCGCGTATCAGGGAATAAACGAACCGCAGAGGCACAGAGAACACAGAGGAAGAGGGAACACAGAGGTTGATTGTTTTAGGTGTTCTTATTATGCTTCTTCCATTCTCTGGCGACGGCGGGGTGGTTTTTCTGGTTGTTTTTTACGCAAACGGCGACTGACTTCATTAAAGAAGTCTCTTCGGAGATAAGGATAGTCGTTTACCCACAAGTCATGGCTGGGAATGTATACGTCACTGAATTCTTCAATGCTGCTTAAGTCGGAACGGTTCGACATGACTATCATTTCGGCAATTTGACCCCGAACTATGACTTTGTGAGAGTTACGTAGTGGTGCTTGTAATTCTACGGTAAATCCTGTGTTGTCACCAACTTCTAGGTTGATGCGTTTTTCTCGATTTTCAACAATTACTAACTCACCTTTGTTGTTTACTGTTTCTTGTTTTCCCATTAATTTGTCTGTAATCCACCAATCTAGAACTCGACCCCGAAAAAAGCCACTGTATTTATAACGGCGGCATTTTACATTCCGTACACTTGCTTGAAACACGGGATACCACAGCCAAAAGAAAGCACCCATGACTCCAATTAAAAATGTAATGGGGCCAAATTCTAGTCTCAACAAAACTTCCGCTACCAGAATTATTGCTATGGCGATGACAGAAATTAACAGTCGCTGCAAAAAATTTGAGAATTTCCCTGCATAGTATTTATATTGCGCGCCAGTGGCAATGAAGGGGATGAGTTGTTCAAATTTTTTCCGGGTGAGTGGAACTAACATAATTGCTGTGTTTGCCAGTTAAAGTATTTTTTCTAATCCATACACCAAGGACTTGAGTTGCGAGACTTTGCGAATTGCTAGCAGGACTCCTGGCATATAACAGGAGCGATCGCTTGTATCATGTCTTAATGTATAAATTTGACCAGGTGCGCCAAAAATCACTTCTTGATGGGCTATCAGTCCCGGCAGGCGGATACTATGAATTCTAATGCCTTCTTCGGCTAAACTACCCCTGGCTCCTGGGATTTTTTCTGTCTCTTCGACAATAGCTGTGTTAAAAGGTTTACCCAGTTCTCCTAGTAATTGTGCGGTTTGAATTGCCGTCCCACTAGGCGCATCGGCTTTTTGGTTGTGGTGGAGTTCAATAATTTCTACATGGTCAAAATATTGGGAAGCTGTGACTGCGGCTTGCTGTAAAAGTACCATCCCAATGGAAAAGTTGGGGATAATTAAACAACCTGTACTGGCTTTTTCGGCAAAGTCGGCTAATTCTTGGAGTTTTTCGGGACTTAAACCTGTCGTCCCGACTACTGGACGAATCCCATAGGCGATCGCACTCCGCACGTTATCATAAACTCCATCAGGGTGGGTAAAGTCTACCATCACCCCTGGAGGAGAGTTTCTATCGCCAGCTACATAACCCAGCATGGCTTCAAATTGGTTGGTAATTGGCACTTCTAAAGGTTCGCTTAAACCTGCTAATTCTCCAGCATCTTGGTCTTGATGTTCTGGACTGGTGTCAATTGCAGCCACTAAGTTTAAATCTGGTGCTTGGGCTACGGCTTTAATTACTTCGCGACCCATTTTGCCAGCCGCACCGTTTACAATAACTGGGATAGGAGCTTGATTTGTCATGGTTTGGTAATTCGTAATTCGTAATTTCGGCTGCGCGTAAGATTAGGGATTTCCTCGAAATAAATTCAAGGAAGAAACGAACCACAGAGGCACAGAGGACACAGAGTTAAGAGGGTTTGAGAGATTTTTTGCGTTAAGTGGTTGAGTGTTCTTTTATTTGGAAGTTCGTTACTCGAAGACTGGCGACCAAATTTCGGCAATGTTCACTTCCCAGCCGGGGAGTAAGTTGGGTAAGGTCAGCACATCATTATTTTGTAATACTATTTTCTCACTAGAACGGTAAACTTCCATAGTTCTGGTTCTAGGGTCAATTAAAATGCCGATTTGAGTCCCCAGGGTGATAAATTCTTGGATTTTTTCCCGCAGTTTATCTAGGGAATCGGTTTTAGATTTTACCTCAACGACTAAATCAGGCAACAATTCGGCATAATCTTCTGTAGAACGTTTGAGCCTATCTGCTCGGATAAATGATACATCGGGAGCGCGTAAATCTTTGTTAGGTAATCTAAAGCCAGCACTGGAACCAGCTACACGTCCTAACTGGCGAGGTCTTACCCAATTACCCAACAGTCGCGCAAACTCGGTTCCTACTTCTTCCGACTCGTAACCTGATGGACTCATAACAACTACGTTCCCGTCTACCAATTCCATGCGATAGTCAGGATGAGCTGCTTGGATTTTCTCTAAGTCTTGGACAGTCAGAGACATAAGACCTCCTGAAATACCTAAATCTATCTTGGCATTTGTGGTTACTCAATTTTAGATTTTAAATTGATTCATAGTTACAAGTGCCATGAAAATGATTATCATTTAATTATGAATATACCGATGATTACCGTTGTTGCTGGCCCCGCTGGCTGTGGTAAAACCACCTGGATTTGCCAACAGCTACGTAATACTGCTTCTGCGGAAAATGTAATTTATTTTAGTCCTGGAACTGGTAATGTCCCCATTGACCAGATTCGCCTGAGTGCGGAGTTTCCAGAGGCGAAAGTTTTTAGTGATGGCCAAGAAGTAGAATTTCTCAACCAGCTAGCAGGGGCGGAGAATATTTATATAGAACTAGGATTTTACTTGGAATTAGGATCAATTGAGCAAATTGTCGGAAATGTCCCATATCAGTCTGTTGCAGTTTTACCGTCACATCTGAAAGATTCGGAATATCACACCTGGGCTGAGAAAATTGTCAAAGGGCTAGATATTGAGACAATTATCATCCAAAATCAGATTTGGCGATCGCCTACCAATGGTCAAGTTATCGATGAAGACAGTTTAAATGAATTTTGGTATGAACTATCTCACGGTGCTTATGGTCAAGTCAGCCGTGCTAAGGGAATTTTTGATGTTGCTGATGGTAGGGCATTATACGCCGATTTTGTCGCAGGTGTACCGACAACAGATTTTCTGGAATTAGACTTACCACGTCACTTAGAAGGAAGACCACAGCGTTTCAGTGGTTTAGAAGTCTGGGGAGAAAACTTAGATGAGTCGGCCATTAGACAAACATTACAAGATTGCTATTTGTCAGATAGTGCGATCGCGCAATACCAAGAACAAGTAAAACAGATCCTAACTGAGGAGACTATACAGTGAAAATAGCCGTCATGTCATGTATTCATGGCAATTATGAAGCATTAGATGCTGTTTTATTAGATATAGACGAACAAAAAGCTGATAAAATCTTTTGTCTAGGCGACTTAGTGGGATATGGGCCTCATCCCAATGCCGTAGTTACACAAATTCGGGCTTTAGACATTCCCACCTGTATGGGTTGTTGGGATGAAGATATAGTAGAAGGCTTGAATGCGTGTGATTGTAGTTATCCGTCCTTATTAGCTGAGAAACGCGGAAAAATTGCTCACGAGTGGACGAATAACGAAATACATCCAGAACACCGAGAATTTTTCGCCCAATTACCCCACAGTTTACGTGAAGAAAATTTAGCCTTCGTTCATGGTAGCCCCCACAGTAACCACGAATATTTATTACCAGAACTTGATGCCTTTGCCGCTTTAGAGCGCGTACTTTACACAGATGCAGACGTGCTTTTTTGTGGGCATACTCATGTGCCTTACGTGCGTAATTTAGACGGAGGTAGTTTAAAAATTAGTGTCCAAGGGCAGGAAAAAGCAGCAACAGAAAAGAGCTTTAATGCTTCCTTAAAGAGGATTGTGAATGTTGGTTCTGTAGGCGAACCGCGACATGGGCGACCCAATGCCACTTATGTAATTTACGACACAGACAACCAAAAAGTAAATTTGCGGGAAGTTCCTTATAACTATCAGAAAACCTGTGCCGCAATTATTGAAAAAGGTTTACCAAAAATATTTGCGTGGCGTTTAGCGCAGGGTTTGGAATTTGCGGAAAGGGCTGATGACCCCACCCATGTTTGTACTCGGTAATGAAGAATGAAGGGAAAGATTGTTATTTCCCAATGACCAATGACCAATGACCAATGACTAATGACTAAGAAATGAATAAGTGGGCAATTTTAAGCGGAATTGAAGGTAATCTGGCAGCTTATGAAGCTGTAATGGCGGATATTAAGCGTCAGAATCATGTCGAAGCGTTGTATATTTTGGGCGATTTAGTCGGACCCCGGCGCGAAACTGAACAATTAGTCAAACGAGTGCTAAACCCCCGACCTGGAGAACTGGAACCACTGATTTGTAAAGGTTGGTGGGAAGAACAGTGTTTTATTCTCCACGGACTGGGGGGGACTAGCGAACCTACAGAATTGATGGAAAAATATGGGGGAGAAACAGTTAAATTGCTGTGGGAGTGCGTTTCACGTCCGATGGCGCAATGGTTAATGACCCTAGATTTTGGTTTTTTTGAACTAGATTCCTTGTTAATTCACGGGACAACAGTAGGAATTGACGAGGAACTCACCCCAGACACGCCCCCAATTCAAATGCTAGACCGCTTATCACGAATGCAAGCCAATAACTTGTTTTGTGGTCGTTCTGGTTTGGCTTTTCAATACCAGTTACAAGCAGGGTCAATTACTACAGAAGTCACAACTCTAGATAGTCCAGCATCTCCTCAAACCGTGCAAATGTCTGCGCGTCAAGTTATCGGGGTAGGTAATGTGGGCAGAAAGCCAGGTGAAGCAATTTATACTCTCTATCATCCAGGGACAAATCATGTAGAGTTTAAAACTGTCCGTTATGGTATGAGTAAAGGTTTTCAGTCCCAGTCAGATGTCAAACCTAAAATAGCTATTAGCTACGACAGCGTAAATAATTAAAGGTTTGTAGTGTAAAGCCCTGCGGGCATAGCTACGCTTACCGCATAGCGTCTCGTAGAGAGGACTTTAGTCCTCTCCCTCTCCTAGTTCAAAAACTTATTTCGGATTAAGCTAACTTTTGCGGGCGCAACCTTCCAAAACCATATCGCCCCGGATGAAAAGTGACGAATAAGGATGTAAATTGTCTGACATGGTATCACTACAGCCATTAGATTTGCGGATAATCAAGATAGTGTTACCTTCATCTCCCAATCGATACACTCGCACTGTGTCTGGGAAACGACCATCAGCAGCCAATGGTGTGACATAAGGAAAAGTCAGCTTTTCGTCGGTTGCTAATGAAGAATAGACAATTTCACTGGGGCTAACCTTGACACTCCAAAATGGTTCATTACCAAAAGCCTGAAATTCTTGCTTTTCGGTAGTAGGATTGCTGGAAACTACTTGATTAGTGTCATTATTGGTGCTGTTGGCTGGTAAACAACCACTCAGTGCCAATAAAAGAGTGCAGAAAATTAAAGTTTTCATGAAATCAAGAATGTATCACAACTCATTCAGTTTATCTACAATTACTTAAGCCGTCAGGTTGAATTTTGAATAATTACCGTGGTTTCAGCCTGTTGAGTGTCAAAATATTAGATGTAAAGTTTATTTGCAAAGTCAGTTATGCCGAAAGCAATTTGGAATGGCACTGTGTTAGCCGAAAGCGATAACACCATTGTTGTAGAAAATAATCATTATTTTCCCGCCGACGCTATTAAAAAAGAATACTTCCAAGAAAGTAACACTCATACTACTTGCCCTTGGAAAGGTGTTGCTAGCTACTACAGTATTGAAGTGGATGGACAAACCAACAAAGATGCAGCATGGTACTATCCTAGCGCCAAGGAGAGGGCTAAAAATTTTGAAGGCTATGTTGCTTTCTGGAAAGGTGTCAAAGTAGAGGCTTAGTTTTTAGTCAATTTATACAGCATTTTGTAAGTAAATCCAGAACACATCTTAATCTTATAACTGTTGGGGGGTAGGCATCCTGCTTGCCCCTGTGTACATGACTCAGATGAAATATGCTGTATTAAAATTCTGACTTTTAACTTCTGTGTTTTCCCATATCTAATTTAACTAAATCGCGTAGCCTCAGAATTTATAAAACCGATTTTGATAATTTGCATGATTTCTGCTTCGGGAAAACTCACGGAAGTCAAAGCCAAACTATTAAAATCAGCAACGAAAAACAAGATTTTTACTAAGATATTATTATTAATTCACTAAGTATAAATATTTGATTATTTCGATATATTACTCAAATTCAGCATAATATAGCAATTTTGTCTAATTATAGCAAAGTGCTGAGTAGAAACCAAGTTGCTTCAAGGCTTTTAGCAATCAACAATGTCCTAACCCAGCAATTCTCATTTTAAGGTTTCATGACATTGAAACCCTTGCAAAAAGAGGGGTTTACAATTCGCAACAAATCTGGGGAGTGCTGAAACAGCGAAAACTCGTTTCAAAATGAGAATTGCTGGTCCTAACCACATTGGCGGTTGCTATAAAAAAAAGATCCCCGACTTCTTAAAGAAGTCGGGGATCTGAGCCTTGTGATTTTCACAAATAGAATTACTATATATAAGAATTAGCTAGTATTTTATTTTTCCCCTAGTCTCCCATAGCTTTCTAGTTAATTAGAAGTTGCTGTTTCAGAAATATTGCCAATAATTTCTTCCAGGGTGTTTAATAATTCTTGCTCATTGTAAGGTTTAGAAAAATACGCCTGCGCTCCTAATTGCATAGCTAATTGGCGGTGTTTATTACTACTACGAGAAGTTAGCATAGCCACTGGGATATTTTTCATTTCCATGCTGGAATTCATGCGACCTAAGAAGCCATATCCATCCAGGCGAGGCATTTCAATATCACAAATTACAGCTTCAACCTTTAAACCACTTTCCAATTTTTCTAAGGCATCTTGACCGTCCTTCGCTTGTTCTACTTGATATCCTCCTTTTTCGAGAGTTAGGGCTAAAAATCGGCGCACGTTAATTGAGTCATCGATGATTAAAATTGTGCCTTTGTCATTGGCTGGGGCTGCTGATATTTTATTATTATCAAAGGACAGAAAGGGCGTTTTTAACCTGACTGATGGGATTTGATTATTTTTAGAAGTAGGCTGATTGGTCGCAATCCAATAGAGTAAGTCGTTGGTATTAACTAATGCTAATACTCGACCATCTCCCAAAATGGTGCAGTTACTAAAACCTGGGGGTAGAAATATATTACCCTCAACTTGACGGATGGCTACTTCTTGTTCACCCCAGCAACGGTCTACTTGGATGGCGACTTGCTGATTATTACCTTTAACTATTAAGACACTGCTAGCATCTATGGCTGGGCGAGTTTCGAGTTCTGGGTTATCGTAGCGCGGACAATTAAACTGGAAGTAGCGACCAAGGCGAATCAATGGTAGTGTAGCACCTTGCCAATTAATGACTTCGCTATCCGCCATTGATGATACTTGCTCATGTGGCAGTAAAAATATTTCGGAAATGATTTCTGTGGGAAATGCCAATAACATTTTATTGCTTTCTACTAGCAGAACTCGCGCTACGGAAAGTGTAAATGGTACTGACAAAGTAAAGGTTGTGCCAACTCCTAACTCAGTGTCAACTGTAATATCTCCACGCACTGATTTGAGGTTATTACGCACTATATCCATGCCGACACCTCGACCAGATAAGGCTGTTACTTGGTCGGAAGTGGTAAATCCTGGTTCAAAAATTATTGATAATAGGTCTTCTTCGCTAGCATTAGCGACTAAAGCATCATCTAAACCCATCGCTACGGCACGGGAGCGAATTTTTTCTAAGGAAATACCCCGACCATCATCACGCATAGTAATAATTGTGCGATTGCTGCGATGACTAGCTGTAATTTCAATTAATCCTTGTTCTGGTTTACCTAATTCGCGGCGAGTATTAGGGTCTTCGATACCATGATCAAAGGCATTTCTTAATAAGTGCATTATCGGCTCATTTAAAGCTTCTAAAATGCTGCGTTCAATTAAAGTCTTTCCACCTTCAACTTGCAAATGAACATTTTTGCCATACTCAACGTTTAAATCACGCAAAGCTCTAGGAAAACGCTCGACTAAATCGGATAATGGCCGCATCCGAATTTGAGTAATTTTTGTTTGTAATTGTTTGGATGTTTTATTCAGTTTCCGCGCTATTTGGTCTGTATCGTCAACGCTTAATTGAATATCTGTGGCAACTTCCTGTACTTGAATAATGGTTTCCATAACTTCCTGCGATCGCAGGTTTAATTTATTATGGCGCTCCTTTGTTAAGGTATCAGCTTCTGGTATATCTTCTACGTTATTTGATTCTATTGATAGCTGGCTAGTTTTATTGGTGATTTTATCGTATGCTGTACGTAATTCATGGTTTTCTCGGTCGAGGGTTTGCACTCGCTGATTGAGACTACGCACGAGTTTACGTAATTTTTCTAGTTGAGAATTTAACCCATTACGCTGGACGGTCATTTCCCCGAATAAATCATTAATTTGCTCAAGTTGCTTACTCGGAACTCGCACCGTATTTTCTGAAATATCCGGTTCTCGGCTAACAGTAATTTGCTCATCTGTGTGGTCGATAAAATTCTCATCTGTAGTGGTAATTTCTGGATAAACTACCGCACTTTCTTCGGGAATATTTACAGATGTTAAATCTTCTGTAGCTTCTGCCTCTTCAATAAATTCTGTGATGGACTCTGCTGTGGGCTGTGGCGGTTCGGGGCTATAATTTACTACTGGTTCTAGTTCCAGTTGTGTGGGTAAACTATCTCGTTGATTTGTTAATATTAGCGCTTGCGATCGCCTCCATAATTCTAATGCTAACTGAGCGACTTCGGGAATGCGATCGCTAGTAACAGTGCTGATATGATGCCCGATAGATTCACAAAGACTCGTAAAGGCTGGTAATTGCAGCATTTCACCCAAACCGCCCAATTCAGCCGCCATAATGGCTACTTCTTCTTGTAGACAAGGCTGGGCGCTATCTGCTAAAACTGACTCTAGACGCTGCAAACATCCTTCTACTTCGGTTTCAAACAGCATGGGGACAATATCTTGTCCATCCTCTGGCGATAACATCGTAGAAGCATCTTCAGGGGTGGGTTCACCCAAGCGATCGCGCAGTTCGTCAAATACGGGGTAACAAAAGCTACTTAGCCACTGTTCTTCTATTTCATTTCCTTGTGATACCGATTCGACTATCTGCCGTAACCAGTCAACTCCAGACAGTAGTAAACTGGGTAATTCAGGATCGATACTGCGAGAATTTTTGCGGGTTTTTAAGACTTTAAAAGAATCTTCTAGACGGTGAGCTAAATCACTCAGCGTCCGAAATCCCATCATCCCAGCACCGCCTTTGATAGAATGAGTCGCTCGCAGTGCAGCGTTAATTCTATCAACATCAATGCGATGGTTGGTGTCAATTTCCAGCAACACCGCTTCCAAAACATTCAGGTAATCTCTCGCTTCTTCCAGAAACTGCATCCGGATTTCTAGTTCTTTATCCTTTGACATAGTTTTTTATTTAGTCATTAGTCATTAGTTATTGGTCATTAGTTAAGCATTTTCCAGCCATAAATTGTTCTGGTCTTCCTTAACTAAGGTGATTAATTGCAAGTTCCTGATTACTCGTTAGTAGCTAATAAAGTACGCATAATTTGCTTAACTAACCTTGAAAGTTTCCATAGTTTCTTGTAACTGCTGGGAAATCTCTACAGTTTGATGCAAAGATTTAGAAACCACAGTTGAAGAATCACTGGTACGTTGTGAAATAGCAGCGATATCTTGCATCAATTCACTAACAGCTTGGGATGTTTGTAACTGAGATGCCGTTGCAGTGGAAATCGACTGGACTAAGAAATCTATTTGTTGCGATACGTCCAAAATTTGACTCAGGCTTTGCTTCGCCTCTTCGACAATTTCAGTACCTTCAACTACTTGAGAAGTTCCTATTTCCATAGCTTGCACGACTTCGCTGGTTTCCCGTTGAATATTCTCGACAATCTGCTCAATTTCTTGGGTAGCTGAAGCACTACGGATGGCTAATTCCCCCACTTCTTCCGCAACCACAGCAAAACCTTGTCCTTCTTCACCAGCACGGGCGGCTTCAATCCCGGCATTGATGGCGAGTAAGTTGGTTTGGGTGGCGATTTGGTTAATTAAGGACACCACACGCGAAATTTGTTGAGAGGATTCTCCCAGGCGTTTGACTTTCTTGGCAGTGTCACCTACAGTTTCCCGTAAACCCAGAATATTCTGTACTGTCAAATCCATTGCTTGTCCACTCTTCGTAGCCGTATTGGCAGCACTATTGGCAATATTTGCGGCTTTTTGGGCGTTTTCTGCGACTATTTTCATGAAATCGGTCATTTGGTCAACAGCATCCAGGGTGCGGTTAATTTCAGCCGCTTGGGTAATTGCGTCCTCTGCGAGTTTGCTGATTGCTGTTTCGTTCGCACCAATGGCGTGATTTACTTGGGTAGCAGCTTGTTTTACTTGGGTGACAATATCCCTGAGACTTTCGACTATGGAATTAAAAAAGTCGGCTACAGTGCCAATTTCCCCAGCCGTCACATCTGCGCGTACTGTTAAGTCACCTCTAGCAGCACCTTCTACTTGACTGAGTAGTTCTAGGAGTTGCATTTGCAGGGTTTGATCAGAACCTTGTTCCCCAGGACGAATGATTTTTAGTTGTTTAGTTAAAACCTGTAATTGGACAGCTATTTGGTTAAAATTATCACCGATTGTTTTTAACTCACCTGGATTTGCTGTTTCCCAACGAGTATCGAGTTCACCTTGAGCTAACTTTGATAAAGCGGTAGCGGCATTTAAAATTGGTTTTGTACTCAGCTTGGCTATCCACAGGGCGATCGCACCCGCAACTAATGCTAATAGTATTGTGCTGATAGCTATTGTTTGTAATAGTTGTTTTTGAGGTGCAAAGGCAATGGCTGCATCTGTAATCAAAAGTGATTGCCAGTTTAAATCAGGTAAGCCGTCTAATTTGCCTAATGGAACATAACTGATTAACTCTGATTTTTGATTAATAGTGTTAATTGCTGTAAAACTATCGGTTTCATTGTCTGTTTTCAGTTTAGCTAAACCGGGATATTCTGCACCTAATAATTCTGTTTGTGGACTAAGAAAAACCTTTCCTGAACTATCGAGCAAATAATATTGACTACCATTAGCTGTATAGTTCTGCGTCGCTGCTGCTAAAGATTCTACAGGCATATTAGCGCTAACTACAGCGATGGTTTGACCTGTAACTGCATTTTTAATGGGTGCAGTAATATTAATTACTGATTTTTCTGGCTGACTAATTACAGGCGCATCTTTGAGGATAATCTCCTGAAATTTCTGGGCATCCTTGGTATTATTTAGAGGTGCGCCCGTTGATTGCACAATTAAATTTTGGGCAGGATCAAAGATGGTAATACTGTTATAAGCTTTATGAGTATTGACAAAGCTATTTAAAAAAACTTGCTGGTCAGCAGTAGTTGTAGTGGGATTTGTAAACAACGGTGATTTAGAGATGATTTGAATATCTTCATATCGCCCTAACATCAAGCGGTTAACCTGCTCTGTTAATCTGGTAGCTGTCGCCGCATGAGATTGCTTAGTTTGTTGCGTCAGCGATTTATGAGCCAAACCATAAGCGATCGCACCTATGGCCAATGTTGGTAAAGTAGTGATAGCGATCGCTACAATGGCCGCTTTTTTTCCTAAACTGATTCCTTGAATATCTCTCACCACATAATTCCGATGATAATGATTAGCCGTTTCTGAATTATCCTGACTGGGCAGTTCTACCTGAGCATCAGTAACTTGTTTGGATTCAATAAAAGATGTCCGATTTTCAGGGTTACTACTTTTATCCGTGTTAGTCCGATTAAACATATTTTGATTTTATTGAATAGATAAATAAGCAAACTAACAATCGACTGTTATTAGCTATTCAATCACTTTTTAAAATCGGAGATTTTACCATGAATTGTGCATCTAGAACCAACAATGTTTCTGATTCTTTGACAATACATCCCCGCAAATAAGGCACTAAACTAGATGTTACTTGCCCTACAGGAGATTGAATATCATCAGGCATGAATTTAGTTATACCCTTAATCTCGTGAACAACCAAACCTAAAAGCAGTGATTCTACCTTAATTACGATGATATTATATTGCTTTAATCTCTGCTCAAAAGATTCTAAATTAAGCATTCGGGGTAGGTCAATCGCCCAAATTATGCGACTCCGCCAATTCATCAATCCTAATATACAAGGCAGCATATTTGGCATGGAAGTGACAGACTCAACTGGCAAACTGACTGCTTCTTGCGTATAATCCATTGATACAATAGCAGTAGTCTGTTTGTTTAATTTAAATTTGAGATAGCTATTTCCCAAATGGTTTTCACTTGGTTGTTTATTAACTAATATCCTAGAATTATTCATGAATTTAAAGCACCACTGATTTTATAGCACGCAATAGCTGTTCACGTGTATATGGCTTAGTCAGATAGACATCAGCACCTTGTTTCATTGCCCATAATCGATCAATTTCTTGATTTTTAGAACTGCAAATAACTATTGGGACTTTTTGAGTCATCGGATTTTTTTTGAGGGAACGGCACAACTCAAATCCACTCATTCCTGGCATCACTACATCAGTTACAATTGCGTCTGGCTGTTCTGATAAAACTTTTTCTAAAGCTTCTTTGGCACTAGCTGCCTTGATGACGTTGCAACCACTGTCTTTCAGATAATAGCTCATCAGTTCCAACTCACTGGGTGAATCTTCTACAATCAAAATTTTGCCAACCAAGGTAAGACTCATACTTTAATCTCCTGAAAACATACATTGTCTATTAAGAAACTTAATTTTTGGCGTTGCCAAATCTGAATATAAAATGCCATAATTAAGTTAACTTTTCAGCACTACCTGCTTTTCCGGCTGGACATGAATAAATTAATCAAGATATTTAAATACCATTTTGAGTAAATCCGGTTGTGTAAACGGTTTAGTCAAATACCCGGATGCCCTGACCATTTTTGCTTTAGCTCTGTCGATAAATCCGGTTCTACCTGTCACCATAATAATGGGGATATTCTTAAAAGCTGAATGCCTCCGTAACAAAGAACACAATTCGTAGCCGTCTAAATTGGGCATTTCCACATCTAGTAAAATTAAGTCTGGTTTACTACGCAGAATTTGCATTAATGCCTTGACAGGATCGTTGATTGTGACAACTGAAAATGTATTACCATCTAAAAAAAGTTTAATGGAATTCAGTACTGTTTGACTATCATCAATACAGGCAATTGTATAGAGACTTTTTTTGACCCCCGGCTGAGAGTTGTTGTGTTTGCTGTTTTCACCAGCCTCCAAAGTGTTGGGTTGAGAAATTTGTTGTTGGTTGGGAAATTGGGGCTGAGTTTGAGGCGACTTTGTGGGAGGTAAAACTGGGGAAGCCTGACCCGTGTTCACTCGTGACTGGAGATTGGAACGATTTCGTAACTGCTTTTGACAGTATTCAACTAGTAGCCGCAAGTCTAAATGGCAAAACTTGGGTAATTCATCCCAGGAACTTTCAGGAGAAAATTCATAATTACCTTCTTTTAAAATGAGAAATGTTTCTAGAACTTCTTTGGCTAATTCATATATCAGGGTTTCCGCTTGGGTGGGTGTGATATGCTTCTGATTTACCAACCAGCAAATTGCTTGATAATCGGCATAAGGCATAGACTGATGTTCATTTTTCGGTTCAAACATCAGGCGCATTTGTACGCGAGTGGCGCTGTTCAGAGTCGGAATTCCTTGACTCAAACGTTGTAACTGATGATCAAGACGCTCAAACAGTCTATCTGAATAAGAGGCGTAAGTCAGTTTGCCGTCCTCTATGTTAATTGACCAAGAAGCCGTTTTAGTAAATACGCGTAAGCAACCAGTAGCATGGCGGCTAGTTAGTTGTGCTAAGAGAGACAAGGGATGTAGTTTCTGGGTTAACCAGTAGCCACTTAGAGGGGTCGTACTCATTTTACTTTTATTTCTTCAGCTCAATTTATACAATAGCTGCGCCACAATTCCCCATAAATTTTAATTCATAACTGGTTGTAGTATCAAATACAAAACTTTTACAGTGGGACTTGTGGGTAAACTTAATGGAACCAGGGTTTTGTCCGATAATCAAATCTCGTGAATTAGTCAGATCAGGTAATTTTACTTTCTGATGCCGAGATTGGCAGATATATTTAGCAAATCAGCCCAAAAAAAATCAATAGCAAAGAAAGCCACTGATTTTGAAGTGCTAGCTATGTAAATATTACTGCTAAATTGACAGAATTAAACTGAAGTTTTCTCTGTATTTTCACTTAAATATAATCGAACGGGCGAATCTGAGATGATTGATTTAGTAAAATTAAGAAAAATTTAGATAAATTAACCATAAAACTTAGCTCCACTTCGTTTCAACGCAATTATCTATATGATGCCCACTTTGGGACGTAATCTTAAATAATGGGGTTAAATATGGGCAAAATCTTTTAAAGGTGCGATCGCCTATCTTCCCTGATTATCTCTGCTAACTAGACCATTAGCCAGCAAATCCCTATCCATAAACAACTTTGTGGCTTTACCCCCAGCTTTAACCCAGAAAATGATTCTGTATATTTTGAAATCGTCAAAAAAGCTATAGCCGATAGCTTTGGCTCAATTACATCCCCAGGAAAATTAAATAGGCTGTAGCATTCCTCTGTATTTAAAGTTAACTTGTCGTGCTGTATGTAATAATACTATGTATCTTTGCTAACTCTAGGTTGACCCTTTTATGTCAGAAGAAATTGACAAAAAATCTCTGAGTGAACGTGATATTTGTACAAAGTATATTACACCGGCGCTAGTTAATCGGGGCTGGAATATTAACACTCAGATACGTGAGGAAGTGACTCTGACAAAAGGTAGGGTGATTGTGAGGGGTAGGCTTACCAGTCGAGGTGAACAAAAACGCGCAGATTATGTACTGTATCACAAACCTGGAGTGCCACTAGCTGTAATTGAAGCTAAAGATAATAACTACAGTGTCAGCGCTGGAATGCAACAGGCGATCGCCACTGGTAAACTCATAGACGTACCGTGAATGACTATCAAGTGTACGAACAGGATATGATATCTCTTCTAGGTTAATCGTGCTAATTAGTGATCTCTCTCATTTATTATTATTGTCTTTGATCCTGCTTGCGGTACTGCGGATTTTTCAACTGCAACAATTGATTATATTCGCCAACATTTCCAAAGTGCTGATGTTCCAGAAATTTTGCAACGCACTATTCGCGGAACCGAGAAAAAACCTTTACCTTATAATCTGTGCAACACGAATTTAATTTTACATGGTATTGATGTTCCAGTAGCAGACAAACAATCCGTCCAAATGGTAATATCTGTAGGGGCGGGTTTACCAATATTATCGTTTATATTTGAATAGACAACGTAGGGGCGGATTTACCAATATTATCGTTTATATTTGAATAGACAATGTAGGGGCGGGTTTACCAATATTATCGTTTATATATAAAAATATTTATGAACCCGCCCCTACATTACGGGAAATAAAATGAAAATAGATACATTTTTTCAGAATTTTGAATTGTTGACAGATGCGCCACGCAACACAGATTTTAAATTAATATGCAAAATTAAACCCCCAGGCGTTGTGTCCTGGAGGTTAATCATAATTTGAGAAGTGCGGATGAAAGGACTTGAACCTTCACTCCTTTCGGAACTAGAACCTAAATCTAGCGCGTCTGCCAATTTCGCCACATCCGCATCAGTTTTCAATAGTAACACAGAAAATCTGTAATGGGAAGAGAAAAGGGAAAAATAAATTTCCCCATGCCCAATTCACCTACATTACCGCCACACGAGGCAAACGATGCTTAAAGCCGCAGAGAATTTCCCAAGAAATAGTATTTAATTTTTCTGCCCAATCGTTAGCTGATATTTGTTCTCTACCTTGTTCGCCCAGTAAGGTGACTATTTCCCCTTCCTGTAAATCTGGAATAGCACTAACATCCAGCATCAACTGATCCATAGTAATTGTCCCAACTTGTGGCACGCGCTGACCACGAATTAAAACTTGCATTTTCTGGGAAAGATTACGCGGAACCCCATCAGCGTAACCGATACCTACCACAGCCAGGCGCATTTCTTGGGGTGCAATAAATTGTTGACCGTAACTCACCCTAGTACCGGCGGCTATGGTTTTGACTTGAGTAACTCGCGTCTTCAGTTGCAAAACAGGCTTGAGGTTAACTACATTTTGTAAATGAGCCGCAGGATAAAGTCCGTAAATAGCTAAACCTGCGCGTACAATGTCGTAATGTAAGGCGCGATTGGTGAGAGTGGCGGCAGAGTTGGCTAAATGCAAGCATGGTGGATTGATGCCTGTGCTTTTAATTTGTGCGATCGCCTGCTCAAATCGTCTATGCTGTTCTTGCATGAAAGTGGTATCCAGGTCATCTGCTGTTGCCAAGTGGGAATAAATGCTGGCAATTTCAAGATGAGGTAAATTCTGGACTAACTGCACAAACTCCACAGCGTCTTTCCAGTTCGTTCCCAACCGAGACATTCCCGTATCTAACTTAATGTGTACGGGTAGCAGAGAACCATCATTGATAGTTTCTAAAGTATTGGAAAAAATGAAAGCTTGTTTGGGACTGCACACAGTTGGCTGAAGTTTCCAGTGAGCGATCGCTTGAATTTGCTCTGGCGTGTAGGTTGCACCTAAAATCAAAATGGGAGCTTTTATACCCGCTTCCCGTAATTGAATCCCTTCTGGAACTGTAGCGACTCCCAGCCAACCTGCTCCCGATTGTACTGCTGTTTGAGCCACTGTCACTGCGCCATGTCCATAAGCATCAGCTTTTACCACTGCCATTAACTGGGTATTTGGCGATAAAAATCTAACTAATTGCTGGATATTATGCGATAACGCCCCTAAATCAATTTCTACCCAAGCTCGTTGCGAGAACCAAGCATAAGTATCACGCTCCTGACTATCAGCAAAAGTCGGGGTTTGGTTACGACTTAACATTGCACTTCACTCCTATCACACCATTGCAAAGCTTCCAGATTATTTAATTATTCTGGTTTGCTACCCTCAAAGCCATATCAATTTAATCAGGAAAGTTTACACTTGATCCGGGAGTTCACACAAGATACTCGACAGTTTTTGACAAGCTCTTAATTATTTTATCGTAGTTCTTCCTTATCAAGTTCATCGTAACAAATTTTCAATCAATAGTCAACCCCCAAACCCTCCTCTATTGCAGTTTTAGAAGCAATGATTTTGAGAATTTTGGCGTTTTTTATATTCCCAGAATATCCTTGTCGCTGATTGTGCTGTAACAGTTAAGCGGTAAAATAAACAGCAAACGCAGAGGTGAAAAGTTAATTTTTTGGGAAATCTTGATCCTGTAAACAAATTGTGACGAAAGTATAAATTAATTTCATCTCCCCACAAGGGTAGATTAGTGTTAAAATATGTAAAACTAATAACCTCGAGCGCTAACCAATGGGGAAGGTTTTAGTCCTAAACGCGTCTTACGAACCGCTCAACATCACCAGTTGGCGGCGGGCTGCGATTCTGCTGATTAAAGGCAAAGCAGAACGCATAGAGCATAACGGCAAATTTCTTTATTCAGATTTCCCGTTACCGACTGTAATCCGGTTGCGTCATTATGTGCGCGTACCGTACAAAGAAATTCCTCTCACTCGCCGAAATATCTTGCACCGTGACAGTCACTCTTGTCAATACTGCGGTTATACCGGTGATGAGTTGACATTAGACCATGTTATACCGCGATCGCGCCGAGGGGGTGATACCTGGGAAAACATTGTTACTGCTTGCGTCCGTTGCAACGTCAAAAAAGGCAATCGTACACCCTACGAAGCCCATATGCCTTTGCGTCATCCTCCACGCCAACCTTATAGTAGCCTTTATTTTGAGGTGAGCAAACATCTTAAGAGTGGACTGCATAACGAGTGGCAAAAATATGTCATTGGTCTTTGACGCTGAAGGCGTAATTTTGAAAAGCCAAAGAAATCATCACCTGTGATAGGTGTCATATTTTTGCGCTTGTCCAAACAGCCCTGTATGAGCCAGAGGTAATCTTGATCTTGTTGATCGTGAAAGCCAATATCTGGCTTTCATCAATTTATTTCCAGATCATCCCGGATGTTTTCGCACATCTGGCAGAGTACGATGGCAAATTATTTAGCCAAACGATAGACAAGCATCCTATCTTAGCTCAAAATATTGTAAAATAACTAAGTCAGTGGGAAATATTCCCGTAAAATCAGGAATATGATCAAAGCTCTTACTGATATTTTAAATACTAAGTAACTTTAGTTAAAAGCCATACAATTTTGGATTGACTCCACAGATAAATCTAGGGGCGGGAAAATTTTAGATTGACCCTTCTCTGCAAGATATTACGCGGTAAGCGCAGCTATGCGGCGGAGGGCTTGACGACTAATTTCATCGTCAACGCTGAAATTAGTCGAGATATTGAAGATTTTCGATTGATTTCATCGGTAATCTGGGGGCTTGTACCACTAAAGAAATATTGGTCATATTTGAAACTAGAAATCTTGGTCTTCACTTTCTACAGGCAATTTTGGGGATTTGAGCAGATTGCTCATTAATTTAATTGACAGAAAATAGACCCATATAAGTATGCCAAAAACGCCATATTTTTGCGAAGATCAGAATGTGTCTCAAAATCAGTTCTATATTGTTCTTAGTATTTTTATACACATCAACGGAGGCTCACACTTATCAAGATGTCCCCTATGCAATTGAATTCTTCCTTGAAGCAATCAGAAAGTTTTTTATTAACCACAGAATCTAGCCCAGATGATGCTGATACAGATCAAGAAACTGTGGAAATTCCACTCAGCAGTCCATTATTGCCATCATCTAATGGCGGTGGAAAAAATGGTAAATATGTAGGTCAACGGGGAAACTCTGTGGCTTTTCAGAAATCTGAAGAACTGCAAAAGACCCTGTTAGCACACCGACATGAGAGACATCTGGTAATTTTACAAGATTTCCCCGACCCTGACGCGTTATCTTGCGCTTGGACTTATCAGTTAATTGTGCAGCAATATGATATCAAATGCGAAATTATTTATGCTGGTACACTGAGTCATCAAGAAAATATTGCTCTAGTGAAGCTGACTGGATTACCCGCCCAGCGCTGGACATCGCAAGTACTCAAAAGTAAAGACTTGTCAACTTACCAAGGTTGCATCTTAATTGATAACCAGGGAACCACAAGTCAATTAATGACAGCAATACAACAGGCAGGAATCCCCATAATTGCCGTCATTGACCATCATACTTTACAGGCGGAACACAAGTCAGAATTTGTTGACGTTCGTCCTGATGTGCGAGCAACTTCCACAATTTTTACTCAGTATTTGCAATCAGGTTTACTAGCCTTAGATAGCAGCATCAGCCAACACGTCAAATGTGCTACTGCTTTGATGCATGGGTTGCGGTCAGATACCAATCGACTAATGCAAGCCCAAGAAGAAGATTTCATGGCAGCTGCTTATTTGAGCCGATTTTATGATGCTCAACTGCTGAACGCCATTTTACAGGCAAATCGTTCTAAGCGGGTAATGGATGTGATCGAGCGATCGCTCAAAAACCGCATCGTGCAGAATAACTTTTCCATTGCTGGTGTAGGTTATATCCGCTACGAAGACCGAGATGCGATTCCCCAAGCTGCTGATTTTCTGGTGACAGAAGAAAACGTTCACACCGCAGTAGTTTACGGTATTGTTCACGACGAAGACGAGTTAGAAGTAATCATTGGTTCTCTTCGCACAGCTAAACTCACCCTTGACCCTGATGAGTTTATCAAAGAAGCCTTTGGACAAGATAACACAGGCCGATTCTTTGGCGGTGGACGTACAGGGGCTGGTGGCTTTGAAATTCCGATGGGTTTCTTGTCTGGTAATAACGAAAATTCCACCTACGCCAAAATGAAATGGGAAGTCTATGATTCTCAAATCAAGCAAAAGCTACTCAAGTTGGTAAATCCTAAAGACGACCCAATTCAGTCTGAGTAGGCGTTGCATTCTCAGTACAAGGAATTCTAGGCAGAATCTGTTCCAGAAAACCTGAAGAAAATATTTATTCAGTAGGGGTTTAACATTGGTCAACCCCTACTCGTCTGACTTTTCACGGCATCTGGAAAACGCCATTTTGAGCTTTTCTCAAACCATCATTTTTACGTTAGCCATTTTCATTAACTTAGAGCTATTGATAATTAGCCTGTGGAAAAAGTCACGTGGTTTCGCGGTTTGAGGACTTCCCGTGAAAAGTCAGCTACTCGTGGACTGAATTTTTAACTAAAAAATTCATAGCTTGGCAATAAATTCTTAACTAAAAAACAGTATCTAGATTTTGATTACGAAGAAAAAACGCCATGAAAACTATACACCCGCAAATGTTACGAAGCTTGTATGAGCAAGATTTTTATGCTTGGGTAGAGCAGACCGCAGAGCTTTTAAAATCGCAGCACTGGGACATCTTAGATTTAGAAAACTTAATTGAGGAAGTAGTGGACTTGGGAAAAAGTCAGCAAAGGGCGTTGCAGAGTTCATTGCGGTTAGTATTATCGCATTTGCTCAAGTGGAAGCATCAACCCAAACTGCGTAGCCATAGTTGGCAAGTGACCATTACTCGTGAGCGACTGAATTTAGATGAACTATTAGCAGAAAGTCCTAGTTTGCGCCGTTTTTTAAGTGATGTAGAGTGGATAAATGCCACTTATCAAAGAGCGCGTCGAGAAGCAATGGTAGAAACAACTTTATCAGGGGAAAACTTTCCGATGGTCTGTCCCTTTGGTGTCGATGAAATTTTAGACTTAGATTTTTATCCTAGTGTTGAAGAATAATTTTAATTTGATTCGATGAGTCAGCTTTCAGCAATCACTTCGTGCAAAATAAGTTTTTATTGTAAGTTGGTTCACAAACCGTGTAAATATACGGTAACTAGGGAAAATCAATGCTCAAAGTCGCATGACTAACTTATACCAATCTAATGTGAAGTTGCATATAATCAGGAGCCTGAAAACCTTGTTAATTTAAGAATTATTCTGTGCAGCTTCATATAAAAATGGTATTAACCGTCATTTACACTGAATATTCTAAATTATTAAAGATTTAAACCTATTATCATACTAATAACAGCATTCAAAAAAATATGGAATTATACTTAATTCGTCATGGTATAGCTGAAGAGAAGCAACCAGACATTAAAAAAGATGAAGAGCGATCGCTTACTAAAGAAGGACGACAAAAAACCGAAAAAGTTGCCCAGAGAATTAAAAAATTAGGTTTACAGTTTGAGATAATTGTCACCAGTCCCTTAGTCCGCGCCCGCCAAACGGCTGAAATACTGATCGCAAATGAACTCAGTAGCCAATTGGAAGAATCTCCCCATCTTGCCCCTAATGGTAATATCTCTAGTTGGCTAAAATACTGGTTAGAACCCAAAAATTATGCACAAAACACGCAAATTGCCCTAGTAGGACATGAACCCGATTTAAGCAATTGGGCAGAAAATCTACTTTGGGGAGAAATCAAGAACAGTTTAGTCTTGAAAAAAGCAGGTATGATCGGGATAAAACTACCAGAAATAGGTTCACCTCTGGGTCGTAGTCAAATGTTTTGGTTGACACCACCCAAGTACCTGCTGTAACAGCTTTTCAACATTTTTGCCAAAAGTGTTGTGACATCAGCTACTGTTATAGCGACAAGAATTTCTGGTAAGTTAGCGTGAACAGATATCTCAAAAAGTAAATGGTGTTGCCATGATGGTGTGCGAATACAAGCCTGGTTTAGAAGGCATTCCCGCCGCCCAATCGAGTATTAGTCATGTTGATGGGCAGAAGGGAATTCTAGAATATCGTGGCATCCGGATTGAGGAATTAGCAGAAAAAAGTTCATTTCTGGAAACTGCTTATCTCTTAATCTGGGGCGAACTGCCAACAAAAGAAGAATTAGACGCGTTTGAGCATGAGGTTCGCTACCACAGGCGGATAAAATACCGCATTCGGGACATGATGAAATGCTTTCCAGAAAGCGGTCACCCGATGGATGCTCTGCAAGCCTCTGCTGCGGCATTAGGCTTGTTTTATTCGCGCCGGGACTTACACAACCCTGCTTACATTCGGGATGCCGTAGTGCGCCTGTTAGCCACTATTCCCACAATGGTAGCGGCATTTCAGTTAATGCGAAAAGGCAACGACCCCGTAAGGCCTCGCGATGACTTAGGCTACGCCGCCAATTTTCTCTATATGCTCAACGAGCAAGAACCAGATCCGTTGGCAGCCAAAATTTTTGACATCTGCTTGATCCTGCACGTCGAGCATACAATGAATGCCTCTACATTCAGTGCCAGGGTAACAGCTTCTACGTTAACTGACCCCTACGCTGTGGTTGCTAGTGCGGTAGGAACCCTAGGCGGTCCCCTGCACGGTGGAGCCAACGAAGAAGTGATTCAGATGTTGGAAGCAATTGGCACAGTCGAAAACGTGCGTCCTTATGTAGAAAACTTGCTACAACGCAAAGCCAAGATCATGGGCTTTGGACACCGTGTGTATAAAGTCAAAGATCCACGAGCTACGGTCTTACAAAACTTAGCAGAACAATTGTTTGCCAAGTTTGGGCATGACAAATATTATGACATTGCCCTAGAAATGGAAAAAGTTGTGGCAGAAAAACTGCCAGGCAAAGGGGTTTATCCCAATGTTGACTTTTATTCTGGTTTGGTGTATAGGAAAATGGGAATTCCCACAGACCTATTTACACCAATATTTGCGATCGCACGTGTTGCAGGTTGGCTAGCTCACTGGAAAGAACAACTAGCAGAAAACCGCATATTTCGACCTACCCAGATTTACAACGGTAAGCATGAGGTTACTTATCTCCCCATCGACCAACGTTAACTGGTAGCTTGATTATTAGTGAGACTAAACCGTTGCCATCATGTCGGCGGAGGCTTTGTCTTGCTTGGGGAGGCGGAGGTGGCGGATCTGGGAACAGAAGTAAGGGGCAAATATGCCCGCTAATGACCAAGAACGGGTAGGAGCATGAATAGGGGCGGGTATGGCTACACCACGCCAGCTATCACAGATATCCCACATCATTAACGGGGATATTCGTAAACCCGCTCCTACTTAAACTTGTGTGCCTGCCCCATCTCCCCATCTCGCCAAGCAAAAGAAATCCCAATGCTGACCATAAGTAGAAGTTCTTGTATAGCTTCAGGGGCTGAAAACCACCAGACGATATACTAGGCATGGGAATTGGCAAAAATCTATGGCTACGTCACGCAAGCTATCAATCAAGCGTCTTCATCACAGCATAAAAGGATGAAGGATGAAGGAGGCGAATTTTATACTTTATAATTTCACACTTCAAACTTCAGACTTCAGTTGACTTAAAGAGCAGAAACATGAACTCAGGAATTGACCTCCAAGGAACGTTTATTAAATCCGTCATGGATTTAGGGATACCAGCAGGGACAGCCAAAGCCTTATGGATGCCCTTGCCAATGATACTGATGCTCATTGGAGCAACAGTGGGGGTACTAGTCTGTGTTTGGTTAGAACGGAAGATTTCCGCGTCAGTACAGCAGCGCATTGGCCCAGAATTTATTGGACCTTTTGGCTTACTAGCTCCAGTCGCCGATGGTTTGAAGCTGGTATTTAAAGAAGACATCGTACCAGCAAAAGCTGATGCTTGGCTATTTACCATTGGCCCCATTTTAGTCGTACTGCCAGTATTTCTGTCCTATTTGATTGTCCCCTTTGGACAGAATATTGTGATTACAAACGTGGGCATGGGAATATTCCTGTGGATTGCGTTTTCTAGCATTGCTCCCATTGGGTTGTTAATGGCTGGTTACGCATCAAATAACAAATATTCCCTCATAGGTGGCTTACGAGCTGCTGCTCAGTCTATTAGCTACGAAATTCCCCTATCGTTAAGCGTGTTAGCCGTCGTCATGATGTCTAACAGTCTCAGCACCATTGATATTGTTAACCAGCAATCTGGCTATGGTATCCTCGGCTGGAACATTTGGCGGCAACCAGTAGGTTTCCTAATTTTTTGGATCGCCGCCCTGGCTGAATGCGAACGCTTACCCTTTGACCTACCCGAAGCGGAAGAAGAAATCGTAGCTGGTTATCAGACCGAATACTCTGGGATGAAATTCGCGCTGTTTTACCTCAGTTCTTATGTCAACCTAGTGCTTTCTGCCCTATTGGTAGCAGTTTTATACCTGGGTGGTTGGGATTTTCCCATTCCCGTTAGCGTCATAGCGAATTGGTTTGGAGTTAGCGAATTCAATCCAGTCTTGCAGGTAGCAACAGCTTCTTTGGGTATCGTCATGACCCTAATCAAAGCCTATTTGCTAGTGTTTATCGCCATCTTGTTACGTTGGACAGTACCACGGGTGCGGATTGACCAATTGCTAGATTTAGGATGGAAGTTTTTGTTGCCACTTGCTTTAGTTAATCTTCTAGTAACCGCAGCGCTGAAACTTGCCTTTCCTTTCGCCTTTGGTGGATAAACCTATTTGAGATTTTAGATTTAATCTAAAATCTCAAATCCAGAATCCAGAATTGAAAAGAGAGAGAAAAACACTAAAAATGCTAAAGTTCCTCAAACAAGTTGGTGATTACGCCAAAGAAGCAGTACAAGCCGGACGTTACATCGGACAAGGGTTAGCTGTAACCTTTGACCACATGCAGCGTCGCCCTGTCACCGTACAGTACCCTTACGAAAAACTGATTCCTGGCGAACGGTTTCGCGGCCGGATTCACTTTGAGTTTGATAAATGTATCGCCTGTGAAGTCTGTGTTCGGGTTTGTCCGATTAATCTGCCTGTAGTAGATTGGGAATTTGAGAAAGCCAACAAAAAGAAAAACCTCAAACACTACAGCATTGACTTTGGAGTTTGTATCTTTTGCGGTAACTGTGTGGAATACTGCCCAACTAACTGTCTATCAATGACAGAAGAGTATGAGCTATCCACTTATGATCGCCATGAATTGAACTATGACAACGTAGCCCTAGGTCGTCTGCCTTACAAAGTCACAAATGACCCAATGGTTACGCCACTGCGCGAACTAGCTTACTTGCCCAAGGGTGTCATGGAACCTCACGACCTGCCTGCTGATGCGCCTCGTGCTGGTTCTCGTCCAGAAGACCTGCTAGAACAAACAGAAAAAACGAATGCCTAGCGCCGCAAGGCGGAAGTCAAAAGTCAAAAGTCAAAACTTTACATAATCGGCTTTTGATTGATTTGAAGTCTAAATTCCGCCTGACGGTGCTAGTGGGTAATCGTTAGTACCGATTACCAGTTACCATTTATTGGAAATCAAAAAGGATCGGAAACAGTGAATCTAGCCGAAGGAGTACAGTTTGTTGCGTTAGGCATACTAGGCGTGATGATGATTGGAGCAGCTTTAGGAGTAGTGCTGTTCTCTAACGTTGTCTATTCTGCCTTTATGCTGGGGGGCGTGTTTATCAGCATGGCGGGAATCTACCTGTTGCTGAATGGTGACTTTGTAGCAGCCGCACAGGTGCTGGTTTATGTTGGGGCGGTTAACGTGCTAATTTTGTTTGCCATTATGTTGGTGAACAAGCGGGAAGATTTTGCGCCATTTCCCAGTGCGGGGCTACGGAAAGTCCTAACAGGGGTAGTGAGTTTGGGATTATTTGGTCTGTTGAGTGTGATGGTCTTGGGGACTCCTTGGGCATATTCAACACCTGCGGCTGTCGCTCCCGAAAGTTCTATAGTTGTGATTGGTGAACATTTCTTCACTGACTTTTTACTGCCTTTTGAACTGGCTTCAATATTGTTGCTAATAGCGATGGTGGGAGCGATTATTTTGGCACGTCGCGAGTATTTGCCTGAATCACCAGCACCATCAGATTTGCCACAAACTGTTTTGACTTTGCCAGAACGCCCCAGAGACTTAGTATCGGCGGGTAGCGAAACCAAAGAGTAAAATTTGCGAATCATATCGCCAGTAAAAAGCCAGATTCTTTATGGCTACGCCATGTAAGCTAACAGAAGGGATACGATAATCCATGCAACTCCAGTACTTTTTATTACTAGCCGCAGCTTTGTTTTGTATTGGCATTTACGGTTTAATTACCAGTCGTAATGCCGTGCGCGTGTTGATGTCAATTGAGTTATTGCTGAATGCTGTTAACCTGAATTTAATGGCATTTTCCAACTTTCTCGATTCAACTTTAATTAAGGGTCAGGTATTCACCGTGTTTGTGATTACCGTGGCAGCTGCTGAAGCGGCGGTGGGTTTAGCCATTGTGCTGGCCATTTATCGCAACCGCGATACCGTCGATATGGAGCAGTTTAATCTCCTGAAGTGGTAATTTTGCGTGCAACTCAAGCAGGTAATCATTGCTTATAAAGCACGAGATTCCCAGAGTAAACGCTGGGCAGAACTCTGTGCTAAACAACTAGAAAAGCGCCATTGTCAGGTGTTGATGGGGCCTAGTGGGCCAAAAGATAACCCTTATCCGGTGTTTTTGGCTTCTGCCACTCAACCCATTGATTTGGCTTTGGTCTTCGGTGGTGACGGTACTGTTTTAACCAGTGCTAGACATTTAGCCCCTGCTGGTATACCCATTCTGGGTGTAAATATTGGCGGTCATCTGGGCTTTTTAACCGAGTCTGTAGATGAGTTTCAAGATACAGAGAAAGTTTGGGATCGGCTATTTGAGGATCGCTATGCCATCCAGAGGCGGATGATGCTACAAGCGGCAGTGTATGAGGGTCAACGCACGAATATGGAACCTGTGACTGAGCGCTACCTAGCTTTAAACGAATTCTGTGTTAAACCCGCCTCTGCTGACCGCATGATCACCTCTATTCTGGAAATGGAAATTGATGGTGAAGTGATCGATCAATATGTGGGGGATGGTTTAATTATCTCCACTCCCACCGGTTCTACTGGTTATACCGTTTCTGCTAATGGCCCCATCATGCACGATGGTATGGAGGCACTTACCATCACTCCCATTTGTCCCATGAGTCTTTCTAGTCGCCCTCTAGTTTTACCTCCTGGTTCTGTAGTCAGCATCTGGCCGTTGGGAGACTATGATTTGAGTACAAAGCTGTGGATGGATGGGGTGTTATCTACGTCTATTTGGCCAGGTCATCGGGTTGATGTGCGTATGGCTGATTGTCGGGCAAAGTTTATTATTTTGCGAGAGAACAATTCATATTATCAGACGCTGCGGGAGAAGCTGCTTTGGGCAGGTACAAGGGTTCGCTACAGTAATAATCATCGTAATTGATTGATTAGGTGTCTACGGAGCGCTTTTGCTGCTAGTTGTCTGTGAAATATACCAGCCCCCGGATATTTTCGGGGGTTTTTCCGCAGTTGTGGCTGGGGGAATGAACTAAGTTGCTTTAAGGTTTTCCGTAATCAAGAATGTCCTAACCTCTTTGGCGGTGATGATAGATGTAGGGAATGAAAACGAACCGCAAAGGTCACAAAGAACGCCAAGGCAAGAGGGTTTAATAGGTTTTTTACATCAGTTTTCTATTTTTATCGCAAGTTGGATTCTCCCCAGCAATTTGCTATAAAACGCTCATTATAAACTTCAATAAGTTATCAAAATAGTTAACTTGATTAGGAGATTTTAAAGTACTTTATCAAAAACCTAATTATGCGGAACCTCACTCCTGTTCCGAGTTGGTTGCGATTTCTAATTATCTTCTTGTTGGCAATGGGAATATTATTTCGCTTTGTTAATCTTGAAGGTAAAGTTTACTCTCATGATGAAACTTATACATCATTACGAATTTCTGGCTACACGGTGGATGAGGTCAAGCAGGAAATATTTAATGGTCGTGTAATTAGTAGAGAAAGTTTTGCGAGGTTTCAGCGTCCTAATTTAGAAAAAGGCTTTAGTGGCACAATTATGTCTCTGGCTACAGAAGACCCGCAACATCCACCACTTTATTATTTAATAGCTAGATTATGGGTGCAAATATTTGGGAATTCAGTAGTTGTAATTAGAAGTTTATCTGCTTTAATTAGCTTGTTAGTATTTCCATGTATTTACTGGCTATGCCGAGAATTATTTAATGTGCCGTTATCAGTACCTTGGTTAGCGATCGCTCTGATGGCAATCTCTCCTATTCATTTGCTTTACGCTCAAGAAGCACAAGCATCCATTCTGTCGTTAGTTACCATCATACTATGCAGCGCGTCACTGTTGCAAGCTATGCGGCTGGAATCAAAAGAGCATAACCAAGAATTAGCACCAGGACAGCAAATTCCAGACCGTTTTGCTATCTGGGGAATTTATGTAGTAACTTTGGTACTTAGTCTTTACACAAGTTTGTGGAGTATATTTGTAGCTGTTGCTCAGGCACTTTACGTAATTACAACTACAAAATTTCAAATATCTGAAACAGTTAGAGCGTATTTGATAGCGTCATCTCTAGGGTTTTTAGCTTTTCTGCCTTGGATAATGATTGTGGTAGCCAATTTTTTGAGGTTTCTAATTTCAGCAGATGTAATCACAACAGAGACATCTCTGATGCCTTTAATTCCAGTTTGGCGAATGCAGGTAAGTCGGCTTTTTTTTGATTTAGATTTCAGTTTAGACGACCCTCTGGGCTATTTGATTTCATTAATATTTTTAACTTTAGTGGGATATGCAATTTACTTTCTCTGTCGAACAACTAACTACAAAAGCTGGTTATTTATGATACTATTAATAATAATTAAATTCATCCCTATAATGCTACCAAATTTATTTCTTGGAGGCATTTTTTTAAATTCACAAGAAAATTTGATATTGGCTTATTTAGGTATTCAACTAGCCGTTGCTTATTTACTAGCTACACAAATATATAACGGGATTGTATTACGCCGCCGAATCTGGCAAGTACTTTTGGTATTGATAATTGTTTGTGGGCTGATTTCTTCTAGAGTAAGCTACGCATCTGAAACTTGGTGGAATAAGGGAGTTAGCTATGGTAATCCCCAAGTTGCTAAGATTATTAATCAGGGAGAACAGCCACTGTTAATTAGTGATGCTGAGGGAATTAATTATGGGAATGTCTTTTCTTTGAGTTATCTTGTCCAGCCAAAAGTTCGATTTCAATTAGTCAAAGGTCAAGATATTCCTGATATCCCTATTGGGTTTACTGATATTTTTATACTCAATCCTTCCGATATCTGGCGGAGTAATCTAGAAACTAGATATAAATCTACAACAAATGTAGTTTATAGTGACAATTATTATTTGCTGTGGAAATTAGTTAATCCTACCTAATTCGCAAATTTTAAAAATGTTAAAATATATAGTTATTAAACAAATCGGGAATATTTGGATTCGTAATACCAATTATTTGTGAGGCTGTATATCCCACCCCTAACCCCTCCGGTGTAAGCGAGGACGGGAACTAGATTTCTGGTTGAATTCTGTTTTTAGGGATGGAAACGGGAGCAACGCGATTTTGTGAGGTTCGGAAATTTGGTAATATAAGTTACCTAAGCTTTGAGCGATCGCTACCTAGAAAAGGTAAAAATAGGGAATTTCAACCAGGGTTTATTAGGAATCAGCCCTGGTAATTGAGATATAAAATCCGATCTCACATTTTCGCGTTGCTCCCGATGGAAACTCCCTCTAGTCCAACTTGTGTAAACGGGGTTAGGGTGGAGTTATCTTTAAGCATCTTGATATAAACATGATATCAGTTATTCTGCTGATTACGAAATATTTTTAATTATTTTTTTTTAACCTAAAATATTTTATACCCGCACTCAAGAAAAACATGGTTTACGAGCGCCATAATATTCTGTAAGCTAACTACTTGTGGCTGTATTTAATTAAATTTAGGGAACACCAAAAAATTAATTACCCAAGAATTGTAGGATAGTGGTGGGTTACGGAATATCGTCCTAAGCCACCCTACAAATTTGGGATTTTATTCCTTGTAAGTTCCTGAGCAATGTCTTAACTTAAATTATTGTATTATGCAAATTGTAGATTTTTTGCGTCTTATTCATCCAGCTATCGCGGTTATTTTTGCCTTCCCTTTAATTGGGATTGTAGTTAACTTTGCTTGGCAAACACGCCAACGTCGGTTACAAAATTTAGCTGGAAATAAGAGTAAAATTCCACCAGTAGTTGGTCAAGAACATAAGAAGTTTGGCGATTGGTTAACAAGCGGAGTTGTAGGATTATCTTTAATAGGATTAGCTTACCCAATTGGCACAAATATTATCAAAAATCAATTATGGAATCAGTCCCTGTTTTTAGTAGTATTTATTGTGTTAATCTTTGTTTTGACTATTGTCTCTCTGGGATTACTTTATCGAGCAAAACAACGGCTATGGCGGGGAATTTTTGCGACTTTAACTGGTGCGGGCTTAGTGATTCTGGGTTGCCAGGATGGGGTATTTCGCCGGACAAATGAATGGTATTGGTCACATTACTATATTGGTATTGCTGCCTCATTACTGATGATATTTTCTATCGCCATTGTGCAAGATATTTATCAAGATAAATCCCATCGTTGGCGGCTGGTTCATATTATATTAAACTGCATAGCTTTATTACTATTTATGGGACAAGGAATGACTGGGACACGAGATTTATTAGAAATTCCTCTAAGTTGGCAAAAAAACTATATTTATCAGTGTGATTTTGCTAATAAAACTTGTCCAGAATTCAATGAATAAACACTATAGGAATCCTATAGGAATCCGATTTTATTTTTGAAAAAATCTAAGTATATGTAGGGTGTGTTATGGCTTTAGCCTAACGCACCGTCTTCCAGTCCTTGATACGTTACACTTCGTGATAACACACCCTACGTGTATTTGATAAATCAAATATGAGTCCTATACAATTTTCTTAACTGAACAGTATTGCTATATAAGCAAGCAGATTGACAATCAATTTTCTCGGCTATTAACTGTGAGGAAAATTTAAGGAATTTCAATAACAAATTCTGAACCTCCTTCAGGGCAGTTGTGGTAAGTTAAAGTACCCTGGTGAAATTCCGTGATAATTTGATAGCTGGTAAATAAACCTAATCCTACTCCTTTACCCGGTGATTTTGTCGTAAAAAACGGCTCAAACAAACGAGATTGATGTTCTGGGGAAACTCCTATACCATTGTCCTTAATACTAATTTTGATTTTCTGTTGCTCTGTTGTGGATATATTCAGCCAGATTGTTGGATTAAATGAACTGTCAATATTTGAACTTACTTTTGATTCCAACGCCTGAATAGCATTTTGTAAAATATTCAGCAGCACTTGATTGAATAGATTTGCTTGACCGATAAATTTTGGCGTATCTTGATAATTTTTTACAACTGCAATGTTAACTGCTCCCTGATTTAAAACCAGTTTATAACGTAGTATGATTAACACACTTTCGATACTGCCTTGAATATCTATCGGTTTAATGCCTGATTCATCTAGACGGGAGAAAATATGTAGAGCCTTGATGACTGAGCTAATACGTTCTGCTCCCGTATGTAGAGAGTTAATAATCTCTCTTAAATCTTTAATTAAGAAATCTAATTCAATATGTTGAATAAATTTGTTAATTTCTGGAGTGGCATCGGGAAAGGCTTTTTGATAAAGTGAAATCAAAGTAATCAGATTTTCACTATATTCAGATGCAGGTTTGAGATTACCCACAATAAAACTGAGTGGGTTGTTAATTTCATGGGAAATTCCGGCTGTAATTTGAGAAGCATTAACCAGCTTTTCCTTTTGAATTAGTGCAGCTTCAGTTTTTTGCAACTCTAGGAGCATACTTTGGATCTCCTGGTTGCGATTGTGTAAATTTATTTGTAATTGTCGTAGCTTTAAATGAGTCTGGACTCTAACTAATATCTCTTCTAAATTAAATGGTTTAGTAATGTAGTCAATACCTCCGGCTGCAAAAGCTAAAATTTTATCATTAACTTCATTACCAGCGCTCAAAAAAATTACAGGAATTGCAGAAGTTTTGGGATCATTCTTTAAGTATTCACAAACCTCATACCCTCCCATTCCCGGCATATTTATATCGAGAATAATTAAATCAGGTGGCAATGTACTCACAGACTTCAATGCTGCTTGTCCATTAATAGCTTTACGAACTTGATAGTTGTGTTTAGATAAAAAATCAGATAAAAAGCGAATGTTTTCTAATTTGTCATCAACAATCAAAATGTCCGCAACAAATCCTTTCTCTTCTAGATGTATATCCATGATTTTCATGAAAAATTAAATTGTTGAGTGAGGACAATTATTTTGTCAAATTGATAGCTTTCAATTAATTGTGTTAACGCGGCAATTAAAGCAATTTGTTCAGAAGGAATTTGTTCCAGGAGTTGGAGACTAGTACTATCATTGCCTTGGGCAGCAGCTAGGTGTAATTGGCCAATCCAATTGGCTGGCATAATGGCTAAGGAAGTAGTATCAAGGACATAATCGGCTGACGAGGAGACCTGATTCACTTCCGTGTTTTTATATACATATTCTACCTGTAGATGCTTGGTTAGTGTTTCTAAAATTTCTTTCCAACGAAATGGTTTGCTCACAAAATCATCACAACCTGCATCTAAACTTTCTTGCTTTTGCTCTGTAAAAGCACTTGCTGTGAGGGCAATAATTTTTGTGGTCGGATAATTTTCCCCATTTTGATTGTTTAATGTTTGTGCCAAGTGACGAATTTCCCTAGCAGCTTGATAACCACTAACAATAGGCATTCGCATATCCATAAAAATCAGGTGAGGTTGCCATTCTTGCCAAAGTGCAATGGCTTGTTGTCCGTTTTCTGCTTCCTGTACTGCAAAACCTAAACGTTTCAAGATATTACTCAACAGCAACCTATTAGCAGGATTATCTTCAGCAATCAAAATCCGATAAGTTGTTTGTCCGGGGGCAATACTGACTACATCTAGAATGGGAGAAGATGATTTAACAATAGCAATAGTTTCAGGCAAATCAGCCTGAATATGAAAGCTAAAACAAGTGCTTTTACCTAACTCACTTTCTACAGTAATTTCACCTCCCATTAATTGCACAAATTTTTGGCTAATCCGCAAACCTAAGCCAGTTCCTTGTCTCGATTGTTGTCCAGAGCGCGTTTGCTGAAAAGCTTGAAATAAATTCCCGATTTCTTCTGGAGAAATTCCATATCCAGAGTCTTCAACTGCAAAAAATAACTGATATTGCCTGGGAAATCCTGAGCTAGCAAGTTCTTCTTCATCCCCATATAACTCCTGACATTTAGCTCGCAAAGTTACCTGTCCTGTTTCCGTAAATTTGATGGCATTCGCCAACAAATTAATTAGTACCTGACGTAGTTTGTTTTCGTCGGCTTTGATGTATTCAGGTACGGTGATATCGCAGTCAAAAATTAGTTTTAAGCCTTTAGACACGGCTTTCTGCTGCAACATGGAGGCCAAACTATGGAGTAAATTATGCAGGTTAAATTCTACGTTACATAAATTCATCTGTCCCGCTTCGATCTTGGACATCTCCAGGACGCTATTAATTAGCCCCAGTAGATGTTCACCACTTTGGTTAATGATTTCTGTATACTTTTGATGTTCCGAGGATAAGGTCTGATCTCGCTGCATCAACTGGGTAAAACCCAAAATGGCGTTGAGTGGAGTCCGTAATTCATGGCTCATATTTGCCAAAAACTCACTTTTGGCACGATTAGCGGCATCAGCAGCCTCTTTAGCCACTTTTAGTTCTTCTGCTTGTGCCTGGGTTTGGGCAAATAATTCTGCTTGTTGTACTGCTACCCCAAGTTGACTACCAATTTGGGTAACAATCTGAATGTCTGGGTTTTGCCATTGTCGCGGGTTGCCGTTTTGGTAAACTGCCAATAAACCCCAAAGGTGATTACCACAAAAAATGGGTGCAATAATATAAGCTCGTGCGTCTAATTGCTCTAAAAGTTCGAGATAACAGGCATCAAACCCGGCTTCGTAGATGTCATTGACGCAGCAATAGCTATTTTGTTGCTGATAGATGCCTCCGATGTTATCTTGCAAATAAGTATCGCGAATTACCAAATCTGAATCAGTCAGTCGAGTAATTACACAGTTGTTCGGCTCCACAGCTACCTCAGTGAGTTTGCTATTTTCGGCTTGTTGCGGAATCACAGGCGGCCAAACTTCAGAAACAGATTCGGCAACTAATTCGCCACTCCAATCGGGTTGAAAGCGATAAATCAAGACGCGATCGCATTCTACAGCTTGGCGTAATTCCGCAGTGGTAGCCCGGAAAATCGATTCTATATTCAGGCTTTGACGCATTTGCTGGATGACGTGCTTTGTGGCTTGTTCTCGCTCCGCCATGACTCTCATTGCGGCTTCTGTGGCAATTCGTTCTTGAATTTCCACTTCTAGGACATGATTAACCTGGACAAGTTCCGCCGTGCGTTCCTCAACGCCAAATTCCAATTCCTGATAAGCATGGAGTTTTTCTTCTTCTGCCCATTTGCGTTGTAGTTCTGTAGAAGCCCGTGCTGCAAAAACTTGTAATAGTGTTTTGATGTGATCGCTTGTTGCTAAGGGTTTAACATCGACAATACACAGGTTGCCAATCACATTCTGATGGATATCCACTAAGGGAACGCCGATATAACTCTCTGCGCCTAACTGTTCTAGCAATGAATTATGGGGAAACGTTTCCCGTAATCCACTCGAATAAGCACACAGCATATTCTTCTGCACTACATCTTGGCAGGGAGTATTAATCAATTCATATTCAAAATTGTCTGCCTGATGATCTACAGACCAAAAATTAACACTTCGGAGCTTTTCTAATGAATTGTCTACTTTCTCAAAGATAATCGCATAAGTTACACCCATTGCTGTGGCTAGATTCTGCACTAATGCTGGGAAAAATTCATTGCCAATGACTGAAGCAGTACCAGCCACAATTGTTTGTAGGGTTTCTTCGGTGCTTTGCCTTTCTGCTATTTGTTTTTCTAATTCTTGGTTGATGGCTTCTAGCTGTTCGGGCGATCGCATGGACAGAAATTGTGGCAAAAGTTCCATTAGTTGCATTGCAGTATAACAAGAAACTAAAGCCGTCATCGCTCTGACCATGCCTGACAACCAGTAATCGGGATGCCACAGTGTCCAAATATCCAGTAGGTGTCCCGTACCACAGAGGATAATAAACGCTCCAAATAAAACAAACACCTTGGAGAAGGGAATGTCATCACGCTTACGCACAAAGTAGATTAGCATCACTGGTATCGAGAAATAAGCGATCGCGATCAGTGCATCACTGATTAAATGTAGCGCTACCAGAGGCGTTTGCCAAAGATAACAATGCCCATGCGGTATGTAGTTATTAGAAGATAAAAGATTTTGTACTAATTCTGATATTGCTTGCATACTTCAAATATTGTGATTCGGAATTAATCAAACTGTTGAGGTTCTGTTCTGAGGGAAACTGTGGATGAGATCGGCAATTTTATGTCAGTAAATTTATCGTACTTACAAACTTAATCATGGTACATTCCGTAACCTAGTGAAGGTGATTATTGCCTAAGTATTTAATTTAGTGGTTATTAAAATTGTTACGTTAAAAATTATAACTTGCCCACTCTGATCAAGCAGAGTTCAACGCAGAGGTTACTACTAAAAATTTGCAATAAGTTAATTGAAGTTATGGCTCTTACTTATGTTAGATGGACAAAGTAATAATTTTGGCTATTTTGTTAGATAAACAGATGATTGTATCAAGTGGCGCATCATAGTTTTTATAAAAACCTCTAATTTAACATAGATAAAATGCCAAATATAATTTTAAAAGATGACCCATTATGGTTTAAAAATGCGATTATCTACGAAGTACCTATTCGGGCTTATGCTGACAGTAATAGTGATGGCATTGGTGACATAAGGGGACTAACGGAAAAACTTGATTATTTGCAAGACTTAGGAATTACAGCTATATGGTTACTACCATTTTTTCCCTCACCATTAAAAGATGATGGTTATGATATTGCTGATTATACCAGTATTAATCCTATTTATGGCACATTAGAAGACTTTAAGAAGTTATTAATCGCTGCTCATCAGCGTAGTATCAGGGTGATTATTGAGTTAATTATTAACCATACATCTGATCAACATCCTTGGTTCCAACGCGCACGTCGCGCCGCCAAAGGTAGTCCAGAAAGAGATTTTTATGTTTGGAGTGATACGCCAGAAAAATACGCAGAAGCCCGAATTATTTTCCAAGATTTTGAAACTTCTAATTGGGCTTGGGATGCAGTAGCAAAAGCTTATTATTGGCATCGTTTCTACTCCCATCAGCCTGATTTAAACTATGATAATCCTTTAGTTAGAGAAGCGGTATTTGATGTTTTAGATTTTTGGTTAGAAATGGGCGTAGATGGATTACGCATGGATGCAGTTCCTTACTTGTATGAACGGGAAGGAACGAACTGCGAAAACCTACCAGAGACTCATGCTTTTCTTAAAGATATGCGATCGCACATTGATACGAAATATCCGCAAAAGATGCTACTAGCTGAGGCTAATCAATGGCCAGAGGATGCCGCCCAATATTATGGTGATGGGGATGAATGTCACATGAACTTTCATTTTCCTCTGATGCCGCGTCTATTTATCGCCCTCCAGATGGAAGACAACTTTCCTATTGTGGATATTCTCCAACAAACTCCCCATATTCCTGATAACTGTCAGTGGGCGTTATTCTTGCGAAATCACGACGAATTAACCTTAGAAATGGTAACAGATGAAGACCGGGATTTTATGTACCGAGTTTATGCCCAAGACCCGGTAATGAGATTGAATTTAGGTATTCGTCGCCGATTAGCACCTTTGTTAGGCAATGACCGTCGCCAAATCGAATTACTCAATAGTTTATTATTATCCCTGCCAGGAACACCAGTAATTTATTATGGTGATGAGATTGGTATGGGTGATAATGTTTATTTAGGCGATCGCAATGGTGTCAGGACTCCCATGCAATGGAGTTCTGACCGTAACGCTGGTTTTAGCCGCACCAATCCCCAACGCTTACATTTACCCGTAATCATTGACTCGGAATATCACTACGAAGCAGTCAACGTCGAAGCACAACGGGCTAACTTCAATTCTCTGTGGTATTGGATGAAACGGTTGATTGCGACTCGGAACCGCTTTCAGGCTTTGGGTAAAGGCAATTTTGAATTATTACACCCCAATAACCGCAAAGTTTTTGCTTTTAGCCGCACCCACGGCGAAGAACATATAGTTGTAGTTGCAAATCTATCTCATTATGTGCAAACAGCAGAATTAGATTTATCAGACTTCAATGAATTAGTCCCAGTGGAAATTTTTGGTTACACTGAGTTTCCACCCATTGGAGAATCGCCTTATTTTCTCAGTTTGAGTCCCTACGGATTTTACTGGTTTGTCCTCAAACGTCAACCCAGTTTGACTCAACCGCCAAAACCCCAAGCCGAGTTACCCACATTGGTGGTAAATCAACAGTGGCAAAATGTGATTTCACAACGAGAGTTAAAAGGAGTTCTAGAATCAACACTGCGAGATTATCTATATACCTGTAAATGGTTTGGTGGTAAAAACCAAACTTTGCAATCAGTAGAAATTGTAGAAGCGATCGCTATACCTTACAATCAACAGTTAGCCCAGATAGTTTGGTTGCAAGTAGATTACATCGAGAGAAACCGCGAAACTTATCTCCTGTTTTTGGGTTATGCGTCAGGTAATCAAGCAATGCACCTGTTATCAGAAATGCCCCAAGCTGTCATCTCACGTCTGCAAGTGCAAACAGAGACTCCAGAAGCCGGAATTTTATTTGATGCTTTAGTAGATCAGGATTTTTTGACTACATTATTACAGGCGATAGGAAATCATCGTTTATATCAGGGGATAACAGGAGAATTATTTGCCACAACCACGGATTTATTCTCACAGTTATACTCAGAAGACACAGATAATGAACCAACTATCCTCCAAGAAGAAGAACAAACCAATACTTATATATTGTATGGCGAGCGATTGTGTTTGAAACTTTTCCGTAAATTTGAGGAAGATATGCACCCGGATTTAGAAATTCGGCGTTTTCTGGGCGAGAAAAAACGCTTGCAACATTTTCTACCTGTAGCTGGGGCTTTAGAATACCGCCGCCCCAATAGATTTGGGGATAGTTCAGTCCTACCAATGACAGTAGGTATATTACAAGAGTTGATTCTAGATACTCGCAGTGGTTGGGATTACACCCTGGATAGCCTGCGTCATTATTTTGATATTGTCACTACAAAACAGGCAACTATTACCGCAGTCCCGATTCCTTCAGGTTCTCTACTGGACTTACAGAGAACTGAGATTCCTGATTTGGCAATCCAAACTATCAATTCCTACCTTCCCAATGCGGAAATGTTAGGTAAGTCCACAGCTGAACTACATATTGCCTTAGCTACAGAGATAGATAATCCCGATTTTGCGCCAGAACCTTTTTCATCGTTTTATCAACGTTCAATATATCAAGATGCCCGCAACCTTACAGGGCGAGTTTTTCGATTGCTAAGAGAACGGGCAGAATATTTGCCATCTCACACCCAGGAATTAGCCGCAGATGTTCTCAATCAACAACAAGAGATTTTGGCGCGGTTCCAATTAGTTGTGAATCAAAAAATTATCGCCAGACGGACTCGTTATCATGGTGACTATCATCTGGGGCAATTGCTGTACACTGGCAAGGATTTTATTATCACTCATTTTGAAGGTAAGGCAGCGCGTAGTTTAAGTGAACGCCGCCGCAAGCGATCGCCTTTACGAGATGTGGCCGGAATGCTGGTATCTTTTAATTATGCTGTGACTCAGGCTTTGGGCTATGAAGTAGAAACGGGGATGGTTCGCCCTGAGAATCTGCCCCTGATGTCACAATGGGCGCAATTTTGGTATACCTGGGTGAGTGCGGCTTTCTGCAATTCTTATTTAGCTACTGCTAGGGAATATGAGTTTTTACCCAGGACGCAAGGGGAATTACAATTACTGCTTTTTGCTTATCTGTTGGAAAAGGCTATTGAGGCAGTTGACCATGAACTTAATCATCGTCCTGATTATGTGGAAATTCCCTTGCAATTGATTTTGCAATTGTTAGCGGAATCGGAGTAAGAGGAACGTATCGCTAAAGCGAAAGCTCCGCTAACGCGTAGCGTGCGCGCAGCGCATACCACAAAGGGCGCAAAGTACACGTTCGCGTAGCGTCTCCCCTTGGGAGAAGAAAGAAGGAAGAGAGAGGTTTATGGCGTTATTTTTTACTTAAATACTTGTAACCTGTGGATTTGTTTCCAACCAATTATCAAGATCACCCAAGACTTGTTGGGGAATTTCCCAGGGGAATAAATGTGCGGTATGGGGATAACTATGATACTGGTTATTTTTTAGGTGTCGCGCTGTTTCTAAACTGGATTCAGCTGTAATATGTCGGTCTTGTTCTCCAGCTAGGACTAGGCTAGGACAATTAATTTGCTGTAAGTCTGTGAGTCGATTGTAACCAGCTTTTAGGGCAGTATACAGGGCGCGAGTTGCTGGAGGAGATGTTTGTAAATAGGCCTGTGCTGCTTCTTTGGCAATATAATTGTATGCCGTGGGTGTATGTTGTTGAATTAAATAACGAAAGAGCGATCGCTTGCCAAAAGTATCGATATTCCATTGCCAACTCGGTTGCAGATAATTTAAAATTCCGGCAACCCCAGTATAGAGATTATCCTGCCAAGTAATGGGGGGATGATTGCCACGGGGTCGGGCTGCTGTAGCTACTAAAATCAGACCAGTCACTCGTTCTGGTAGTCGCAAGGCCATTTCCATTGCCAAAATCCCCCCCAGTGACCATCCCAATATGAGACATTTTTCGATTTTATAGCTGTCTAGCAGCGCTTCTAAATCGGACAAATGGTCTAACATCTCAAAATTGCCATTACAGCGACTTTTGCCGTATCCGCGTAAATCTGGGGCGAAAGTTTGGTAGCGCTTTGATAAATGATTCGTAAAAACAGAAAGATTCCGACCCGTTCCCGGATGACCATGTAAGCCGAGAATCGGGAATCCTTCACCTTGGATGTAGACGTTGAGGTTTGCAGCTGTTGTAGAAATAAAGGACATAATTTTAAATTTTTAGATTAATACATAACATTCAATTTGCACCATTTAGGCAGGGAAGTTCCAAATCACCCCTGCACCCTCCTACCCTTGCTTCTTTTGACATCCATAAATTGTCCCCACCTCTTGTCGAAAATCGGAAGCTAAACCTTGTCTACTTTGATAACTGTAGTTTTTAGTCAAGATGGTGAGATTGCTTCCTTACGTCGCAATGACAAAAACTCCGCTTTTCATGATGGACAAGGTTTATGCCGCAAGATTGATCCCTATTTTGTTCAATTCTGCTAAAACTTTTTTTCCCACTGCGAGAGAATATTTTTATGTGTTACATTTTCTATACCCGTTTGAAAAAGTTCGGTCATAATTTCCTCAGTTTCATCAATAACCTCATAACTTAGGAGCTACAATTCAATATATTTAGCTCCAGTGTAGCGATAACAGTTTTCTCAAGGACAGTGAATTTTTAGGCAATCACACTTGTGATCCTGCTATACCTCCAACTTGTCAAAATTTCATTTACATATTGCGGAGAAACAAAACTTTTGTGGCGTTGAGCATTTTGCCCGCCGGGATAAGTATATTACCTGATCATCTACTATCTGCTCACAGCTACCAAGTAGATATATTAATCTTATCCATCCCTGTAGAATCACCATTTAGCAATTAACAACATCACAGAAAAAATAACTTAATCCAATGTGTTTTTTTGCATAAGTTCTGTAAAATCGAAATTTAAATTACAAAATCAATCCCAAATTTTATGATGCGTTGGCTAAACTTAGTTCCGATGCTGTTGAGTGTTTTACTAATGGGCTGTTCTATGGAAACAACAGCAAACTCTACCACACCCAGCCCCAGCAGCCAAACCAAAGCATTCGCCGGTCAAATGCTCCCTATTTCTGCGGAGGCCATTCTGCCTAATGGGACTCAAATTCAGTTGGAAGTGGCACGAACACCGGAACAACAAGCAAAGGGTTTAATGTATCGTCCAGCTTTACCAGATAATCAGGGGATGTTATTCCAGTTTCCTACTGCACAACCGGTTAGCTTTTGGATGAAAAATGTCCCGGTTCCTCTGGATATGGTGTTTTTACAAAATGGAGTAGTTCAATATATTCAAGATTCTGCACCTCCCTGCACAAGTGAACCTTGCCCAACCTATGGACCTAGTGTTCCTATTGATATGGTAATTGAGTTGCGGTCTGGACGAGCTGCCGAATTAAATTTGCGCGATGGAGATCGAGTCAGAATTAAGTTCCAGGAATAGAGGCGGGTTTAGCAATATCCCCGTTCATCATGCCACCCCTACCTATACTTCCCCGTATCAGCTATGGCGAATCCTGAATTAATCTGATTGGATCAAAAAAACTATCACGTAGGTATAAAAAAACAAATTGAGGGGCTACTATTTAAATGTTTTCAGTCATAGTCAAATTTGCAGTTTCAAGGTATAATCGCATCTCTACGCTTTAGCTGCCAAAAATATTCCTTTTGGCGTAAGTGTAAATGGACTCTCATAAGGCAGTATTAGCTGTGACGACTCTCGCCACGAATTGCCAGCAATGTAGCGGGAACATCTAACTTCAAAGTTAGAATTTCCTGGTTCACCGGACTGGTCTTCCAGTATCCTCCACAGACAAAAATTCAGCCTGGGTAGTGTGCATCTGGTGAGTTGAGCCGATAGGTGAGGCTGTAAAAGGAAAATATTCGAGTTTTATCGGTGAAATCGGTCAGTTTGATAAATTTAAGCAAAACTTTTTCAAGTGTTTATCCGGTAAATATCAGTTACCAATGAAATATTAGCTGCGGGCTACTGAGTAATGCTAAATCGTTATATGACAATACATTCAATGAAAGGAGGTGAGTTACAAATGCCACCATCAACATATTCGCGACTAATTCATTTTCTCCAGGAAGATTTGGCAATTTCTGCGGCTTCTTTAGCCGTTGCCCTGAGACATCGGGAACAAGATCCGGGTCCATTACCGATGATTCTGTGGCAGTATGGGTTAATTACTTTAGAACAGTTAGAACAAATTTATGACTGGCTGGAAACGGCTTAATACAGCTTGTATAATTCTGAACAAAAGTGAAATACCGTTTTTTCCTTGATTTCATCTGTTTGACCAGATAATATTTTGGTGGCAATAGTTGTTCTAATTAGTACAAGTATGAGTTCCATACAGGAGAATTGAGGTATGTCATGTCCGTTCTGCCTTGTCCGAAGGCTGATAGACCAGAGAATTAACTGTTACCATTTTTACTTATTTCCATACACATTCAAAGAGCGAGTTAAATATTTAACTCGCTCTTTATAATTTAATCAAGTATATGAACTTTTCTCCTAGTATCTCTACTTAGCACTACCGTGTACACACAAGTCGAACAATCTTACCCACATTGGCTTGAAACTCGTAGGGTGCGTTATGGACTAGCGTCCATTGGGTGTACACGGTAGACTTAGCAAGGGGAGAATTTGCTGACTAGGACTGAGTGAATACTTTCGCTGCGGCGGCGACACCACCACCTGGAGTAAAACCTTCGTGACCGAGTTCAGTCAGAGTCACTTCTAGGGCTGCTATACAGCTAAGAATATCGCGATCGCTCACAAAACCCAAGTGACCAATGCGGAAAATCTGGTTTTTCAGATGGTCTTGACCGCCAGCTAAGGCAATATCAAAACGCTTGTTCATCAATGACCGAATTTTATCCGCTTCCATTCCTGGTGTGGCTACAGCAGTAATTGCTGGACTAGCGTAATCATCTGAACCAAATAAAGGTAAATTCAAACCTTTAACAGCCGCACGAGTCGCATTTTTCAGTCGTTGATGTCGCGTAAATATAGACTCCAAGCCTTCTGCCTTCATCATGCCTAATGTGGTGTGTAAAGCCACAATCAAGTTTACAGGTGGAGTAAAGGGAGTCGTATTTTTAGCTGTTGATTTGCGATATTTACCTAAATCTAGATAATATTTGGGTAACTTCGCAGTTTTGTAAGCTTCCCAAGCCTTGGGGCTGACGGAAACAAATCCTAGTCCGGGAGGAATCATATAGCCCTTCTGAGAACCAGAAGCGACCACATCCAAACCCCAAGCATCTATGGGTAAATTGAATGCACCCAAGCTAGTAACTGCATCCACAATAATTAAAGCTTCACCATGTTCTTTCACTAGGCGGTTGATAGTTTCTAAATCATTCAACACACCTGTGGAGGTTTCGCTGTGGGTAACAATTACGGCTTTAATTTGCTTTTCGGTATCACCTTGCAGTTTTTCGGCAAACAGCGCTGTGTCTAAAGGTTTGCCCCATTCGGCGGTAATCGCTTCGACGTTCAAACCATAAGCTTCACCGATTTCTACCCAGCGTTCTCCAAATTTACCATTGGAGCCAACTAGAATGCGATCGCCTGGAGAGAGAAAATTAATAATTCCCGCTTCTACCGCACCCGTGCCGCTAACATTCAGCATCATCACATCATTTTGAGTTTGATGTAACCATTTGAGGTTTTCTGTCACCTCAGCCATGATGTTGCTAAACTGATTGGTGCGGTGTCCAATTGGGTGCTTGGCTAATGCCAGCAAAGCCGCCTCTGGCACTGGTGTGGGGCCAGGAATCATTAGCATCAACTTATTTTCCATGTGTTTGTCCTAAAGTCAAATAAAAGTTAAAAGTCTAGGCGAATAGTTAAATTCTGGGGATGAATCTTAGATTTATCTGCATATACATCCAAAATACTTTGCTATAGTCTGCAAATCTAGAGGAAAAGTATGATTAAAGCTAATTTATGATTAGCTTGACTTTTGCAATAATTTATGTATATTAAAATAATCTAAAATTCTTGAGTTAGCTAGCGAAAAAGAGACATTAAATTTTCTACCCAGTTTGTCTGAATTCTTGATTGGAGCTTATTTAGAATCTCACAAATTGGGGTACAAATACAATATGTGAGCAAATTTTTTACCGAGGTTGGAGACGCGATTCATCGCGTCTCTACAATAGGGTTGATGTGTTGGGTCAATCGGGTGTGATAACTTGAGATGCATGATGATTGATTGACCAACGATGATCTACTCCCAAAGCCGAAAATTGGCAAATATTTTCTAGCTGCTTTTGTTGCGCGGCTGCTTTACGGAGAGTAATAATGAGTTGATTTACTTGATGCCGTAAATCAGGGTTCTGACTGACGGCTGACATAGTTTGTCTTTCTAAGAGTTGCAGTAAAAGTTCGTAGTGAATAGGCGAAGGTAAAGGAATTTGCTCCATTAGTTGATGTAATATTTCAAATATGGGATGTTTTTTAAGTCAGAGTCGGAACTCATGCCAAAATTGTTACACACTAAACTAATGTTTGGTGATTACATTGAACTTTCTGGAGTTAAAAATCCCGCAAATAGATGAGCGATCGCTAAACTTGGATCAGGCTGTTTAACTAAAGATTCACCTATTAATACAGCTGCTGCGCCTGCTTGTTGTACTATTTGCAAATCTTCTGGAGTATGTAGCCCTGACTCGCTGACAACTAGAATATTCCGTGATTGTAATTGATTACCTCGTGCTGCTAATAATTCGCAGGTAGTTTGCAGGTCAACAGAAAAATCTTCTAAATTACGATTATTAATTCCGACGATAAACTCACCATTTAATGCTAATACTCTGTCAAGTTCTGCCAAACTATGGACTTCAATCAAAGCCTTCATTTTCATCGCATTGGCAATTTTGAGAAAGTATTGTAAATCTTGGTCAGTGAGAATAGCCGCAATTAATAAAACTGCATCTGCACCATGAATGCGAGCTAAGTACATTTGATAAGGATAGATAATAAAATCCTTACATAAAAGGGGTAATTCTACGGTTTCACGGACTTTAGATAAGTTTTCAAAACTACCTTGAAAAAACTTAGTATCTGTCAAAACTGACAGACAACTAGCCCCACCTTTTTGGTATGCAGAAGCAATCTCTACTGGGTCAAAATCTTCTCGTAAAACACCTTTGCTAGGGGAAGCTTTTTTGACTTCAGCAATTAATGCTGGCTGGGTTTTACCTTGTCTGAGGGCGGCAATAAAATCACGAGTTGGCGGTGCTGCAAGTGCCTGTTTTTGCAATTGTGCTAAAGGTCGCCTTTCCCGCATTTTGTCAATTTCAATTTCTTTATGCCAGACAATTTCTTCCAAAATGTTATTTGGGACTATATCTGGCAAGGTAGACTGATAACGTAAAAAAGAAACATTAATTGTTGTGTTCGTGGAACGGCGACGAATTTGCATAATTTAAGGGCTGATTGCTGACTTTATGAGAATGAGAGACGCGATTCATCGCGTCTCTACAAGGGGCTAAACTATGGCTCGTTTGTAGGCTTCATCTAGTACTTCGGAAAGTGTCGGATGGGCGTGGACTAAATGAGCGAGGTCTTGGACTGATTGACGATGGGCGATCGCAGCTGATGCTTCGTGAATTAGGTCGGCGGCGTGCATTCCGAAGATATGAACACCTAAGACTTCACCCGTATCTTTGCGATAGACTACCTTCGCCATACCGTCGGATTCGTTTTCGGCTAAGGCTTTAGAGTTACCTTTGAAGTAACTTTTACTGGTGGCGATTTCAAAGCCTTCAGCTTGTGCTAATTCCTTAGCGGCTACTTCTGTTAATCCCACATAGCTGACTTCTGGGTGAGTAAAGGCGGCGGCGGGAATGCTGCGATAATCTACTACACGGGTTCTCCCCACAATATTCTCTACGGCGATGATACCTTGAGCCGAAGCGGCGTGTGCTAACATCATTTTGCCGTTAGCGTCACCAATCGCCCATACATGAGGTACTACTTCCCCAGATGAAAGTACGGCCATGCGATCGTCTACGGGGATAAAGTTTCGTCTGTCTAGTTCTATACCTAAAGTTTCTAAACCCAGATTTTTAGTAGCGGGGATGCGTCCTGTGGCTACTAAGCAAGCATCCACTTCGATCACATCAATATCTTCTTTGGTTTGGAAATCTGCCAATTCAATTACCACCGGCGAACCAGGGGTAATTTTTTTCGCGTATATGCCAACTTTGGTTTCAATATCACGAGGAGTAATTAAAACTCGTTCCGCCAGTTTAGCAATATCCCGGTCAAATCCTGGCATTAATTGGTCTAGGGCTTCAATCATGGTGATTTCACAGCCCAAAGCCGAGTAAACATCAGAAAATTCTAAGCCGATGTAACCACTACCAATAATCGCTACCCATTCTGGTAGAGATTCTAATTTTACGCCTTGGTCGCTGGTAAAAACGGTTTTGCCGTCTACTTCAATTCCTGGAGGTACGAAGGGTACTGAACCAGGGGAAAGAATGATATCTTTAGCTGTAACGGTTTTTTCACCACCATCTCCGGTGATTGTCACCTTTTGAGTGCCGGCAATTTTGCCCCAACCCCTGATAATATCGACTCCCAGACGTTTGAGGCTGTTGGTTAAGTCGCCTTGAATTTTCGATACCAGATTTCCAGCATGATCTGCGATCGCTTGGCGGTCAAATGCCACATTATCGACTTGAATCCCCAGGGATTTCAGGTGGTGGGCATTACGTAACTCCCGCACCCGTCCCGATGCTGCCAGTAAAGCCTTAGAAGGTATACAGCCCCGATTGACACAGGTTCCTCCCATGTCGGCTGCTTCGATAATTGCTGTTTTCAGTCCACAGCTAACGGCGTGTAAGGCTGCACCATGTCCGCCTACACCCGCGCCGATAATGACTAAATCGTAATCAAATCCATAACTCACGTTAGTTTCCCCGTGTGCTTCGCCTATTTATTCTCAACTTGACCGACAATCTACGCAACTCCATAAAGTTTGGGCGTTGCTAGATTAAAATTACATATTATGCTTTAATTTAGCAGGCGAAAATGTAGATTTTTTTATTATAATCACACAAAACAATATACCGCGTTTGCTTCTAGGGGCAATTCATAGCCCAATATTTAACTGTAAGTAGAGCATCCACTGTTATCTATATATCTTTAGCATACCATAGCGATCGCATATATCCTGAATTCTTTGCCAGAATATGATCAACCGAGGCTTACCAGATCAGAGTCGGTTTATGGGGTTTGTTTAACATTTTTTGATGTTTTAGTCAAGTTTATCCGGAGTTGTTTTTTGTATAACGGGATGCGGCTAAACGGGGTTGTTCCTGATAAATAAAAAAGATATGATGCGCCAACTGTATACATTATTGGCGTATTTTCAATTGAATCTTGTTTCAAATTGAGAAATTGCAATTATTATTTATTATCAGAACTTGATTTTCCCGCTTATGCATATTTTATCAACCCAAAAACTTCGCGTCACATTAGGCTTTGCGGCTTTATTGCTGGTGAGTGTGACTAGTAGTGGTTTATATACACAGTCAAAAAATCAACTACCAAATTCCGAAATTCAGGATGAAAACCCGTTCTTATGGACTAATTCAGCAAATTCTTTGTTAACGAAATCACAGATTTCACCCGCTACTATTTTCCCTGTTCATAGAATAGCGACAATTTTTCAAACCCCTGTTATCCTCCCCCAGATATCCAATCAAAGTATCAGCCAAAGAAATACTTCTACATCTGAGACATCTAAAGCATCAATACCTGTAAGTTATCCAGTCATTGATGAATGGCAAAAGTATAAATTTAGCATTCAAGGTAGTAAAGTTTTCAGTCCAGCAAAACTGCCCACAACAAAAGTTAATGTTAATCAAGCCGATTTACTAAGTGTTCTTGTGAACACGAGAGAATATTTTCAAGACCACGCTTCTGAAGATCCCAACATTTTTCGGAGAGGGCTACTAGGGACTCAAGGCGTAACTGTAGAAGATATTATCAAAACTTTAGATTTCATGATTACTGTTTTAAGAGATGATATTGCCAACAATCGCCCCAATCGATTAGAAAATCCAGATTTTATTAATACCCATTTTCGAGTCATTAAATGGTCTGCCCATAATCCTAGTAACCAGAAGCAGAATCAAGTCCGAATTACCAAATATGCTGTTTTCGAGCATACAGGTTCTCATACCAAGACATCTACTTACAATGTACCACTTTACGGTTTAAAAGAAGACAATATTACTGATAAATTCTACACTAGATACACAAAACAGGATGTTTTATCAGGTATTTATGAGCCGGGGGGTAAAGAACATGGTAGAGTCAAGCCTTTAGCTTATTTAACCCGTGCTGGTTTAGAAGAAGCCTTAATGCAGGGAACAATCCTAATTAATTTTACCGATGGTAAACAAGCTTTTTTCAATGTAGATAGAAATAATGGTATTTCTTATGTGCCGGGATTAAAAGCCACATCACAAAAGCGTTATTGGTACTTTAGACAAGTGGACGCTATCAAAGGTTATGGACATAATATAGATGCCAAAATTTCCATCAAGCCAGGAGTAACTTTTGCTGGAGATATCCTCAATATTGGCTTAGGTAGAATAGTGGTAATTGAACATACAAGAAATGGGCAAAAACAGTTGCAGATGGGAGTAATGGCTGATACAGGTGGCGCATTTTTACCAAATCTGCATCAACTGGATTTCTTAGCCGGAACTTTTAAGAATCGACAACAATTTACGCAGCATATCCGCCAATTACCTGAGTATGCTACAGCCTATTTTCTTGTGAAAAAGTGATAAATCAAGAAAAATATAGGTCAATAATTAATTATTGGCTATCAATATTTTAGTCTTGTCACGCCAGTAGGTTTGAGCGTTACGTTCTTGATAAAACCGTTTCGCTCATCAGAATTTCCCAGAGTACATCAAACGATAGCATTGTTATTCATGTCTTTTTTTGATGATTTACTCTGGTAGAAATTCAGGAGATAAAATCTCTGTGAGGGTGTAAGGACAGATTGCCGGAAATAATGATAATCCAGTTTCTTTTTCGGCGCTAATGCTAGCCAGAGGATAAACATCTTCTATGGCTTCAGTTAGATGAGGCTGAAGACTAGGGTTTTTTTGGAGAAGTTTTTCTAAACGCAAGCGTTGCTCTTTGATGGTTAATTGCCAACTCCGAGAGCGCAAGTTAGGCTGAAATTGCCATTTTAAGAGGTGCGTAATTAAGATTTCTAATCTGTTTTCTAGTTGTCGTTTTTCTGAGCGTCCCATATCTTCAATTTCATCGGCGATATTCTGCCAATCAATTTGATCAAGTTGCCGGGTTTTTAATAGGTTTACTTGTTCTGCTGTCCAAGCATAAAAGTCATTTTCATGGGTGCTTGAGTTCATAAGTTCTCCTGTTTTTCCAGGTTGAGGGCGGAAAGGTTAAGGTCATTAACTCTGAGTTGGGCTGTTGTATTCTTAATGCTCTTGTAAGAACCGATACGAACCTTGCATGGAATTTTACCTGAAACTCGAAATAGAGACATTACAGGTCAATATGACGTAAGTAGTTAGCTTATATGGTTATTTGCTAACGCAATATTAGTTTATTAGATATATATGTTGTCAGTTAATAATTTATATTTATATCAAGACCAGACACAATAACTTTATCTCATCCAAATAAACTAACCACAGAGGCACAGAGGCAAGAGGGTTTGAGTGGTCACTGAGCTTGTCGAAGTGAGATTTTTTGCGTTAAGTGGTTGAGTGTTCTTTTATTTGGAAGTCTCTCAATTAATTAGTTATCCCCAGTAGTGCTTTCTGGGGTAGAATTAGGTGAATTGAGAGAAAAACCAGCCTTCAGTTTTGTAGTTAGTCTAATAAAATTAACGAGCGCGGAGGGATTTGAACCCCCGACCCACAGAACCGGAATCTGTTGCTCTATCCACTGAGCTACGCGCCCTAACATTTCCCGATTATAGCACGACTTTAGAAATAATCAGCAGGGTTTACGGGTGTACCATTGCGACGCACTTCAAAATGCAGGTGAGGCCCTGTAGATAAACCTGTGGAACCCACAGCAGCGATCGCCTGTCCTCGTTCTACAGATTGTCCTTCCGAGACAAACAATTCGCTGGCGTGTGCATATAACGTAGTCTTATCTTTACCATGATCAATAATTACGGTTCTGCCATAACCACCGTACCAACCTGCAAATATCACGTTTCCAGAATCGGCGGCTCTAATTTTACTACCATGACTGGCGGCAAAATCTAACCCGGAATGAAAGCGACGATATCCTAAAATTGGATGTGTTCGCCACCCAAAGGCGCTGCTAGTGCGGGCGTTGCTGGGAAAAGCTAGTATTCCGGTTCCCCGAATCAGGATGTTGCTGCGGCTGTTGGCTTTGGCTTGGGCTGCTGCAACTTTGTTTTGAATCAGGACTTCTAAATTTTTAGAATCTTGATCGAGTCGGTTTTGTGCAGCTTCTAAAGCTAGGCGATCGCCATTTAAACGTTCAATTAATTCTGACTGTGATTCCGCCTGAATTTGATAATCGGCTTTTTGTACCAATAACTGCTGACGAATCAAAGCAATTTCGTTTTTTTGCTGTTCTACTGCCGTTTTTTGCTGATTGATTAAGTTGGCTTGGGCATTGAGTTTCGCTAAAATCTTTTGGTCAGCCTGATATACTAACTTCAGTTGACGACGACGGCTGATAAAGTCGCTGATATTTTGACTTTGTAGCAAAATTGCCCATCCTTGTGAAACAGGCGATCGCTGAAGATAGCGCAACCTCGCCACAGTTGCTGTGCGACTTTTCTCATAATCACTTACTGTCACCCCTAAATCTGCTTCTAATTCTTCTAGGTATTCAGTAGCCAGCCGTAATCTTTCTTCACTATCTTGTATATGAGTATTTGTAATATCTAAGTTTTGCTTTAAACCAGTCAACCGATTTTCTGCTGCTTCTTGCAAATTATTGAGGCGATCGCGTTGCTGAATTGTCTTTTCACGTTCTTGCTTAATTTGTTGCTGTTGTTGTTTGAGAGTATCAATTGATGATGTGGTATTTGCCGTTGCTGGTAGCCAGATAAAAGCAATACACAAAATACAGCAAAACGCAAGACATAAATTAAAGAATTTGGTTTGGGGGAAAAATAGCGATCTCATGCTGTTGATTTAGCAAAATGCAGGCATTGAAGATATTTTTCCCAAAATTTAGCAAAATCTAACATCTAAGATTCCTTTCCTCGCTGGCTTGCGGTTTAGACTCGGCGAAGAACCTCACCCTGGTTTTGCATCGCAAAACCTGTCCCTCTCCTTGGTAAGGAGAGGGAAAATTTATCTACAGGTGAAATTTTTACTTCTAAATTCCCCTCCTCGCTTGCGGGGAGGGGTTAGGGGAGGGGTTTCTTAAAACTGATTTTTCCAACTTGCCAAATCAGCCAAAGAGCGATCGCGATAACGTCCATAACGCTCTGGCTTACTTTTTATTTTTACTCCTAAATCCGGTAAAATGCCAAAATTCGGCGGCATTGGTTGAAAATGCTTAGGTGAGGCTGAACTAATAAATTCTAATAATGCCCCCATCATTGTAGTTGGTGGTGCTGTCAATGGTTCCTTACCCAAAGCTATCCGCGCGGCATTAGTTCCCGCTAACCAACCATCTGCGGCGGCGGCTGTGTAACCTTCAGTCCCAATCAACTGTCCAGCTGCTAATAATGTGGGACGCTGCTTAAATTGCAAAGTCGAGTGCATTAATTGCGGCGCATTCAGAAAAGTGTTGCGGTGCATGACTCCTAACCGCACAAATTCGGCATTTTCTAAACCGGGAATCAGGCGGAAAACTCGCTTTTGTTCACCCCAGCGCAGGTTAGTTTGGAATCCTACCATGTTCCAAAGTTGACCAGCTTTATCTTCTTGACGCAGCTGTACCACTGCATAGGAACGTTCCCCTGTGCGACTATCAGACAATCCCACTGGTTTCAGGGGACCGTAGCGCATGGTATCTTCTCCCCGGTGCGCTTGTTCTTCAATGGGTAAACAAGCTTCAAAAAATTTCGCTGTTTCCCGTTCAAAGTCCTTGATTTCAGTTTGTTCAGCTTGACGGAGTTCTGTCCAAAAGTGCAGATATTGCTCTTTATTCATCGGACAATTTAGGTAAGCCGCCTCACCTTTGTCATAGCGCGATGCCATAAACGCAACATCATGGTTAATGGATTCTCCCACAACAATGGGACTCGCCGCATCAAAGAAGCTGAGGTATTCCATCCCCGTGACACGATGCAAATCTGCGGCTAAGTCAGGACTGGTTAAAGGCCCTGTGGCTAAAACTACGATTCCTTCAGGAATAGCTGGGACTTCACCCCGGCGGAATTCAATTAAAGGATGGTTAGATAAAGTTTCGGTCAAATCTTGGCTAAATTGCCCTCTGTCTACAGCTAGCGCCCCACCAGCCGGAACCGCGTGTTCATCGGCTTTGGCAATGACAATGGAATTGAGTTGACGTAGCTCTTCGTGTAATAATCCGGTAGCGCGATCGCTGGCCATAGCCCCAAAGGAATTACTACAGACTAATTCTGCCAGATGTTCTGTATGATGGGCTGGACTAAAGCGTTTTGGGCGCATTTCATGGAAAATCACCGGCACTCCAGCCTGGGCTATTTGCCAAGCTGCTTCTGTCCCAGCTAGTCCACCTCCAATTACTTGTATCGGTTGTTTATCCATATTTATCGCTCAATTACCCAATTTAAATTTGCTGGAAGTGCATATTAATTATCCTAATTGATCAGGTTCATAGGATATTTGTGTAAACTTTTATAATATATATAAAAATTCCAGAGAGGAAATACTGATGGATCGCTCGAAAATTGTGGCAGTTATTACAGGTGCAATTTCTATTCTGTTAGCGATCGCCTATTTAATCTTAGTGCAGTTGCTAGACTACCGAGACATGAAACCAGCCCCCATTAGTCAACTGACACCACAACAAGTTGTAGTAGCCATTATAGGAAAATGCTGAGTGCTGAGTGGGTAGGGGCGGGTTTAAGCAGTCAGTCTGTGGTTCGTCGAAATCCTTAGTAAACCCGCCCGGACACCAAGTGCTGAGTGTTGAATGTAGAGTATAAAGCCAGTTGCTGCAAGGCTTTGGGGTATAAATACTTGCACAAATCAAAACATTTGACAAATTGGCACACCATTAGCCACTTTAATTGTTAGATTAGTTGATTATTCATAAAAAATAATTAATAGGGGGTCAACTGATGGCAGAGCCGAATCAGAACGATAAAAACAACTTTATTTACCCTCGCAGTCGTTACTATGGACAATTTCAGCCAAAACACTTAGTATTTAATGCTAATCTTCAAGAATTTGCTCAAAGAGTCGGCTACATCTCCAATTTAGAAACATCTGGGAAACTGACTCCCCAACAAGCGTATAAGAAAATTAAAACTCTTTGGAAACACTTGAAACACAGCAAAAAACAACTGAGTATTGGTAAACCTCCAGAACCACCGACTACGCTGTGAAATTATTTAAATCCCGGGCTAAGTCCCTGAAACTCGTCCGGGGTGAGTGACACCATGATATTTTCCGATTCTACTTGGATAATGCAACGCCTGTTAGCTTGACTGTCCGAGTTGGACTCGAATCCACAAACTACGCCAACTTTGCCGATTACATAAGCGGGACGTAGTATTAAAACTTTATCCCCTACTTGAACACTGCTTGAGGTATACAATATTCCTCCTATAAATTCTGCATCTTCAGAATGAAATTATACGAGTCAAATCCGATAATTATTTTATTTTACCTAAATTTTGTGTACTTTATAACCTTCTCTTAACTAAATTTGGCTTAAATCATGCATTAGCTTTCCCCGTCCCGTTCCTCTCCACTCTTCTCCCCCCCTTCCTCTTCTTCAGTAGGTTGCCATTTTTCGGTAGGATAGCTCCCATATCATCAACTGAGCTACACCCTAAACGAAAGTAATAATATGACAACTTCTCCCATTCCCGCTCAAGTATCCTCTGGTAACTCGCATCTCTTGCTACAACAATTAATGGATGGTGAATCATTGACTCGCATTCAAGCTGCTGAATTGATGCAAGGGTGGTTAACTGAAGCTGTTCCGCCAGAGTTATCAGGGGCAATTTTAACAGCGCTAAATTTTAAAGGCATTTCCGCCGAAGAATTGACAGGGATGGCGGAAGTATTACAATCTCAATCCCAATCCTCAGCACTTTCCCCACTCAGCAATCTCATAGATACCTGTGGTACTGGCGGCGATGGGTCATCAACTTTTAATATTTCCACAGCCGTTGCTTTTGTTGCGGCTGCTTACGGTGTACCCGTTGCTAAACACGGCAATCGTTCCGCGTCAAGTCTTACAGGCAGCGCGGATGTGTTGGAAGCTTTGGGTGTCAATCTGGGTGCTGCTCCCGAAAAGGTGCAAGCAGCTGTACAAGAGGTAGGGATCACTTTCTTGTTTGCCCCTGGGTGGCATCCCGCACTCAAAGCTGTTGGTTCTTTGCGACGGACTCTCAAAGTCCGAACCATATTTAATTTACTCGGACCGTTAGTAAATCCATTACATCCCAGTGGGCAAGTTGTCGGGCTATTTACTCCCAAACTTTTAACAACTGTTGCCCAAGCGTTACATAATTTGGGTAAACAAAAAGCGATTGTCCTGCATGGGCGAGAAAAACTGGATGAAGCTGGGTTAGGAGATATCACTGATTTGGCAGTTTTATCAGAGGGTGAAGTGCATTTAACTACTCTGAATCCTCAAGAACTGGGTGTAATTGCTGCTCCCATCGCCGCCCTGCGGGGTGGGGATGTGCAAGAAAATGCAGTGATTCTCAAGGCAGTGTTACAAGGTAAGGGAACTCCAGCACAACAGGACGCTGTAGCATTAAATGCTTCCTTGGCACTGCAAGTAGCGGGGGCAATTCCGTTGTTAGATCATGCTCAAGGTGTGAGTTTATCTAGGGAAATTCTTCAGAGTGGTTCTGCTTGGGAAAAATTGGCACAGCTGGTTGAGTTTCTACAGAATTAATTTCTAAACGTGATTGCGGTCTAAACTCGACAACATTGCGTCTAATTGTGACATCATAGTTACCAAAAAAGTCGTGACCTAATAACCCAGTTTCTAGCTGTTCGCCGGCGATCGCCACTGCCACTCTATTCACCTTCACGCCACCAATTGCCATCGAATCAACATAACCAATGGGAAATTCTACAGTTCTGGCACTGGCAGTGTTAGCCTTGGCTGTTCCCACTGGCACAACTCCCAAAGCATTAGCCATTTCTTGGGTGATCACTGTACCACTGGCTCCTGTATCCACAATCATCTCAAATTTCTGCTGATTGTTAAAAGTGACTTCTACAATTGGCGTTCCACCCATGCGTCGTTTGATAGGGGCAGTAAATACTGCTTTGGGTGGGGCGAGTAATGTGGAAATTGGCGAATTGGCTTTGACTGGTGGCTTTGGCTGTGTGGCTGGAGGTGGGGTTATGGTAGCAACTTGATTGGTCTGAGGTTGGGGAACAGCAACTACAATGGGTTGATTCTCTGGCTTTGGTGGCGGAACGGGGCGAGAAATAGCTTTTTGTCGGGCTGTTTTGACCTGTCCTTGATATTCGGCAATTTTGTCTTGGGCTGCATCAAATTCAAAGCTCTGTTCTGGTACTTTTTCCATGAAAGCGATCGCATCTTGGTACTGACTCACAACCAACTGCCAATCATCTGGCGATTGAGCCGATTGACTGATGCTCCAAGCTCCTACAGCTTTATCTAGACCCTGTTCAAAAAAAATGATTTCAGGTTCTGACGGTGGTAGTGCTTTCGGTGCTGGCTGTACTGATGGTGGTGTGAATTTAACAGCAGGCGACACCACTGCCAAATTGTCAGTTACTAAAGAATTGTGATGGCTAATAGTCCCAGAAGTGTGTTGACTTGCTTCCGGCACACTACGCGAACGGCTACCCTCAGTCCCGGTTTTTTGATTACAAGCAACACCCAAAACTGCGAGAGTGCTGGAGAGAAAAATCAGGGCTGCACGAGATAAAAACGACTGAAGCATAATTAACTTCAATTTTACTGAATGTAAGGGACTGCAAATTTTGTTTTGCCACCGATTCTGACCAAGCCCCGTTGGGGCGGGGTGTAGTGTGTGGGGTGTGGGGTGTAGGTTTGAGACAGCCCCAACAAAGAAAGGGGTAACAAGCCCCGTCTTTTCAAGACGATTGCATGGTCGCTGTCTTCCCTACACCCTAACCCCTACCCCCAACACCCTATTCTTGACCGAAACCTAGAAAATCCAGTGTAGGGACTTCCACATGAGATAATTAATATTCGCAGTATTAGCTAAATTGGGGACTCAAGACTGCTTACTGTTAACTGTTGACTGCTAAATAAATTTCAACAATCAAGATAATAACTCTTCCACTATACCCAAGGTCAAGCTTTGCTACACTTCTTGGGGGTAGACAGAAGAATGGCCTCTTTTGAAATTGGGGTAACGCCCCATGCCCAATATTTAATCTTATCCTTTTGTTTTAATTACCTATGCCCCTGACTGACTCAATACCTGCTCTACTTGTCTTAGCCGATGGAACTACTTATCGCGGTTGGTCTTTTGGTGCAACGGGAACCAAAATCGGGGAAGTGGTATTCAATACCGGCATGACTGGATATCAAGAAGTCCTGACTGACCCTAGTTATTGCGGTCAAATTGTCATTTTTACCTATCCTGAATTAGGGAATACTGGGATCAATCTTGAAGACGAAGAATCGGCTCGCCCACAAGTGCAAGGTGCGATCGCGCGTAATATTTGTCATCGTCCCAGTAACTGGCGCTCAACACAATCCCTGCCTGACTACCTGAATCAGCACCAAATCCCAGGTATTTACGGCATTGACACCCGCGCTCTTACACGCAAAATTCGCACATTAGGAGCTATGAATGGTGGTATTTCCACCTCAATTCTCGATGAAGTGGAATTGTTGGAACTTGTACAGGCAGCACCTAGCATGGCTGGTTTAAACCTGGCGCGTCAAGTCTCCACACCCACGATGTATGAATGGACAGATGCGACAATTCCAGCCTGGGAATTCAACTCAGAATCTCTAGTAAATACGGGAGAACCTTTCACAGTTGTCGCCCTGGACTTTGGTGTAAAACGGAATATTTTGCGTCGCCTAGCCAGTTACGGTTGTCGAGTCATCGTAGTGCCGATAGACACATCACCAGAGGAAATTCTCAAATACAACCCAGATGGCATCTTTCTTTCTAATGGCCCTGGTGATCCAGCAGCCGTGACTGAAGGCATTGCCACCGCCAAAGCATTGCTTGAAAGTCAGAAACCCATATTCGGCATTTGTATGGGACACCAAATTTTAGGTCATGCTTTAGGGGCAGAAACTTATAAACTCAAATTTGGTCATCGTGGTTTAAATCAGCCCGCAGGACTACAGCAGAAGATAGAAATTACCAGTCAAAACCACAGTTTTGCCATTGACCCAAATTCATTACCAGTTGGAGTTGTGGAAGTTAGCCACCTCAACCTCAATGACAGCACGGTTGCTGGGGTACGTCATAAGTCTCTGCCCATATTCTCCGTTCAGTATCACCCAGAAGCTAGTCCTGGCCCTCACGATGCTGACTACTTATTTGAGCAATTTGTCCAAGCAATGCGAACTTCTCGGTTATGAAAGTGCTGAGTGCTGAGTGGGTAGGGGCGGGTTTAAGCAGTCAGTCTGTGTTTCGTCAAAATCTTTAGTAAACCCGCCCGTACACCGAGTGCTGAGTAAGTTTCTTTCCCCCTGCTCCCTTCTCCCTGCCTAAATCGTGTCTCCACCCATCGAACTATTCCCTGTATCCCAACAGGTTGTAGACAATTCGTGCTAAAACCATCTATACTTGAGCGTTTACTTTAACCATGAGGAGGGAATTATTGCTGAACCACTAAATCTAACCGTGAGCCTGAGAGGCACTCGCGAAGTCCGGGATAACTGTCAGCTATTCCGCCTCACAGGTTTGTTAGACGCATTTTCTGAGCCGACGTTTCGCAAGGTACTTGGCAGTAAAATTGATGAGGGTCCAAAGCATATCATCCTGGATCTCTCACAAATTGACTTTGTTGATAGTTCTGGCTTGGGCGCTCTGGTGCAGCTAGCTAAACAAGCTCAAACTGCCAGTGGAACCTTACAAATTGTCACAAATGCCCGCGTAACTCAAACGGTCAAGCTTGTTCGCTTAGAAAAGTTTCTAGCCCTGCAAACTTCAGTTGATGCGGCTTTAGAAAACATCAAGTAGTCTTGATAGCTTTATCTAAAGAGATACACTCATCTGAGCGAAATTATATCTGGGTAGCTTAATTTTTAGAACTGCTGACAAAAAACCTCTCTCCTGGCGAGAGAGGTTTAAAATTTAGGTGAGATTTAAAATTAAATGCTGATGAACGAAAAAAAATCTAAAATACTTGCTGCGCTGTGTATGCGCCGCTAAAGGCAATCTCAAATCTAAAATTAGCACGGTCAAGTTATTCAACTAGCTCGATTATATGATACAATCGGTTGCTCCTCAAAATAAACTAGCAATAAAAAAGGTTAAAATTAATAAATAATAATATTTGACAGTTTCCATAGTGCAACACAAAAGTAGACTGAGTTGAGGAATCCCAAGGCGGTAAAGGTGACAGCGATTTTAATCGCTAGTGTCGCTTATCTCTCAGCAAGCTTCGTGACTAATTTTCCCGCATACCGTGTATTCTTATGAATTTGTGACATCACAGGAAAAAGAGCGATTAGATGGACAAGATGAAACGCTGATAACGGATTCGCCTTGGCATCAAGCATTATTGGCAACCACAGGGACATTACCTACACAGATTTCTCCGTCACAAATACAACAACTATCGCCTTTAGCTTTAGCCTATATAGGTGACGCAATTTATGAATTGTATGTTAGGATGTTCTATCTGTTGCCTATGCAGCAGACAAAAGTCTACCACTGTTTGGTAGTAGCACAGGTAAGAGCCGAAACACAAGCGCTTCATTTGCGATCGCTTACTCCTCATCTGAGTGCAGCCGAATTAGAAATTGTCCGTCGAGGCCGTAATGCCGCATCAGGACGACCTAAGCGGGTTGACCCCAAAATCTATCAACAAGCAACAAGTTTAGAAACTTTAATTGGCTACCTGTATCTCACCGATTTCCCACGCTTAACCGAATTGTTGCAAAAACTCCATCTAGAGAAATAGTACGTGGCTCAATCTCAGGATAGGAAACTCAGCCCTTTGGGTTCAGTAAATTCAAAGAATTACAACGTCCACCTAATAAACTATACCCAAAACTTATATGGCAAGTAAACCCAGGAAAGTCCAAAGTCCTAGCGAACCTAATCGTGGGCAAACTCTAAAATTGAAGGCCAAGCGGATTATTCCTAGTTCTATCCGCAGTCCTCGCGTTGGCGATAGGGATAAAAAGCCTGTCTCTAGAAGCACAAGCCCACATCGCATCGATCCCCATCCATCTCCAACAGCCTCAAAACCACCTGAAGATAGCGATTTGATTTACGGTCGCCATCCAGTTCTGAGCGCTTTAGAAGGTGAACGAGGACTAAACCGCATCTGGATTACTACTCGTCTGCGTTACGACCACCGCTTTCATCATTTACTTCTGCAAGCCAAGGAAAATGGCACAGTCATTGATGAAGTAGAACCAAGACGCTTAGACCAAATCACCGATAGAGCTAATCACCAAGGGATTGCGGCGCAAGTAGCCCCCCACGATTACATGGAGTTGCCAGATTTAATTGCACAAGCAAAATCTGTGACTGATCCCGTGATTGTGGTAGCTGATGGCATTACTGATCCCCACAACTTAGGAGCAATTATTCGCACAGCTGAAGCCATAGGCGCGCAGGGATTAGTGATCCCTCAAAGAAGGGCTTCGGGAATCACTTCTACCGTGATGAAGGTGGCCGCAGGTGCTTTAGAAAACTTTTCTGTATCTAGAGTAGTTAACCTTAGTCGCGCCTTAGAAGAATTGAAAGAAGCTGGCTTTTGGATTTATGGTACTGCTAGCGGTGGTAGCGAACCCCTACATACAGTTAAATTCAGTGGTCCTATTGTTTTAGTCATCGGTTCGGAAGGCGAAGGGCTGAGTATGCTCACACAACGCTCCTGCGATGTATTGGTTTCCATACCTCTTCTGGGCAAAACCCCTAGCCTCAACGCCTCTGTAGCGGCGGGTATGGCGCTTTATGAAATCTATCGCCAACGGTCATTAAACACTTTGTACCTAGATAAATTACCTAAACCTCTTTAAAAAAAGACAGTAACAGAGTATAAAGAAATGTAAAAGAAAAACAGCACCATATCCTTTCCTTTAATATTCAGTACCACATTGATAAATCGGCTATAACCATGCAAACAATTTGGAATAACCTGAAGGAATCATTAATTAACACATTCCACAACCTGGGACTAGCTTGGTGGGTGGAGATTGTGACACAAAATCCCCGTTGTACCTACTACTTCGGGCCTTTTTTGAGTTCTGCTGATGCCAAAGTGGCTCTCAAAGGCTATGTCGAAGATTTGGAGGTCGAAGGGGCGCAAGGAATAGTTGTGAATGTCAAGCGCTGTAAACCAGGTACTTTAACAATTTCCGAAGACTTGGGGGAAAGGTTTGACCGCAAAGTAAAGCCTGCCTTTAGCGGTCAGATATAATCCAAATTCAAAGGGCTTCCATAGTTCTCAGGCCGCGCTTGGGAACTATGGTAGAAACTTGCTTACACGAAAGTAGATTGATTCAGTTAATGACAATACTGAAACATAAAGGTTTCGGTAACAAGGGATAAATGTTGATTTAAATGTGATAGTGCTGATTGGGCGATCGCTTTTGGGACACCACCATAATATGCTTGAGCAATACCACCCGTAATGCAAGCAATGGTATCGCTGTCACCACCAATGGAGACGGCATTTCGCAGAGCATCTTCAAAATTCTGAGACTCTAAAAAAGCGATGATTGCTTGGGGGACAGAACCCTCAGAGGTAGGATCATATTGGTAAGTCTGTCGAATTTGCTCAAGAGTGCGTTCTAAGTTGTATTCAAAGGTATTTTGAATATAATAATGAATCTTGGCTTTATCATGACCTGTACGCCCTAGAAAGATAGCTGCTGCTGTGGCTTGAGCGCCCTTAATGCCTTCAGGATGGTTGTGGGTAATTTCTGCACTACGCTGGGCTTCTTTGAGGACAGTATCTAAGTCATTAAAGGCAAACCCAATGGGGCTAACGCGCATAGCCGCGCCATTGCTCAGACTATAGTATGGTTCGCGCCGATTAGAGTTTGCCCACTCTCGAAATTTTCGTCCATAACCAGCATAGGGATAGTGGCGATAATACAGCTTTAATTGGTCGATATATTGACTACTAACTGGGAAACCGCCAGCATTGAGAATCGCATCTGCTATTGCTACAGTTAAAACTGTATCGTCAGTGAAGCGGCTTTGTCTATTAAAAAGCGGGAAATCCTTGGTTTTAAAATTTTTGCCCTCATATACAGAACCAATAATATCTCCTGCGATCGCTCCCAGCATACTTAACTCTTATCTTTGTAAGATTTTAAATCTGTTCTTTCGGTGTATGACCGTGTTGCAATTAGGCACAGCCTTAAACAATAATTTACTTTTGTTTATTCTTTAGTAATTTTTCTCGGCACAGTAATGGAAAGCATTTTTGGGCATCACAGGTTCAAAAGCTGAGATGGCATTATACCACAAAAACTTTAGCCTATTGCAGAGATATATCCCAGATGAATATTCAAGTTTGGTGGTTCTATAGCAAAGTGCTGTAAAGCCCTGCAGGCATGGCTGCGCTTAAAGCGGTAGCGGGGCGTTTAGCTCGTGCTGAGTAGAAACCAAGTAGGGGCGGGTTTATTAAAATTATTATTAGTAATTAAGCATATCTGTCATAGCTTGCGTGGCGTAGCCATACCCGCCCCTACATCAAGGCTTTCAGCAATCAACAACGTCCTAACCTCCTTGGCGGTTGCTATAATAGCGAAATTTTAGCAAATGACCAATTTAGTTATGTCTATGAGTTACAGGATTTGTGTCTTTTGGTATATGACTTCGTATGGTGAGAATTTAAAATAGACTTATGGCAAAAATCCTAATTATTATTTTTCACCACAGATAAACATAAATGTAGACGCATTCTTCAACACCGAATGCTTTCCCACTGGGAATACAGATTAGTTTATGTGTGGTTTTTTCGGTCTTATTATTGAAAATTTAACTAAGCATGAATTAGTAATTATTTTGATTTTTGCCTGAAGTTAGAGGAAAATCCAATGGCTACAACACTTTTAGAGGCTAACTCTATCAAATCTTTGTTAGGTAAAGAAGCGGAAAACTTACTCACCTATAAAGCAAAAGTTTCTCAAGATTTACTACATTTACCAGGGGCAGATTTTATAGAGCGAGTTTGGATAAATAGCGATCGCCATCCACAAGTTTTGCGTAATCTCCAGCAACTTTACTCTCATGGTCGGCTGGCAAATACTGGCTATTTGTCTATCTTACCAGTAGACCAAGGAATCGAACACTCTGCGGGTGCATCTTTTGCGCCTAATCCGATTTATTTTGATCCCGAAAATATTATCAGATTGGCGATCGCAGGGGGCTGTAATGCTGTTGCTACCACTTTAGGTGTATTAGGTAGCGTTTCGCGTAAATATGCCCATAAAATCCCGTTCATCGCCAAAATTAATCATAACGAACTGCTAACTTTTCCCAATCAATATGACCAGATATTGTTTGCTGATGTGGAACAAGCTTGGAATTTGGGTGCAGTGGCGGTAGGCGCGACAATTTATTTTGGTTCCGAACAATCTGCTAGGCAAATTCAGGAAGTTAGCCAGGCTTTTAAATACGCCCATGAACTGGGTATGGTGACAATTCTTTGGTGCTATCTGCGTAACAGCGCTTTCAAACAAGACCAAGATTATCACGTTGCTGCTGACCTCACCGGACAAGCAAATCATTTGGGTGTCACCATTGAAGCCGACATCATTAAACAAAAGTTACCTGAATGTAATCATGGTTATAGTGCAGTAGCTAAGGCGACTAATCAGAGTTACGGCAAAACTAATGAACGAGTTTACACTGAATTGACCAGTGATCACCCGATTGATTTGACTCGTTATCAGGTGCTTAATTGCTACTGTGGACGTGCGGGGCTAATTAATTCCGGTGGTGCATCTGGTAAAGATGACTTTGCCGAAGGTGTGCGGACAGCAGTGATTAATAAACGGGCTGGGGGAACAGGTTTAATTTCTGGGCGGAAAACCTTTCAGCGTCCCTTTGAGGAAGGTGTGAAGCTGTTTCATGCAATTCAGGATGTTTACTTGTCTCCAGATGTGACTATAGCTTAGGAAGTGTGGGGAATGTTTTAATGTGGATTTTAACGTTCGCGTAGCGTGCGCGCAGCGCATACCACAGAGGCGCAGAGGACACAGAGAGAAAAGAAAGAGGAGGAAAAAATTGGTTAACTGAACTGTATTGTGCTAAAGGTGACTAATAACTAATGATGATACTTTTTATATACACGCAACTAGCCTAGAGGAAGACGTTAGAGCAATGAAGAATCTCCTAATATTCAAGCATTTATGAAAAAGTTAGGAGATGACTTTTACCATGTTGAATATCCCCCAAATATTTAATAAATTGCATCGTCAATTAACCATAGTCTTACTGGCTGGTTTAATTTGGCTTGTCAGCTTACCTACTGCTCCAGTACAAGCTGCTGGCTATTATCAAGAACAAGACCACGGTATAGCAGTATCTAAGCCTTATTATGGCACTAGAGAGCGTAAAATTGTCGTGCAAACAGAAGCGATTAAGCCTTACTACTCTACCAAAGAAAGAAAAAGAGAAAAAGTCATCATCAAGACACCTGCGGCAGTCGATCATACGATTGAAAGTGGTAAGCGGGGGCAAGAGGTAATTCCGAAAGATTGATGATAAATTGGCACTCGGCAAAAAACATCTAAGGATGTTGAAACGAGCGAGTGAATAATTAGGTGAAAATTGCTTAAGGTGGAAAAAATCAGAGGCGTGGTTTTTCACGTCTCTACAAATAATTTGAAAGACTTATAGCGGTTATCAGTTAAGTGAAATATGAGAACCCCACCCCCAACCCCCTCCCCCATTCGCCCTTGGCGTTTCCTTTGGAAAAGTTCACCCGGAGGGAAACCCTCCTTGTGACTTCTCTCCGCCGCGAGGAGGGGGCTATGATGTACTTTATTGAAGTGCGTACCTCTATAATCAAGATTTACTCAAAAGCCGAATAGTGTAAACTACTGAAGACTATTGTTAAAAATGTGCTATAGTGTTGGATAGCAATAAATCTAACAAGTGCCTAATTTTTGCGTAATGAATAAATTACGCAGATTTAGGAATAATTCAGTGGTTTTCTCATTATGGAAACAAAAAGCCCCGCCAAAAGTTGGTGGAAATACATTCTGTTGTTTACAGTGCTTTTGGCATCTGGCCCGACTACCCATTTCATTAATCAGGCATTACGAGGTTATCCACTAGATATTAACTACTTGTGGTCTGAACTCTCGCCTTATGGGGTTTTGGGAGCGGGTCTTTACAATGGTAATGGTGGGGCTGACTGGAAAATAGGCAAGCCAATTGCAACAATTTGGAATGCAGAAAATTTGCGATCGCTACCAGAGTTCAGAAGTTTTGCATTAGAATTGGCAAATCGCGATCGCACTCTGAATAATTTGTCCCCTTTGCAAGCAGATTCTGGACTCTCCCTCGCCGCACAACTCCATGCACAGGATATGTTTGATCGCCAATACTTCAATCATATTTCACCTGACGGCAAAAATCCGCGCGATCGTTATCTTGCAGTCAGTAGTAACCCATTTGAGGGAGTTGGTGAAAATATTGTTCAGGGTCAGACCAAAGGTTTGGGATTAACTTACAGAGAAGCAGAAAAGTTTCAACGTGGTTGGATGTACAGTAATGGACACCGTGCTAATATCCTCACCGAAGAATATACCAAATTTGGTTATGGAGTGGTAACTGGGGCGAATGGTAGGATTTATGCTGTACAAATGTTTGCCTTCTAGACTCGCTCATGAATAAAAAAAGGCAAATCTCGGTAGGGATTGTGAGATATCCTTATATAAGTGAGAGATTTGCCAAATAAATTAAGCATGAAGCTGGCAGCACGAGTAAGTAAGGTGTCCCCTTCTTTAACCTTAGCGATCGCAGCTAAAGCTAAGGCCATGAAGGCTGAGGGAATAGACGTTTGTAGTTTCAGCGCTGGAGAACCGGATTTTGACACTCCAGCCCACATCAAAGCCGCAGCAGCGAAAGCTTTGGAATCAGGTAAAACCAAGTATGGCCCAGCAGCAGGAGAACCAAAGTTACGGGAAGCGATCGCCCATAAGCTGAAAACTGAGAATGGCCTAAATTATCAATCCGAGAATGTGATTGTCACCAATGGCGGTAAACATTCTCTCTTTAACTTGATGTTAGCCTTGATTGATCCGGGTGATGAGGTAATTATCCCGGCTCCCTATTGGCTAAGTTACCCGGAAATGGTAACTTTAGTTGGTGGGAAGCCAGTAATTGTCACCTCAGATGCTGTGACGGATTATAAAATTACTCCGTCACAACTACGTCAAGCAATTACACCCAAAACAAAGTTATTTATTCTCAACTCCCCATCTAATCCCACTGGGATGGTGTACACGCCAGATGAAATTAAAGCACTGGCGCAGGTAGTAGTAGATGCAGATATCTTTGTCGTTTCTGATGAGATTTACGAAAGGATTCTCTACGACGGTGCAGAACATATCAGCATTGGTTCTCTGGGTAAAGAAATTTTTGACCGCACCTTAATCAGTAACGGGTTTGCGAAAGCTTACTCAATGACTGGTTGGCGACTGGGTTATTTAGCTGGGCCAGTGGAGATTATTAAAGCGGCTAGCACTATTCAAGGACATAGTACATCGAATGTGTGTACCTTTGCTCAATATGGTGCGATCGCGGCTTTAGAAAGTTCTCAAGACTGTGTAGAAACAATGCGTCAAGCTTTCGCTAAACGGCGACAAGTCATGTTAGACAGACTCAACGCCATTCCGGGGCTGAGTTGTGCTAAACCAAACGGCGCATTTTATCTGTTTCCTGATATTAGCAAAACAGGTCTGAAGTCCCTGGAATTTTGTAACGCCCTCTTGGAAGCACAGCAAGTAGCAGTGATTCCGGGAATTGCCTTTGGTGCTGATCAAAACATTCGTTTGTCTTACGCCACTGATATGGCGACTATTGACAAAGGGATGGATAGGTTGGAGAAATTTGTGAGTTCGCTTGTTTAGGAATGCGGATTTCATCAAGTACCAGGCGACTAGAAGTCAAGGCTACACAGGCGAAATCAGCCTACGCGGGTTGAAAACTTCGATTTTTTCTTAGTCCGCGCAGGCGGACTTCCCTCCGGGAAGACGCTCCGCGTCATGTTTGTATAGCCGCGTTCGCCCTTGGCGTTGCGAAGCAATATTCTAATCGCCTGGACTTTAACTACATTTGTTCTGTTACAAGTCTCACTTGTTCGGGGGTTAAACCCAATAACTGAGAAACTTCCTCTATTGTTAGACCACGCGCCAACATTCGGGGTACAAGTTCGAGCTTAAGTCCTTCTCTGCCTTCTTCTCTCCCTTCAGCTTTAGCTTCTTGATAAACTCTAGTTTCTTCTAAATTGACTCCTAACATCGCCTCTACCTCTTCACGGCTTAAATTGGCAAACTTATAAACAGCGATTGTTGTAATTACATCTATTATGTCATCTTTAGGCAAAAAACTTTGTTCTTCTTCTTGCACCCGTTCGATTAAGCGTTTCGCCTGTTGCACCATTTGATTCTCTGACGCAATGGTTAATTGCATCAAACTAATACCCACAGGTTGCTGATCAAAATTCCCTAACTCATCTAAATAAATCCGTTGTACTTGTGAACTATCCAATAGTGACCTGTGAATAGTTTTATTTTCTGGTTCTAAACTGCGAGACTGGAAAATAACTACACCGTACCAATCATCATAAACAGATGGGTTTCGATACAGGTATAGCAGGGATTCTGAAAAAAACCGATGGTACAATAACTCGTCTTTTTGAAACTGCACTTCGGCAAAAAAGATAATTTGGGGTGTTGCATCAGGTGGTGGTAAAAATACCCCATCAATCCGAAATGTTGGTTCTTTGACTTCAACTGATTCAAAGCGATAATTTCTAGCTGCTGTTGGTGGCTGTTCTATTAATTCAAATAGCAAGCCAGGGGAACGTTGAAAAAGTTTATAAAAAATGGCATCACGTCTCACAAAGTAATCCTCTTCAGGTGTGGACTAACTAGCAATACCTTAGCCCAATTGAAAAAAGCCTTAATTCGTAGGTTGGGTTGTTCGCGGTAGCGTTGCGGAGCAATCAGCATGAAACCCAACAAATGCGTTGGGTTGCGCTGTCGCTTAACCCAACCTACAAAAAATGGCTAAGGTATTGAACTAGAGTTGATAATAGTTCGTATAAAAATACATATCACAAAACTTCCCCGAAATTCCCTGTAAATATTCAGTATTCAGGATTTCAGCAATCCCATATCATGTAAACCTTGGCGGAGTCTGTTCGCTTCTGCGGGGTTCTGTTGTTCATAAAGCAGGATAGCATTTTGAAAGGCTGTTAAACTTGCTTGAACATTGCCAACTTTTAGCTGTACTACCCCTAAATTCTGATAAGCTGGGGCATAGTTGGGATTACATCGAATGGCTTTTTGATAACAGGCGATCGCATCGGTAAATAAACCCAAAGTTTTGAATATCATTCCCAAATTATAGTGTCCCATGACAAAATTTGGGTCAATTTTTAAAGTTGTTTCGTAAGCCATTTTTGCCCCATTAATATCACCAGATGCCTTGAGTAAGTTGCCCAAATTATTGTATGCTCCTAATTTAAGCATGGGATAAATTGGCAGCTTTATAGCAGCTTGATAATGAGAAATAGCCTCTTGAGTATCTTGTAAATGACTGTGAGCAATACCTAAATGGTAGTGTAATTCGTAAACAATTTCATAGTTTTCTGCTGCTGGCGTTATTCCCTGATCAAGAGAATTTGCCTGGTTTAATCCTCTGTACAGTAAATTCATCCCTTGGTCAATTTTGCCAATCTGCACATACAAAGCCCCTAACTTACTGCAAACATAAGAATCATCAGGATGGGTAGCCAGAAATGCTTCCATTGTAGTTTGAGCTTTGGCATATTTATTATTTTGCGCGATCGCAGTTTTCTGATATCCTTTATGCAGGATAGCCACCCCTTGCAAATAACCGATTTGCCAATGAGGTTCTTGAGTCAAAATTGCCGCTACACTGTCATCCACTAAAGCATGGTAAGGGCGTTGAAAGTGAATCTGGGGATGGTTGCGAAACAGTCGGGATACCAGAGAGTAAGGAGATTGTTCTGCGCCAACTTCTTGACGCACTAGATTAATCAGCAGATGTTCTTCACTTTCCATTGCCGACATCATTTGTGGCACAATACTTGGGGTGAGCGTTTCGTCAGCATCTAACACCAAAATCCAATCACCAGTTACATATTGTAGCGCTGCATTGCGGGCAGCACTGAAGTCATTACACCATTGAAAGTGATAGACTTTTGCACCGAATTCTTGGGCAATATGAGGAGTGCGATCGCTTGAACCGGTATCTAGTATGATCATCTCATCTACCACACCTTGAACACTATTCAAACATTTAGGCAGTGTGGCTGCTTCATTTTTGACAATCATGCAGAGACTTAGTTTCATATTGCCGAAAAACTATGATTTCAAATGAATGGGCTAATTTAACCGAATTTACATCATTTTTCATGTATTTGAACCACATCTATCGTCAAGGCGTAAGGCCTTGCGCCGCTACCGCGTGGTCTATTTACCTGAAAATACCTGTAATTATGTGCCAATGTCGGCATTAGGTCATCATTAATAAATTTATCACTTTTAGATCAGGTTCACTGGTCATGAAGATAAACAGATTAACTTGTTTCTAGAATTTCAAATCCAGAAAATATTATGCCTTTACTGTACTAATCCTTCGATAGCAATCCATTCATAACAGGAATATTATTAAATTAATCGGAATCAAATTTTTATTAATTTCCACTACCAGTAAAATGTTATATTTGATATATAAATCATTTTTAAAGAAAATTCCCGACCTGTTAAAAAATCGAGAATCCTGACTGTAAATTTAAAAACCTAAATCAAATTGCTATCATTGTGGTTTTTTTATACATAATTCTGGCTTAATTGAAATGCTGGCGCAAAATCTCCAATAGATATACTTAAAATCGTATAATCTTCAAGTATATCTATTGTTTCGTCGCTACCATCAAGCACCTAAAGCAACTTATCAACAGCACCACTGAATTGTTCATAAGGGGAAACTCCTACAATGGTTTCTGCTAACTCACCATCTTTGAAGATTAAAACTGCTGGAATGCTACGCAGACCAAATCTTTTGAAAACTGGCTTATTATTGTCAACATCTACCTTCACCACAGAAGCGCGACCTTCGTATTCTACAGCTAGTTGTTCCATCAACGGGCTAACCAGACGACAGGGACCGCACCAAGTAGCTGTGAAATCAACAACAACAACTTTTTCGTTACTTAAAAGAGCATCAAATTCACTTTCTTCAACATAAGCAACTGTGTCAGTGGACATTAATTTAGTTCTCCAATCTCAAACTTTAGTAAAAAGCTAACTGTAAAAACTATACTCCCTTCTGGGCATTGGCAAACTATCATCTACTTCTAGTTGAGCAACTTCTCACCAAAAAGCTATGATTATTTTTGTCAATATTTTGATATATGGAACAAAATCAAAACATCATCAGTTACTCACGGGTCATACATCTTAGCCATATAATTGACAGAGATATTCCCCAATGGCCTGGTGATCCTTTAGTAGAATTTGCCACTGTCGCTAATATCTCACAGGATGGTTATTACCTCCGGCGTTTCAGCTTAGGAGAACATAGTGCAACTCATATCAACGCACCGAACAGTTTTCACGTTCATGGAGTGGGAATTGACCAATACTCGGCTGAGTCGCTGGTTTTACCTGGGGTAGTTATCGATATCTGCGAAGCAGCAGCCTTCAATGCTGATTACGTCTTGACTCTTGCCGATGTCTTCGCTTGGGAGCAAAAAAATGGTAAAATCCCTGTTGGTAGTTTAGTAATGCTGCATACTGGCTGGCAAGATAAATGGTTAGATAAAACTGCCTTTTTTAACCCAGATGCAGAAGGAATTATGCACTTTCCCGGATTTGGCTATGATGCAACTCAGTTTCTTGTGGAAGAACGGCAAATTTCTGGTTTAGGCATTGATACGCATGGGGTAGACTCTGGAGAAAATACCAATTTTAGTATTAACCGTCTAGTATTGGCACAGCAAGGGATTATTTTGGAAAATCTCACGAATTTACAGCAGCTACCAGCAAAGGGTATGACTGTAATCATTGGTGTTTTGAGGTTACGGGATGGTTCGGGTTGTCCTGCGGGGGTATTGGCTTTAGTACCGTGATTATCTCACCCTATCCTTTCATTAATAGTCATTATCAGCCACACAAATTCCTTTACATTTTAGACCGTTTGTAGCGGTGCGCTGGCAATGAGGACAGAGAACTTTTTCGTCTGCTATTTCTTGATTTATTTTGATGCTAGTGCTTGTTTGTAATTTATCTTTTTCGGTTTGGGGTTCTACAGTCATAAAAATGAAGGATTTTCTGCTGTTTTCATTTTACAGTTCATTAGCAAGCGATGGTCGGTAAAGCACGAGCAAATAAAATGGAGTGTCGGGTGTGTAGGAATTGCTAATCACAGTTATGTAAACCTCAGTATTATACAATACTTATTTCAGGGATAACACTTATGCTACCCTGAATTGATAATTGGGAATAGGAAATTAATCGCTAAAATAAAGAAACTACACCAACATTAATAAATAAACTTGAATATTTCACGAGTAATCACTATAAGTGTTTATTTGTGGTTTTTTGGAAATCTATGCGGATTTGAGCAAGAAGAATACCCAAAGACAAGGGAAGGTTTAATATGACAATTACCTTAGACCATACTATAATCCCAGCACACGATAAAGAAAAATCGGCACGTTTTTTTGCAGAAATTTTGGGACTAAAACTTGATACTCCGGTGGGTCATTTTGCGGCTGTGCGTGTCAATGACAAGTTAACCTTCGATTTTGCTGACAGAGAAAATTTTGACTCTCATCATTATGCTTTTCATGTTAGTGATGAGGAATTTGATGCCATCTTTACACGCATCAAAGAAATGGGACTTGAATATAGTAGCGACCCCATGCATGAAAAGAAAGGTGAAATTAACCATAGAATGGGAGGTCGTGGTTTCTATTTCTATGATCTGGATGGTCATAATTTGGAACTGTTGACTCGTACTTAACTATTGTCAAAGTTCATAAAATTGCAGAAGTAGCCTAGATGAATTAACCTAGGCTACTTCTACTACACCCCTTGCACAATTAAAAGATACCACTGACAAAAAATGTATGTCTGCCAAATTGCCAAATAAGCGTATTTTACTGAGTCAGCCTTTAGGTGAAATAGTTGGTTTATGAGCAATAACTTCATTTAAAGCCGTAATTTTCAGTTGATTCACTGATTTTTGGGGGAATGGTTGGCAATGCTACTAGATATCTATCTACAGAGTGTTGTATAGTTTTATCGGTTCTTGTATTGCCCAGACCAAGAATACTTTTAAAAATCGAGAAATTTGGCGGCTGTCCTATGTTAAGTCCTGTAGTTACACTCAGCATCTTTCAAAAACAACCCTCTCCTCAAACTTTTTCCACAGGTGAAGTCATTTTTAAGGAAGGACAACCAGGTGATTGTATGTTCGGAATTTTAGAAGGAGAGGTCGAAATATTAGTCAATGATAAGACTGTAGAGATAATTGAGTCTGGTGAGGTGTTTGGGACTGGTATACTTTTAGGGATACAAGCGAGAACTTATACAGCGATCGCTAAAACTGACTGCAAGCTGGCTTATTTGGATGAGTCTGGGTTTCTGTTTGCGGTTCAGGAAACGCCTGTGTTTGCTATCAAGGTAATGAAAAGTTATTCAGAACGTCTCAGTCGCTTGCAGCATAAGCTATAACTCTAGTTTTCCCAGCAATAAAATTTCAGAATTTAATAAATTACCTGGTGATTACTATTCGCCGGGTGTTTAAATATTTTTTATCTCACGCAAAGGCGCAAAGTCGCAAAGCAAGAACATAAAACTATAGTAATATATTAAATTAGCAGTGTTTTGATCGGTGTAAATTATCACTATGCCTAGTCCACTTGTAACGAGTTTGAAAATTTACCTTGAAGATTTTTGCTGCAAGTATATAACTTTAAAAATAAACTCGATGATATTTTAATTGATTTACGAGAAATCATAGGCTGAGATAAGCCCAAAAGCATTTAACCCAAAAATTAACTAATCATCAAATTAGAAAAGCCCTGGCGATTAGAAATCGCGGCTATACAAACGAAGTCCACCTGCGTGGACTAATAAACAAGATTTTTGAACCCGCGCAGGCGGGTTTTGTCTGTGTAGCCGCGAATTACATTCGCCGGGGATTTTATTGACAAGGGATAACAGGTTACGTATAATAGTACGTAATACTATTTTAACTTGAGATTTAAGTCAGCGTTTCTTGAAAACGCAGGTATCATGTCAATGGCAATTTTTGGCAATGCTTACTCAGATGAGTTGGTTACAGCCACTGAGTTGAATCGTCAACCTGGGCGAATTCTAGATAAAGCTTATGAACGCCCAATCACAATTACTCGCAATGATCAATCTTTTGCGCTGTTGCGTCGTGCGGATGTGGCTTGTCTTGTGAAAGGGGTAACACAAAGTAAGGTTGTTTTTGAGGTGTTATCGGTGGCGTTTCGGTTGTTGTTGGGACAAAAAATCGGTGATGAACATCCTTATGGATGGTTGAGGGTTTTTGATGCGGATGAATTGCAAGATTTTATTCAAGAAATGAGTGAGGCGTTTCGCTTAACTGATGTTTCGGATCATGCTTGGGATGTGATTGATGCAATTATTTATGAATGGCGTGAAAGTGCGATCGCGATCGCCAGTCCTGATTTAGCAGCAGCTTTTAATGATAGGACTTACGCAACTGGCACAGGCGATCGCTAAATTAAAGTACATTTGTATTATACAAGTGATGCAACTGGCACAAATAGGGAGCGGGCGTAGCCCGGTCACGCAACAATTTAAATTTGCGGTTCGTGAAAAAAAAGGGATAAGCCCTCAAGCCTATCCCCAAAAAATCAATTAATCAACAAAGATTAGGTTCCAGAAGTCCAGGAATTGATGTACTCAATTTGGTCTGCTGTCAGAGTATCAATGTGAATACCCATAGCTTCCAACTTCAAACGAGCAATTTCTTGGTCAACTTCTACAGGAATAGAGTGTAAACCGGGTTCCAATTTACCTTTATTCTTCACTAAGTATTCAACAGCCAACGCTTGGTTAGCAAAACTCATGTCCATAACTGCGCTGGGGTGTCCTTCAGCAGCAGCTAAGTTAATCAAACGTCCTTGTCCTAATACCACAACTGACTTACCACTGGTCAATTTATACTCTTCAGTGAAAGGACGGACATCCTTGACTTCCTTGGCTTGAGATTTCAAGTATTTTAAATCAAGTTCTAAATCAAAGTGACCGGAGTTACAAACGATCGCACCGTCTTTCATGACATCGAAGTGTTCACCACGAATTACGTGCTTGTTACCTGTCACAGTAATAAAGATATCACCATAGGTGGCAGCTTCCGCCATTGGGAGGACACGGAAACCATCCATAACGGCTTCAATTGCTTTGATGGGGTCGATTTCGGTAACGATGACATTACCACCCATGCCACGGGCGCGCAGGGCAGTACCTTTACCACACCAGCCATAACCCACAACGACGATATTCTTACCAGCTAACAAAATATTTGTAGCGCGGATAATGCCATCTAGGGTTGATTGCCCAGTACCATAGCGATTATCGAAGAAGTGCTTGGTGTCAGCGTCGTTGACGTTCATGGCGGGGAAGGTGAGAACCCCATCGTTGAACATAGCGCGTAAACGAACAATACCAGTTGTGGTTTCTTCGGTGCTACCAATCAAATCAGCAATTTGGTGTTGACGGTTTTGAACCAATTCTGCTACCACGTCGCTACCGTCATCAATGATGATGTTGGGGCGATGATCTAGGGCGATTTGTACGTGGCGGTTATAGGTGGCGTTATCTTCACCTTTTTGAGCAAATACGGGAATTCCGTGATCAGCTACAAGACTCGCTGCTACGTCATCTTGAGTGGAAAGGGGATTACTAGCAATGAGAATCGCATCAGCACCACCAGCTTTTAAGGCGATCGCCAAATGTGCTGTTTCTGTGGTCACGTGGGAACAAGCTACAAGGCGTAATCCAGCAAAGGGCTTTTCTTTGGCAAAGCGATCGCGAATCTGCTTTAATACAGGCATCTCGCGTCCAGCCCAGTCTATGCGCTGTCTTCCCAAGGGAGCTAGGGCGAGGTCTTTAACCTCGTGCTTTAATCGGGGAGAAGTTGCAGTCATCAAAAATTTCCTCAGAAAAATAAAAAGGTTACGTAAAAATTACGCACTCTACTAGGGTATTGTACAACTGGTGATTTTGGTTTTGATTCACCATGAAGCTTGTTAATTGTACTCTTTTCTCGCTTGACCTAGCAGAGCTTTTAGGTTAACTTCATACCTGATTTTTCTTTTTTGACTAAATTTTTGCTAAGAGTATTATGAGTGGCTCTCTATTGTTACCCAGCGCAGATGAAGTAAATTGTCATCTATCAAAAGTTAGAAAAATTTTCTAACTTTAAAGACTTTACTTTAGATAGGTACATTTACACCAGCCAGTCTTAGAGGATGGCTCTGGAAGTAGCGGATGGTAAATTTTGTTTAAGGAGGTATTTAAGTGCGCTTGCAATTTTTGGCGATCGCCAAGCGAGTCCTGTTGTCCAATTTTGCTTCTATTGAGCATAAACAGGCATTATTAGACGAAAATTGCCTTGGTAATAGCCGGAATGCGGCAAAGCAAATGCCAGGTTTACAAGTATCTCATCAAGCCTCCCACAAACCAATGAGGCGGATATCACCCCAAGCTATTTTAGGTAAAGGTGTGATGGTGACAATGGCAAGTTCAATGGCTATAGCTGTTGTTTTGATGCCAAAAGCCTCAGCTCAACTTCCCATTTTACCTTTTCTACAATCTCCCAATGGTGTCAGTACTGATGCAGATAGCAGAATTGTTTCCGGGTGGATTTATTTGGACGGCTACCAAGTATTTCAGGTAGCAGCCACAAGAAGCAATTTTGCGGAGCGTTCCCGAAACATCCAACAGAATTTAAATCAAATCTTCCAAAATTACTTGAGTTCATCTCAACCAGAAAGTCAGGTGGAAACCCGGACATTAAATGGATTACCAGTAATTTATGTTAATGGTCAATACCTGATGACCGTTACGAGCGAAGATGCCAGACTGCGAAGAGAAGAGCCTGCTGTATCGGCAGTTCAAATCACCGAACAGTTGAAAGGAGCCTTGCGAAGAGCTACCAGACAGCGAACAACCGCATTTTTAATCAGGCAAGCTAAAATTGCTGGTAGCGTTGGATTGTTAATCATTGTATTAAGCGGGGGAGTATATTACTTTCAACGCCGTTCCAAAGAACATTCAAAACGCCCCATCCTCCCGATTGCAGATAATGCTCAACATCTGACAACTCAACTAAATAAACAGCAAGATAGAGATATTCAAGAAGTCAAAAAAAGACTTTTTCAATTAACTCAATGCGGAATTTGGGGAGGTGGAGTTGTTTTCATATTGGGTCTATTTCCTTATACGCGAGCGTTTCAGGTGGGGATTCTTTCGGTTGCCCAAATTCCTCTAAGATTGGGGATTGTGTTATTAGGAATTTATGTGGCAATCCGTTTCACCTATGCTCTCATTGATCGCTTCACTTCTACTTTGATTAGCAGTGGTGTTTTAGTAAACTCAGAAGCTAATAAACGGATGGAACTGCGAGTTTCGACATTTTCTGGTGTAACTAAAAGTATTACAACTGGGATTTGGTTGGGAGTTGGCGTTTTACTATCCCTGATTGCCTTGGGGATAGATATTATTCCCTTATTAGCAGGTGCTGGTTTAATTGGTGTGGCATTATCCCTGGCTTCCCAAAGTTTAATTAAAGATGCCATTAACGGTTTTCTGGTCATCGTTGAAGACCAGTATGCTTTAGGCGATGTGATTGTTGTGGGAGACGTGGGAGGCTTAGTAGAAAATCTCAATCTGCGGATAACTCAGTTGCGGGATGCCGAAGGGCGTTTGATTACAATTCCTAATAGTGAAATTAAAGTTGTGGCCAATCTCTCAAGCCGTTGGTCACGAGCTGATTTAACTATTCCGGTTGCTTACCAAAATAACATTGATGATGCTTTGCAGTTGCTGAAACAGGTAGCTGCGGAGATGAATCAAGATTCGCACTGGAAAAATTTAATAGTAGCACCGCCTGAAGTTTTAGGCATAGATAACTTTGGCGATCGCGGTTTGATGATTCGTGTCTGGATTAAGACATTACCCCTGAAGCAGTGGGATGTGGGACGAGAGTTTCGCCGTCGCTTGAAAATCGCCTTTGATCACGCCGGATTTGCTATTCCTGTACCTCAACAGGGTATTTGGCTAAATGAAGGTCAATTACTACACTCGGAAGTGAATGGGAAATCTGAGAGTAATTGATAATTCGTAATTCGTAATTCGTAGTTGCAATTAGTGGGTATTTGTACTTTTCATCCATTGATTTCTAAATCTTAGATTTGGATGGGGACTTATACCCAATACCTTTCGGTTAAGGGATGTAGAGACGTTCAATGGAACGTCTCTACAAGAATTTTTGGCTCACAAATTTGCTTAAACTAACAGTATTGGGCTTATACCCTCTTAATTATGAATTACAGGATGTTTGAAAAGTTTTGGGCGAATATAATTCCCGGCTATACAAACTAGACGCGAATTATATTCGCTAGGGCTGTAATAAATTAGACTTAATGACCAGCAAATAGTATCTTGCCAGCATAGAACACTTGTACTATAATAAGGTATAGCGCTCACCAAGCCGAGTGAAGAACAAAACGGCTCTGCAAAAGAGTTTTGGAAGATGGATTTAAGGGTTAGTTCCATGATTAAGCATTATATTCTCAACCTCAATCCGACTGCCAAGCATGAATGGGATCGGTGTATTTTACGTGATCCACTGACTGCGAAACGCCCGGACATTGCTAAATTAATAGCTGAAGCTGTTGGTACTGACTCTGGTAGTTTTTTAGTGAGTGTAAATATTGAAGTCCAAGTTTTAGAACAAGCTGCTGCGCCTCAATCTGAACAACTTTCGCTGCCATTTGCAGAGTTAAATATCCCGTCACAATTGCGAGAAGTGGCGTAAGAAATTAGGCAAAGGTGCAGGGTTCTTCTCTCTCAGCACTTTTACCCTACTCTTACTACCCTTCTTCTCTTTCTTCTTCTTTCTCAGCACTCAGAACTTTTTAACAATGGAAGAACTAAGTAATTATCCCACTGCGATCGCTCAAGCTGCCCAACGTGTGAATGAAATCGATTCTCAGTTGATGGCCGTACAACAGCAGATTGACCGATTTGAAGGTAACGCGGATCGTGCTGCTGCTTTTGATATGGATTTAAAAAATGATGCCCAACGCAAAGCCCGTCGCTTTGAAGTTCTGCTAGTGAATCCAGAATATCAAAAAGCTATGGATACTCAGATACGGTTAACTGGGGAAAAAGCCAATGCAATCGCACAGTTAGAATATCTGCGTAACCAGTTCAGTGTAGCAAAATTATCAGCCAGATTAGCGATCGCGCATCAACTCACTGACTTTGAATCTCGTGAATTAGTCGGTTTGTAGTCATCTGATAACTGATTTAACAGTTTCGCAATTTGCTGATTAATGGCTACTATATCAAAACGCACGGAAGCGATCGCTTTACCACGATTGGCTATACTTGCAGTCATTTCTGTTTCTGCAACACAAGTATTAATCACCTGTGCCAACTCTTGACTTTCTCCTGGTGTCACCAGAAAACCATTAACACCGTGTTCCACTAATTCTATTGCGCCCCCAGCTTTGGCGGCTACCACTGGCTTACCGCATAGCATCGCTTCAACAATCACTCTCCCAAAGGGTTCTGGGGCTGTTGAGGTGTGTGCTACCAAGTTACAAGCTGCCATTAACTGGGGAACATCTGCCCGAAATCCTAAAAATTTTACCCGGTTTTCCAGTCCCAATTTTGCAACTTGTTCATGCAATTGCTGCACATAATCTTGTTCACCAAACAGGGCATCACCAACTAAAATTACTGTCACTTCTGGCGGACATTCAGATAAAGCAGCAATTAAAATATGTTGCCCTTTCCACGGCGCAAGTCGGCTAAAGTGTCCAACTACAAATTTCCCTTCTAGCCCTAACTGTTCCCGTATTTTTTTAACTTCAAATTCAGAAGTTTGATAATTCTGCGAGTCAAAACCATTATAAACAATTTCCGTAAGTTTTTCCTGGCCTCCGGCTTGAACAAAAGCTGTTTGACTAGCTTGAGAATTAGCAATTACTAATGAGGCAAAATAATTTGCTAAAGTAACGGCAATTCGCAGATTAGTTTGGCTAAAGTGTTCTGAAGAAAGAATATCATGTAAATGATAAACCAAAGGACGACGGGCTAAAAAGCTGGCCAATGCGCCAATCACTAAGGCTTTTTGAGTGTTGGCGTAGATGACATCATATTTTTTAGCTGTTTGTACCACCTTTGCTAAGAGTGGAGCAATTTGTCCTACACTGGCTAAAGATTGGAGGAAGTTGCTTTGTTTGCGGACCTGAATGGGTTGATTTGCTAATATTTCTACCGGGATATCATGCTGTTGTAGTAACTTCCTAAAATCACCATCGGCGAACAAGCCTACCAAAGAGCGATCGCGATATGGTTTAGCAATATCTATTAAACACAATTCCGCGCCACCAGGTTTACCACTTTGGTCTAAAAACAGAATTTTCATATATTATAATTTTTGTAGTCTATTCTACGAGCAAGTTGTTAAACCAGTGACATTAAGCTAAGAGAACCTGCCGCACTTGCTGAGTTATATGTTGCCAATCAAAATTATTAACTGCATACTCGCGACAGGCTTGACGTGAAGGAATTGATAAATTGCCTAAAAGTATCTGGGCTAATTTTTCTGCAATCGCCGAGGCTTCGGCAGAATCAGTAATTAAATCTGGTGAAAATGGTGATAAAATTTCTGGCATCCCCCCAATTGGGGTACATAAAACTGGTGTACCACAAGCTAAAGATTCGATAACTGCTAATCCAAACCCTTCAAAACATTGGCTGGGCATCACTGTTAATTCCGCCGCTTGGTAAGCTAGGGGTAATTGGTTCTCAGGTAGAAATCCTAAAAATTTTACGTTCTCTTCTAAACCTAATTCTTGAACCTGCTGTTGTAGTGTAGCTTGCATATAACCACGACCTGCGATCGCTAGCCAAATATCTGGAACTTGTGGCTTAATAATTACCAGCGCCTGTAGTAATTTGTCAATCCCAACTCGCTGTACTAAGCGGCGGGATGTAAATAATATGCGGCGACTTTCCGGCCAGCCTAGCTTTTCGCGTGCAACTTGGCGTGATAAGTGGGCTTGAAACCAATTAACATTCACTCCCCCAGGTATGATATATATTTTCTCCCAAGGTATTTGATACTGTTGATGTAAAATGTTACCAAATGCTTTACTGAGAACAATGAAGCGATCGCAACGATTATAAGTACTTTGTTCTATTAGCCGTCGCTTGAGAAAAAGATTCAATTGATTACTAACAGTTTCTTGCTGACTTTCAGCAGCCCAAGGGCCATGAAAGTTAAAAGTTATGGGTACACCTTTGGGTAAAAGATCCAAAAGCGGAAAGCTATATAATGCAAAATGCAGATTAATTGCATCTGGTTTGCTATTTCGTGTTTTTTTAAATTTGTCACGAATAGATACCAGTCGTTGCAAAATTGCCTGATCTGGTTCAGCCAAGTTAGTCAGCTTCATTGGCGAATTTGATTCAGTTTCTGGTAAACCAACACCACATAGTTCTATTTGGTCTTGATTAGCAGCTAATCTATGGGTTAGTTCATAAATATACCTTTCTAATCCACCAGGAGTTTTGGGAAACCAGCCTATTCCCAGTGTGAGAATAGATGCAGACGGTGAATAAAAATGTTCTTTTTTACCTTGCATTTACTTAGCTCCTATAATATATTCAGCAGGCATATATTTTTTCATACCAAGCTCAATTACTGTTTTTGAAGTCAGCTATAAATTTATGTAATGCTGCTAATACTTCTATCGTCTCATTATCGACAGAATCAGTAATTTTCACGTCATACTCTGTAGATATTTCCAAAAGCTACTAATTCACAAGCTATTTTTATATGTAAAAAATTAGTTAAATTAGTTTGTGGTAAATTAAGTCTGAGTGTCTGTATTGATATTTACTAATTTTGAATTATTAAAGGTTAATAGTAATACATTAAATTAGTTTCAAGTTTAAATGATTATAAGTAATTAAAATTTTTGTATTTTTTTTGTAAATATTTGATGAACATCAAAATTTTAGGAACAATTCTTGATTATTAGATGTATATATAATAATAAACAAACAAGGTCGCTCAATATAAAAGCTGGCATGGGGTGCAAATAAATATGACAGTTCTGGCAAAAGCAAGCATCTAAAATCTATCAGGGAGTATTGCCGGATTGTTCATATTTGACCATTAACGTTGAATCGAAACTTCAGCCTCTACACAATTGAAGCCGTGGTAAAAAATATACCCATTTCCATGTATGCTTTTGGACTTAAAATCCTCATGTTTAGAGATTATTTGGATTTAATCTCCGTCCTGAATGCCAAGAATCATAATATCTGAAAATTATATGCGAAATAGACTAGTACAGCAGTTTGGCAAAATTTACCAAAAGCTTGATCAACACATTAACTGGCTATCTCAAAATACAAATATTCAGAGGTTAAAATCCGCGAAATTTTTAGTGATTATAGCTACAATCACAGTTTTTACGACCATTGGAATTTCAAATGATTGGGCTAATAGTAGAACACTTGAACCCACATATCAAACGTCTTGGATTGGTAATACATTTGGTGGTGGAGAAAAGTGGGTACAAAATAATATTGAGGCGATGTATGTTGCCTCTGATGGCACAGTTTATACTAATAGTGCCTGGGACGAAGCCGGCAGAGAAGCAGGAATATATAAAGATGGTGATGTTATTGGTAAATTGAGTGATACCCACGGTTGGAGTCGTCTCGGAGGCCAAGCTGTAACGGCAAACAGTAAATATATTTACATTGCCATGCGCCAAGGTTTTGTGGACAGAAAAGATCAAGATTATCCTGCCAAAGGTACAACTTGGTATTGCGTCAGACGCTATGACTTATCTGGGAAATCTGCGCCTTTTACTGAGGGACGTGGTTGGGATCAGAGTATGATTATTGTCAGTAATCAAGGTGCAGTGACTGGATTAGCAACGCGGGGAAACGAGTTATATGTCAGTGATACTGCTGCTAATCGTCTGCGTGTCTACAACACCGAGACAATGAAGGAATTACGCAGCTTTAATGTGACGAGACCGGGGGGAATAGCTGTTGATAAACAAGGTAATCTGTGGATTATTCAACGTAAAAATGGCAGTAATGCTGCGAAGATTCTGCTTTATTCTCCAGAAGGAAAGAAATTACCCCAAGAGATTACTAATATTGTAGAACCCAGCGCGATCGCAGTTGATCCGCAAGACAGACTTTTGGTAGCTGAAAATGGCCCCCGCCAGCAAGTACTGATTTACCAAACTAAAAATCCGCCAGTTCAGGTGGGAACTTTGGGTAGCCAGAGGGGAGTTTATGGAGGTGTTGCGGGTGAAGTCAAAGATTTGAAATTTTACGGTTTAACCGGAGTTGGTGCAGATTCCGCAGGTAATGTCTATGTAAATAGTAATGGTTTTAATTATTCCGGCACAGATTTACGCAAATTTTCCGCATCGGGAAAGCTGTTATGGCAAGTATTGGGATTAATATTTGTTGATAATGCTGATGCTGACCCCAAGACGAATGGAGTTAATTTCTTCACCAAACAAGAACAATATGTAATGGATTATGGTAAACCGGCTGGTAAGCAATGGACTTACAAAGCCTACACCTTAAATCCTTTCAAATATCCCCAAGATCCACGGTTGCATACATCGCCAGATGCTACCTGGGTGCGCCGCATCCAAGGGAAACCCTTTGTTTTCCTGACTGATATGTATGAAAGCTTTCTCCAAATTTATCGCTTCAATCCCAACACAGATGGCAAAATTGCGATTCCGGCGGGAATGTTTGTGGGGACTCGTGGTGGTGGAGAAAAATCAATTCAGGGAGATTGGCCACCGCAGCAACCAGAATCAGGAGAATGGATTTGGCGCGATCGCAACAATAACGGTAAATTTGATCAAGGTGAATACGATAGTACCGAAGATTATCCTTACATCGGGGGATGGTGGGTAGACACTAAAGGGGATGTCTGGAAAACTGTGCGAACCAAAGAAGGTATTCGCCACTATCCTTTGCAGGGACTAGATACTCATGGAAACCCCATCTACACCTATAGTTCCATGCAAAAGCAAAAAACCCCCAGCCTATTTACGGATTTGCGGCGGATTGAGTATTTGCCAAAAACCGACACGATGTATTTATCAGGCTTTACAGTAGACCATCCAGCCGTTGGTGATGACACTAAAGTTCTGGGATCTGAGATTGTGCGTTTTGATAATTGGAGTCGGGGTAATAGAACACCCCGTTGGCGAATAGTAGTTCCGCACGATACCACTGGTAAACGCGAAGTTTCCACCGCAGCTATGAGTATAGCTGGAGACTATGTTTTCGCCGTGACAGTCAAAACAGCAGAAGTCTATATGTATAACGCCAAAACAGGGGCTTTAGTGAAAAACTTAAAACCAGGCCCAGAAGTTGCAAATGAAAGTGGCTGGATTGATATCCCCTATGGAATTCGTGCTTTTAGACGAAACAATGGTGAGTATCTCGTATTTGTAGAAGAAAATGCTAAAGCTAAAGTAATTGTGTATCGCCTGAACTTTTAAATTTGGTTTTTGTTGGTGTAGCCTAACGTACCACAACCTGAATAATTATAACCGGGTTTCTGACTGTCGTCTAGCAACCCGGTTTCTGTTTGTCTGGTTTTTTCTTTATTTACTCTGTGGCAGAGAAAAACATATACCTATATTAAAAAAACAACCTACTTTAGGCATAAAAAACAAAATAATATTCTATCAATAAAGACATTCTTTTACATTTATAGGCTTTCTTCACAGAAAAAATAAATTTTGAGATTTGAATTTAGTAATAATTAAGTTATCGTTACAGCAGTTCCCGGTGTTATGAGGTACAGATATTAATGATAAAACTCTTGTGGTGCGGGCATCTTGCCCGCTATGTGTACCTCATAGCAGAAGGAAGTGCTGTATACAACAAGCAAAAAATACCATCATTTAGATCCACATCCAAATAATGTTTAACTTAACTTCTGATTCAAGAATCAAAAAAACTTGGAGACAACTTGCTGCGCGGATGAATTTTGGCAACTCAATTTAATTATTCGTTTTTTAATGAGGAATTAAGTCATGATGAAAGTTAAAACTCATTTAAAACATTTACAGACAATATTTCCTCATACCTGGTTAGAGCAATTACAATATCTCCACTCTAGATTATTGTGCCGATGGATTTTACTTCGGAGAAGTCAGCCTTTAGGATTTAATCAAAAATCAGCGATGGTGTTTTCTCCTCATCAAGATGATGAAACCTTTGGCTGTGGCGGGATGATTGCTCATAAGCGTGAACAGGAAATCCCAGTAATAGTTGTATTTCTGACAGATGGACAAGGAGCAGGATTTTCAGATTCTGCAAATACTCTCGTCCAAATTCGCCAACAAGAGGCAGTCACAGCATTGGCGATCTTAGGGGTAAAATCATCAGAAATCCACTTTTTAGCAAAACCAGATGGGAGTTTGCAAAATTTAACACCTGAAGATAGACAACAGACTATTTCTCAGGTATCTGCACTGATTCGATACTATCAACCAGAAGAAATATATGTTCCTCATCACAAAGATTGTCATAGTGATCATGAAGCGACATATCAATTAGTCAAAACAGCGATGTCTGATGAAAAGCTACTTGGCATCTATGCTCAAAATCAGATCACAGTTGAATTGCTCCAATATCCGATTTGGTTATTTTGGAGAGCGCCACTATTTATTTTACTCAAATTACAGGATATAGCAGCCGCGCACTGGTTTTCAATCACACCAGTTCAAGAAAAGAAAAATCGAGCGATCGCTTCCTATAAATCTCAAATGGAAAACTTACCTCGTGGCTTTATTAATCGCTTTTTAGACTCTTATGAAATATTTTTTAAAGTCATTGATTAACGGCTGAGGAGAAAACTATGCGGATATTACATATTATTAACCATGTTCAAAATGTTGGTAACGGCATTGTCAATGTGGCAGTAGACTTAGCTTGTTTACAAAGTAAATATGGTCATACTGTGGCTGTAGTCTCCGATGGCGGAGAATATGAGATATTATTAGGATCTTATAATGTGAGACACTGGCGATTAAGTCAGACAAGGGAACCTCTAAATATTCTCAATGCTGCTTGGCGCTATCAGCAGATTGTCCAAGAATTTCAGCCAGATATTGTTCATGGACACATGATGACAGGGGTAGTAATAGCAGGGATGTTCAAAAACCACTGTAAATACACATTAGTTTCTACCGTACATAATGAGTTTCAGCGTAGTGCAGTACTCATGGGATTAGCTGATCGGGTAATTGCAGTTAGTCATGCAGTAGCTAACTCAATGGTAAAGCGTGGGATACCAAAGGAAAAGCTGCGGGTAGTCTCCAACGGGACATTAAACAGTCCCCGACATCGCAGTATTAAAGATTACCAACCACTACCCCTACAGCGTCCAGCAATTACCACTGTGGCCGGGATGTATTCTCGGAAAGGAATTATTGATTTAATTGCAGCTTTTATCAAAGTTGCTGAAAAGTTTCCCCACGTACATTTATATTTAGTTGGAGATGGGCCAGATCGCCTAATGTTTGAAGCTATGGTGCAAAAGACTGCTTATCGCGATCGCATTCATTTTGAAGGTTTCCAGCCAGAACCGCAACGCTATATGCTATCAACGGATATTTTTGTTCTGGCTTCTCATTGCGAATCCTTTGGTTTAGTGCTGACAGAGGCGCGGGAAGCAGGATGTGCAATTATCGCCAGCGATGTAGATGGTATTCCGGAAACTTTAGATAATCGTCAAGCTGGTATTTTAGTTCCACCCCAAGATAGCCAAACTTTAGCCACAGCTTTGACACAATTGCTGAGAGATTCCGTACAACTACACAAGTGGAAATGTCGCGCCCAGGAAAATTTACAGCGTTTCAGCGCTGCGCGTGTGACTGCGGAAACGCTGGCTGTTTATGACGAATTAGCCACTAACTACAGTCTCCCGGAAGTCCTCGCCAGACAAGAAGTTTTAGTTGGTAAATAAAAAGGAATAAAAGAATTAAATTCTTTTTAATTAAATATAGAAATCCTGTTTGATTTATGAAAAAAATCAATATTTTCGGGTGCGCTAGGATAAACTATAACGCACTCTACTGCTGTGGAAAGCTTAAAATGTTGCAAAAAATTATAGGTTGGGTTGAGGAAGGGAAACCCAACATTATTGGCAGCTTTGGGTTGCGCTACGCTTAACCCAACCTACGTTTAATGCACTATTTTAGGCGTGTCAGTCCATTACTTGTTTGTTGGTTGTAGGGAATGATATTCGCCGATAGCGTAGCGTGGTGTTAGGCATAAACTTCTTAATTTTCGGCTAATAATGCCTTTGTTGCTGATTCTCCAGATTTTTGCAATTGGCGCTTAGTTTGTAACAGCAATAAGCCTAAAATTGCAGTGTGTCCTAAAATTGCTAGGAAAGGAAGCATTGCACCTAATGCACTATTACTTGGTGGGTCTAAAAACAGAATTGGTGCAACTATAGAAAACAACCACAGAAAAGTTTGATTCCCAGGGTCGTTAAATAACATAGATAAAACAATCGGTGGCAAGATAATTACAGCACCCACAATGCCATTTGCCCATAATAATCTCTGCCCATTTTTCATGAATAAAAGTAGTTGGGCTAAAGATGCATAGATCATTAATAAAGTAAAGGCGAAAATTAAAGCTGTAAAACCACAAGTTTTGTCAAATCCCTGAATCGGTTGTACGGAAACAAATATACTCATACCGATAACAGCAATTAAAGCATTGATGGCGATCGCCAGTACACCCGGACTTTTTTCACCTTGAATCAAATCCTTGATTAACTTGCGCTTACCTGAATGTTTAGCAGCATAAATGTGGCGATATCTAGCCCAATCTTGTAGTGTTTTGCGATTCGGCATCAGTGCAGCAATCAGATATAAAAATAGTCCCATGTACAAAAACATTAATATCCCTAAATTCTCCTGTAGTCTTGATAAGGAATAATTTTTATCAACTACATTTGGCCAAGTAGCGCATCCTAAAACAATGGCTGTAAAGCTGGTAGTGAGTAAATAACTCTGCTGCTTACTCAACATTGTGGTGTTGGGATCACGATAGCAACGTTGTAGAGATTGCCAGATAAAGTAATTTCCAATTAAGTAAATTGCTAAAGTAAAACCGCTTGTGATCACAAAGCTATCTCCAAATGGCAAACCAAACCAATGAAAATTAGCAAGTTCAAAACTGTCTACAGAATGGGGAATAAAATATTGTGGACTAATCAGCCTTAATACTACAAATTGATTTTTAGCTGCAAGATCATATCTTAGTCCTTTTTCAGTAAACAGCAGAAAAACCAAAATAAATCCACTTCCTAACCAAGCTTGAAAACCACCTAACCAAGAAGCGATTAAGCCAAATAGTAATGCACCACTGTAGTAGAAAAGACTAGAAGCAAGCAAAACCACATAAAAAATCAAAATTTGAGCTAAAGGAAGTTTGGCATTCAAGCCTAACCAAAAATGTAGAGGCATTGCCAGTAACATGGCAACATATAAAATGATAGGAACACCAAGCATTTTTCCCAAAAGAATACTTTGGGGTGGTTGCGGGCTAAGACGAATGAAATTGAGTGTATCTCGCCTTTCTTCGGTGGCTAAATCATTGATAAGTAAATAAGTTCCACCTACTAAAATGGAAAAAATTCCCATTAAACTGAGGAAACTAAAAATATCTTGATACCATAATTGCCAGTTGATAATTAGATGATTATAATTATCAAAAATACATTCTGGTGAACTATATTGACTTATTCCTGTACAATACTTGTTACTATATGGCAATTTGATCGGGGTTGGCGGCAGTTGTGCTTGGAAAGACATGAAGAGGATAAACTGACCAAGCAAAGATATAAAGACTGCTAACAAAATGTTGCGTGTTTTTAAACGCCCTTTAATTTCTCGGAGGAATTGAGGGTTTAATTCGCCTAGTTTTGACTTGAGATTGAGCATAATTGGTAACTCCAATAATAGATAGTAATCATGCTTGACTGATGAATAATCAAAAACGAACCGCAAAGACGCAAAGAACGCCAAGGGACGAGGCTTTTTGCATCAGTTTCTAAGTTTCTGCTAGTAGTGCCTTTATTGCTGATTCTCCTGCTTTTTGCAATCGGCGTTTGGTTTGGAACAGTAATAAACTTAAAATACTGGCGTGTCCCAGAATTGCGACAAAAGCCACCATTGCACTTAGAGGAACATCTAAAATGACTACGGGTGCAACTATGGAGAACAACCACATAAATTGGTGGCTAGTATTAGAAAATACAATTCCTAAAACAATTGGTGGTAAACAAATTGCAGCAGCCAAGGTGGTATTAGTCCATAATAATCTTTGCTCATTTTTTGTGAATAATATTAGTTGAGCTAAGGCTGCATAAATCAGCAATAAGCTAAATGTGAAAATTAGAGCTACCACAGCATTAAGTGTATCAAGTCCATGATTAAATGACAAAGAAAGCGATACACTTAAACTGGTAATAACAATTAAAGCATTGATAGCGATCGCTAGTACAGCCGGACTTTTTTCGCCCCAAATTAAATCTTTGATTAACTTGCGTTTTCCTGGATGTTTAGCACTATAAATGTGCTGATATCTCGCCCAATCTTGTAGTGTTTGACGGTTTGGTGTCAGTGCAGCAATTAGATAGAGAAATAGCCCAAAGTTCAGAAATATTAAACTGATCAAAGATTCCTTATTTAGAGAGTTGACGCATCCTAATGTAATAATTGTAAAGCTAGTAGTTAGTAAATAACTCTGCTTTTTACTCAACATTGTGGCATGAGGAGCATGATAGCAACGTTCTATAGATTGCCAGATAAAGTAAGTTCCAATGGAGTAAACTAATAAACTAAATCCGGCGACAATAGCAAAATTATTTCCTAATGGTAGACCAAACCAACGGAAACCAACAAGGCTAAAATTATTGCCAGAATTAGGAATAAAATATTGGGGATTAATTAGCCTCAAGATTACCAGAAAACCTGGTATTTTACCATAAAATTCTCTCTGAGTCAATAGCAAAAAAACTATAAGAAAGCCGCTTGATAATCCTGCTTGGGAACGACCTAACCAAGAACCAACTAAGCTAAATAGTAATGCGCCACTATAGTAGAAAACAATAGCAGCTAACACAATCACATAAAAAATCAAAATCTGATGCAAGGGTAAATTTGCATTTATACCTAACCACAAATGGAAAGGAATTGCCAGTAATATGACAATATACCAAAAGATAGGAACCCCTAGCATTTTACCAAAAAGAATACTTTGAGATGATTGGGGACTAAGACGGATAAAATTTAGTGTGCCTCGTTTTTCTTCATTGGCTAAATCATTTATGAGTGCATGACTTCCACTGACTAAGAGGACAAAAATAGCTATCAAACTGACCCAATCAAAAACTGCTTGATAAAAGTCAGTATCATTGATCGTAGCTTGATCTATAAAAATAAACTGGGCAATAAAAGATATAATTATTGCTAAGAAAAGGGTGCGCGTTTTTAAACGTCCTTTAATTTCTCGTAAGAACTGCGGGTTTAATTCGTTGATTTTAGAACTTAAATTAAGCATATTTTGTGACTCCAAAAATGAATAATTAAAATTATGAATTTATCAAGAGGCTTGTTTGTGTCCTAACTTTAAGAAAATGCTTTCTAAGTCTTCTTGAGTGCAGTGAAAATCAGTTATGGGAATCTGGGAAATAATGAGCGATCGCAATAAATCAGCAGCATCTTCTTGTGTCCCTGAAAAGTTAACTCGTAAGCTGTTTTTACCCTGGATTTTTTCCCATTCTTTCACCAAAGGATGATTTTTTAATTCACTTTCAAGAGATTTTAAATTCCCCAAAGTTGATACAATAATTTGTTGGCGAGAAAGTCGTTTGTAAAGTTCTTGCAGGGAAGCACTTTCGACTAAAAAACCCAACTCCATAATTCCGACAGAAGTACACAGTTCGGCTAAATCACTGAGAACATGGGAAGAAATTAAAATTGTCATCCCCGCTTCTTGCAATGATTTAATAATTTGCCGAAACTGCATCCTCGCAATGGGGTCAAGCCCAGAAACAGGCTCATCTAAAAGTAGTAAAATTGGTTCGTGAATAATCGTTCTGGCTAAACTCAAACGCTGTTTCATTCCCCTTGATAGGGTAGAAATCAGACTATGACGTTTATTCTCAAGTTGGATCAGTTCTAAAACTTGATGTAAGCGTTGAGTGCGCCGTGGTTCTCGCAAACGATACAACCGCGCAAAATAATCTAAGTAATCCCAGACGGTTAAATCTTCATACAAGGGATAGTCATCAGGTAAGTATCCCAGGAGACGCTTAATCTTAGAGTTACTCTTGTCAAGTCGCAAGCGATCGCCATTAATATAAATCTCACCCATCGTTGGTTCTTCCGCAGCAGCCAACATCCGGATCAGACTTGTTTTACCAGCACCATTCGGGCCAATTAATCCATACACTTCACCTACTGGGATTTCTAAGTCAACTTCATTTACAGCAATGTGTCGTTCAAATTGCTTAGTTAATCCACAAGTCCGAATCGCTAATTCTCTGACCATAGCTGCTACAGTCCGGCTGTTTGTTAAAATACTAACATATCCTTTATATACAGCATTCGTCAGTCTTGTTGCGGAAATTGAAACTGATTTTCTTCGGGAAATCTGGGGGCGTAATTCCCACAGAATAGACTGTACATAAATTTTGAGTTCCTTTGACCACCTGAAAAGATTTAATATGAATAATTATTACGCCAAGCTTTCGATGTTGACATTATCACTGTTATTGTTCTTAGATCCCGTTCATCTAGTCTTTTCATCATCAACCTCAGCCCAAACCAGCCAGTGTCAGCAACGAAAACAGCAAGATGTCGAGCTACAAATTATTAGACTTGTATCAGATGCTGAACAGGAAATTAACAGAGCCATAAATCAGCCAGCAATAGGGCAAATTACCCAAGCTATCCAAATTGCTCTAACAGCTAATAATCCCAAAGTAACGACTAACTTGCTCAACTTATTAATAGATAGTAACGTGGTTGAAGAATCACTGTTAGGAAAATTAGTTCAACAATCAGAACCTAGCCAGAAAGCACAAATAAATAATTTATTAAGTTCGGCAACGCGCCTCACACAAACTTTAAATAGTGGTTACAGTTTCGTTAAAACCAGAAGTTTAACCAGACTTGCTAATTACTCACAGTCTTTATCATTGCTGACACAAGCATTAGTAGCCAGTAAATTCATTCAAGGAAACGAGTTTAAAACTAAAGCCTTAACTCCCATCGCCCAAGAATATCTGGCTTTTAAACAAACAGCCCAGGCAGAAAGTATTTTAAATCAGTCTCTACAATTTGCCCGACGAATTGAAACTCAAAATCCTCTGCGTCAAGCTTGGGTATTAGAACCTATTGCTATTACCTATGCCCAATTAGGTAAAACTGAAAGTGCTTTACAAATAGTTCCAGGAATATCACAAATATATTCCCGTTCCCAGATATTATTTGAGGTAGTCAAGCAGTTAGCTCAGACAAATCAATTAAAAGCGGCACAAAAGCAAGTAAAAAATATTCAAACATCTGAGTTTAAATCTAAAAGTTTGCTAGAAATTGCTCTAGCTTTTAGTAACAAACGACAAGACCAACTAGCAACATCAGCTTTTAATGAGGCACTGCAAGTAGCTGGTAATGATAGTAATGCTAATTATGCTCAAGCACCGTTAATCCAACTTTATGCCAGAAGAGGGCAGAGAGATGCAGCTTATGCAGCAGCCAAAAAACTGCAAATTCCTGAACAAAAAGCAGTTACCCTGGGTATTATTGCCAACGAATACAGTAAAGCTGGACAGGTGCAAACAGCCGATAAAATTATTACGGAAATGATTCCCCTAATTCAAACACCAGAGGGTTTAGACTCAGTAGGATATGTACAGAATATATTAGCAAATGCCATTGCTGACCAACAATACAAATTAGCTTTTGATTTATGGCATCATACGAAAGTACATGAATTTATCGGCAGAGAAAGTTGGTTATTACGAATTGCGGATGCGGCAATTAAAGCAGGTAAAATGGACGTAACTTTAGAAGCTGTTCAAAGTTTAGATCAAGCTGAAATTGAGCAGCTTAATAAACTTTTGCAAAAAGTGGCTTATGGCTATGCTCAAAATAAACAAATAGATAAAGCTCTAGCTATTACTCAGCAAATTAGTAATGCTGGTAGTTTACCATATCGAGTGTATACCTTAGCATTAATTGCTAGTGTATCTGGCAAAACTCCACAAACAGATAAAATCTTAACTCAAGCTGTTAACGAGGCGAGAAAATTAGCTCCTTCACAGAGGGCTGTGGGTTTGGCAAGTGTTGCACAGGCTTTTTTCAAGCTACAAAATCCGCAGCAGGGCAATAAATTTATTGGTGAAGCGATAAAGTCTATTGCAATTGAGCAAAACTCTACTAGTGAAAATAAATTGCAAACAATAGCAGACTCTCTAATTGCAGCTAAACAATATTCTGCTGCTTTGCAGGTTGTACAAGCTATGCCGACAGCATCCCAAAGTTACAAGTTGCCAGAACTAGCTAAAAATATGATTGAAAATGGCAAAGAAGCCACTAATGTTGTGCAGGTGATTAATCAAAATGTTAAAGTTCCAGAAAATAAAACTAAGGCTTTGATAACTATATCTGAAATTTATATTCGCGCTCAAAAAGTTAATTTGGCTAAGGAGGTTTTAAATTTAGCTTTTGCATCTGCTAAAACTATTTCTGATCCTGAGTCACGAGTTTTAACTTTTCGTACTCCCCCAGATGTGACGGTGGTGGATGATGATAGCGATAGGGCGAGTTCTTTGGAAAAAATTGCTTTGCTAAAAGCTCAACTTGGTGACTATAATCAGGCCGTGCGTGTTACTGAAGTGATTCAGGATAAAAAGCTGCGTAATCAAGTTATGCAGCAACTTATTTGTTATCGCTAGATACACAAGGGCGGGCATCTTTGCACTCTCAACAAGATTTATAATGATTTACTTGTAAAATGCTGTAAGAGGAACTAACCACAAAGGACGCAAAGTACACAAAGAAAGAAGGAAAAATAGAATTATCATCTGAATTATCTGTATTCATCTGCGGGTAAATTATCATTATTGCCATTGTACGGGGAAGCGATCGCCTGTTTCTTGAATAAACTGGTCTAAGCGTTCTAAACTCAGTGTACCTGGGACGGGATAACGGGCTGAAATATTGCGTTTGAGGTCGGTATAATAACGAATTAATGTTACGAAATTGCGGGGGAAATCTTCCTCTACCATGCCGATAAATTCACCCCGTCGGCGTGCGTATTTGAAGACTTCGCGCCATTGAGTAATGGTAGGTAAACCCACTGATTCCACGCCGTGGGAGAAGAGAATCATGAAAATCTCATCATATATGTCTGCTTGGCTCAGATAATTTTTAATCCAATCTAGGGAAGGTTCCATGTTAAACTTCATCCAGAATGGGACTGAGCCAGTACGTAAAGTCCACATAGGTTCTAGTAAAATGAAAGACTCTACTAACAATCGATTAGCAATGATTCCCCGTTGTTTGTACCACCAACGATAAAATTCAGCTACGAAAGGACTCAGGTGTTCTGGTTCTTGAAAGATAATTCGCCGGATATGATAACCGCGATCGCGGGCAAAGTTTTCCACATCTTGCCGTAAACTAGCTTCAAAACCCCACTCTGCTTCCGGACTTATTCCATCTGGTAGCGGTGCGTCCCAATGTCGCCGATGTGACTGGTATTTTTCTAAGTAATGAGCGACACGCTCGCTATTATCGAAGTATTCCTCTGGTGTCGCCCCACCCAACGCCCCAAACTGGAACAAATGGCGATCGCCTATTCGGGTTGTCCGCCAAGTGCGTTCACACTCTACAATAAAAATTGTCCCGCCTCTGGGTAAATTCTTTTCTAAAAAGCGCTTATAAGCTGAACTCAAACGTAAATATTTGACTCGAAAATAAGTCATCCCCCGTAAAGTCAAGCGGTCTTGACTGGGGTCATACATATGATGTAATTGCAGGTCAGGATTAGCATCTAGAAGGGGCTGGGCTTGTTGTCTACCCCACTCCATCGCCTTTTTTGGCTCATCGGGATGCAGTTCTGGATACAGCACCGGAATCAAAAAAGTTTGTGGTAGCCAAGGCATACCCAGCGCCGCACACAAATGCACCAGCGCCCCACTTGCAGAACCAATGGCTACGGCCTGATATTCATTTTGGGGATATTCACTGGTCATCCACTCTGAGACTACCTCAGAACTGACATCTCCCAATCGTCCGGGCGGGATTGATTCCCCGGCGCTACCAACTGTATAGATTAATTCTTTAGCTTGCCGAGGTAACTTATTCAGAGCCGTGGCAATTGGCTCTAGAGCAGTCGGCAATGTCCCCATTCCCGGAAAATCATCTCCGCGCAAGTAAGCGGCAGTGGCGCGGAGCATGGCTGTACCAGAGTCAAATCCGGCAATGTAAGGCGGAGCTACTCGGAATTGTGCCATGAAAGAAGCTAACATCCGATTATATATGGGCGTTTGCATTTAATTTCTCCTGAAACGAACCACAGAGGCGCAGAGGACACAGAGGAAAGAGATTTTGAGAGGTTTTTTGTGTTAGGTGATTGAGTGTTTTTTTGTTTGGAAGTCCTCAGATTCCATAAAGGCGCGAGTGACGCGGGTTAATTCTAGGGGTCTACTGTAATTTAGGGTATGTCCACCACCGGGAATGACAACCAGTCGAGCATTTGGCAAAAGCTGCACTACTTCCTCCGCCCACTGCTGCGGTACAACTGGGTCTTCTTTGCCACGTACAACTAATGTCGGTACGTGCATATACGGTAATTTGTCTTCGATGCGGTCTGAGAGTGCTATTTGGACAGTGCGAACAAGGCGCGGCCATCCCGCTACCCAGTAATCGTAAGCTTGAAGGGGAGCTTGGGATGGGTCTTCTAGGGGAGAATTGAGTAGTAAACGCCACATCTGCTGCGGTAAAGTGCGGGCGTGACGGTCGATGGTTGGCCCTTGTAATATTGCTCTTTCGATGCGATCGCCATAACGGACAGCAAATTCAACTATAATCTGACAACCGAAGGAATTACCCAACATTGTGGCGCGTTGAATGCCCACTGCATCCATCCATTTACACAAACTATCTGCTAATTCAGACAATTCCAAGGTGTATTTTGGCTTATCGCTTTTACCGTAACCAGGAAAATCAGGTACATATACTCGATAGTCAGGTGCTAGTAATTCCGCAGTCGGCATCATATAACTACTGGAAACCACAACTCCATGCACCAAAATCACCACAGGCGCGTCTACTGGTTCGGCTGACACTCGCGTGTGCATCGTTAAACCATCAATCATGGTATATTGACTCTGCAATCTCCCCTTACGTAAACTCATAATCTATTTTTCCTGACTCAGCACTTTTTTAAGAAAGGGGTAAACCAATTTTCTGTGCTGTGTCTCTAGCCATATCCCAAACATCTTGGGATGTTATGCCCCCAGTACCTATCCAATTGCCACTAATGCCTGTATAGTCGTGCATTGGCTCAAATACATTACCATCACTGAGGGGGGCTGGTTTGTGATCCTGAAAATGATCCTGGTCAACTTGCTTGGCCATCATCGGTTCAAACAGGTCAGGTGCTAAGGTTTTCTGTAAAAGCATCAGGTATACAGATTGACCAACAACAATTTCTCGTTCTGGTTTATTCACTAACCCCACAATAGCCTCAGCTACCTGTTTGGCGGGATATACAGGGGACATTGCCTTAGTTTGACGACCAGTGTAATTAGCTGCGTGTTGAAAAATTGGTGTATCTATAGAACCTGGTAAGACTGTGCAGACATGAATATCCTTGGCATTATCTAAATACAATTCCATCCGTAAAGAGTCGGATAGACCACGAATGGCATATTTACTGATAGTGTAAGGGCTGGTGTATGCTTGACCAGTTGCGCCAACCACAGAAGAAACGTTGATTAAGTTACCGCTACCTTGTTCTCGGAAGTGTGGTAGGACAGCCCGCGCACCGTAGATATAACCAAATAAATTTGTTTCAATAACTTGACGGAAAAGATCCGGGGGTGCTTCTTCAAAACGGGCAAATAAACTGACGGCGGCATTATTCACCCATACATCTATTCTCCCAAAATTAGCGATCGCCGCACGTGCTAAATCTTGAACTGCTGACTCTCTACTGACATCAGTTCGCATAGCTACAGCCGTTGCACCCAAGTGTTGGCATTCTTGGGCTACTTCCTCCAAAGCTTTTTCATTCCGTGCTGCTAACACCAAGGTGGCGCGCTGTTTGGCAAACTCTAGCGCTGTGGCACGTCCAATACCTGATGATGCACCTGTAATGACGATGACTGAATTTCTGATCGGTCGTGGCATCTTCCTTTCTCCTTAAGCCATGAGCTTTTATTTTTTTATAGCTATTTTTTTACAGCTTTTAGATTAAAAACACTCTCACTAAGATTACAAAATTTGATGCCATTTTTATGACAATCTTAAGATAGATATTTAATATTTTTGTCTAATTATTTAGAGAATTTCACCCGGCAAAATCTTGTAAATACCAGTTTGTTTGAGATGCAAGATTAAAAATTAGATAACTCGCGAGGTTCAGATCCCCGACTTCTTCAAGGAGTCGGGGATCTGTGAATTTATCGTATAAGTTTTTAAGTTAATTTGTTTGGTAATCTTGCATACTGAAAAAATTTACATAAATCTACTTCTTAGCACCTTCTTATTAAATAATGGTTCTTCCTACTGATGGAATAAAAAGCATTATTTCCGAGTTAAATTCAAATTAGCATTATTCTGTTTGTTCTTTAACTACACCTACATAAGCTCATCAATAGACGGGAGTAGCTCAGTTTCATACTCCCTCTCCTTACTAAGGAGAGGGTTGGGGTGAGGTTTTTTAACGCTTGCTAAAAAAGTGACATACTCTCTAGCAGACTTGGTTATTCACACTAAAACCTATGTATGTAGCACTATGGCCGGGGGAAGTATATCCTTTAGGCGCGAATTGGGACGGTAAAGGCACAAACTTTGCATTATTTTCAGAAAATGCCACAGGGGTAGACCTTTGTTTATTTGATTCAAAAGATAACGAAATTCGTTTACCTCTGAGTGAAAAAAATAATTTCGTTTGGCACTGTTATGTCCCAGGAATCAGTCCAGGACAAAGGTATGGCTTTCGAGTGCATGGTCCCTGGTCTCCAGCAAATGGTCATCGTTTTAACCCCAATAAACTGCTAATTGACCCCTACGCTAAAGCAATTGATGGCGAAATTAAGCATAGTCGAGCTATCTTTGGTTATGCTTGGGATGATCCTGAACCAGATTTAGCTTTTTCTAATTTAGATAATGCTCAAATCATGCCAAAGTGTGTTGTCGTAGATCAATCTTTTGATTGGGAAAATGACCAACCTTTATATAAACCTTGGCACGAAACGATTATTTATGAAACCCATGTCAAGGGCTTAACTAAACTACACCCTGATATTCCCAAAAAATTGCGCGGAACTTATGCAGGACTGGCACATCCGTCTGTAATTAAACATCTCCAGCAACTAGGAATTACAGCAGTGGAATTAATGCCTGTACATCAGTTTTTCTGCTATCCGGGGCATTTGGTAGAAAAAGGATTAAGTAATTACTGGGGTTACGATTCTATCAACTATTTCACACCCCATTCTAGTTATAGCGCCAGTGGAACATTAGGAGAGCAAGTCACAGAATTTAAGCAGATGGTTAAAAGTCTGCATTTTGCAGGTATTGAGGTGATTTTAGATGTAGTTTATAACCATACTGGTGAAGGTAATCATTTAGGTCCAACGTTGTCACTACGAGGTATTGATAATTCTGTATACTATCGCCTAGTCCAGGATGACCCCCGCTACTACATGGATTTTACAGGCTGTGGTAACTCTTTGAATGTGCGCCACGCCCAAGTCCTGAAATTAATCATGGATAGCCTGCGTTATTGGGTGACAGAAATGCACGTCGATGGCTTCCGTTTTGATTTGGCTTCGGCGTTGGCGCGGGAATTATATGAGGTAGATAGCCTAGCAGCTTTCTTTGACATTATTCATCAAGACCCAGTATTAGCAGATGTGAAGCTAATTGCTGAACCTTGGGATGTGGGAGATGGCGGTTATCAAGTCGGGAATTTCCCCCTGCGGTGGTCTGAGTGGAATGGCAGATACAGGGATACGGTGCGGACTTTTTGGCGGGGTGTAGACCACAGTCTAGGGCAGTTTGCTTACTCTTTTACGGGTAGTCCTGACTTGTATCAAACAAATGGGCGCAGTCCGAGTGCAAGTATTAATTTTATCACTGCCCACGATGGTTTTACACTGAATGATTTGGTCAGTTATAACGAAAAGCACAACGAGGCGAACAAAGAAGATAGCCAAGATGGGGAAAATCACAATAATTCTTGGAATTGTGGTGTAGAAGGGGAAACTGATGACCCAGAAATATTGCGTTTGCGGGAACGTCAAAGACGCAACTTTTTAGCAACTTTGATGTTGTCTCAGGGTGTACCGATGCTGCTGGGGGGAGATGAACTAGGCTTTAGTCACAAAGGTAATAATAATCCTTATTGCCAAGATAATGAGATTTCCTGGCTAAATTGGGATTTGCAAGCATCAAATGCGGATTTATTAAATTTTACGCGGGAATTAATTTATTTTCGCCATCAGCATCCAGTTTTTCGACGGCGTAAATGGTTTCAAGGTGAACCCATTTATGGTTTTGGTATTGGTGATATTAGTTGGTTCAATGCTGATGGTAGTGAAATGACTGATGAGCAGTGGTTAGTTAATTATGCCAAAGTTATGGGCATTTTCTTAAATGGCGAAGGAATTGCTACTCCTGGTCCTCATGGTGAGCGAATTATTGATGAGAGTTTTTTATTATTTTATAACGCTGATTACGAACCGATTAATTTTGTTCTACCCAATGGTTTTAAGGAGAGGGGATGGGAGATGATTATTGATACGAATCAACCACGTTTCCTCCCACCAGGAAAGTTAGTCTCAGGTTATCAAACTGTACCATTAATTGAGCGATCGCTTGTTTTGCTTCGTCGTCTGGCTTGAGGTTTAAGAGGAACTAACCGCAAAGTACACAAAGGAAGAAGGAAGAAGGAAGAAGGAAGAAAATTCGGCGCGATTCCTTACAAGGAAATAGTATCAGGTTTTATGATGAAAATTGGTGCTTATTATTTAGGTGACGGTATTTGTGAATTTACCGTTTGGGGACCACATTTAGAAACTGTCGCTTTAGAAATTGTTTCTCCTTATCGGCGCTTACTACCCATGCAAAAACAAGGGGGATATTGGCAAGTTACCGCTAGAGATATTCAACCAGGAACCTGTTATTTCTATCAATTAAATGGTAATGAATCCCGACCTGACCCCGCATCGAATTTTCAGCCTATCGATGTACATAGTCCTTCCGAAGTGATAAATCATGACTTTCCTTGGAGTGACACAAATTGGTCTGGTATTCCCTTAGAAACTATGATTATGTATGAGTTGCACGTTGGTACTTTTACACCAGAAGGAACCTTTGCAGCCATTATTCCCAGACTTCCCGATTTACGCGAGTTAGGAATAAATGCTATTCAAATTATGCCTGTGGCGCAATTTCCAGGAGACCGAAATTGGGGTTATGATGGTGTATATCCCTTTGCTGTGCAGAATTCTTATGGTAGACCGAATCAGTTAAAGAAATTAGTTGATGCTTGTCACCAACAAGGAATAGCTGTAATTTTAGATGTGGTTTATAACCACTTTGGCCCTGAAGGTAATTATACGAGTCGCTTCGCCCCTTATTTTACAGAAACTTATCGCACTCCTTGGGGAAGTGCTATGAATTTTGACGATGCTTATAGTTATGATGTGCGTCAATTTTTCATCCAAAATGCACTTTACTGGTTAGGTGAATTTCATATTGATGCTTTACGCTTAGATGCAATTCACGCTATTTATGATTTGGGTGCTAAACACTTTTTAGAAGAACTCGCTGAAAATGTAGCTACACTTTCTCAGCAACAGGGACGCAAACTTTATTTAATTGCTGAAAGTGATTTAAATGACCCTAAAGTAATTCGCCCTTCTGAATTAGGCGGTTATGGAATTGATGCTCAATGGAGTGATGATTTTCATCATTCATTATATAGTTTATTGACAGGCGATCGCACTGGTTATTACGAAGATTTTGGCAAGTGTGAACATTTAGCCAAAGCCTACAAAGACAGCTTTGTTTACGACTGGAAATACTCCCATTATCGCCAACGATACCACGGAAATTATGCAGGCGATCGCTCTCCATCTCAATTTATCGTCGCCAGCCAAAATCATGACCAAATAGGTAACAGAGTTTTAGGAGAAAGATTATCCAAATTAGTAGACTTTGAAGCTTTAAAATTAGCTGCTGGCGTAGTATTACTTTCTCCCTACATTCCCCTGTTATTTATGGGAGAAGAATATGGCGAAGAATCGCCCTTTCTATATTTTGTCAGTCACTCAGACCCAGATTTAATTAAAGCAGTTAGAGAAGGACGAAAACAAGAATTTTTTGCCTTTCATTCCCAAGGAGAACCACCAGACCCCGAATCACCGGACACCTTTAAAAATTGTAAACTGAATTGGGACAAACGCCAATCAGGGAAACATCAAATTTTATTGACTTTCTACAAAAAACTGATTCAAATACGAAACCAAAACCCAGCCTTATTGAAACGCGAAAGAGAAAATTTACAAATAGGCTGTCATGAAGACAAAAAGCTAATTACATGGTTTAAATCTAGCCAAGAAAACCAAATATTCTGTGCAATGAACTTTAATACCAGTGATATTAAATTTAACCAAGAGTTTATAGGTAATAATTGGGTTAAAACCTTAGACTCCGCCGAAACAAAGTGGTTAGGTAGCGGTTCAAAATTACCAGATAAACCCAAGCCACATCAAGAATTAACACTACCCAAAAACAGCTTTACCCTTTATCAAAACAATTAAAAAAATGATTAAATAAAAATAAAACATAGCACCTTCCTTCCCCCTCAATTAAATCCTTTTTTCTTTCACTTGGCGTACTTGGCGTACTTGGCGGTTAGTAAAATCTTAATTCTTACAAACTCAATTTACCCATGCGAATACCAACAGCAACATATCGCATTCAATTCAACACCCAATTTAATTTTAACTCAGCCCAAAAAATCATCAACTATCTTAACGAATTAGGAATATCCGACCTTTACGCCTCACCAATATTTAAAGCCAGAACAGGTAGCACCCACGGATATGATATAGTTGACCCCAATCAATTAAACCCAGAATTAGGAACACCAGAAGAATTTACCACTTTAGTTGAAGAATTAAAACAGCATCATATCGGTTGGCTACAAGATATTGTTCCTAACCACATGGCTTATGATAGCCAAAATAAATATCTGATGGATGTTCTAGAAAATGGTATTAACTCCACTTATGCTAACTACTTTGACATTGCTTGGAATTCCCCTATAAACAATGAAATTAGTGATAAACAACAGCCAATTTTAGCACCTTTACTTGGTAACTTTTACGGTGAATCTTTAGAAAATGGAGAAATTCAACTCAAATATGATCAAAATGGTTTAAGTGTGAATTATTATGATTTCAGATTTCCCCTTAAATTGGAATCTTACGCGATATTTCTGAATCAGAATATAGGGGAATTATCTCAGATATTAGGAAAAAATAATCCTATATTTGTGCGATTGCTTGGTATTCTTTATATGGTAAAACATATACCTGCTGATGCTACACCAAAAGAGAGACAAGACCAAATAGATTTTGTGAAAGGCTTGTTATGGGAACTTTATACAGATAATACAGAAGTCCAAACATTTATTGACGGAAACCTCAAACTGTTTAATGGTGAACAAGGTAAACCAGAAAGCTTTAATCTTTTAGATAGTTTACTTTCAGAACAATTTTTCCGCCTAGCTTTTTGGAAAGTCGGCGCAGAAGAGATTAATTATAGAAGGTTTTTTACAGTCAATGAATTAATATCTGTAAATATAGAAGATTTCCAGGTATTTGAAAAAACCCATGCTTTGATTAAAAAGTTAGTACAGGACAAGCAAATTACGGGTTTAAGAATTGACCATATTGATGGACTTTATGACCCAAGTCAATATTTGCAGCGACTCAAAGAAAAAGTAGGTGATACATATATCACCGTCGAAAAGATTTTGGAATTAGGAGAAGAACTACCTCACCATTGGTCAATTCAAGGGACTACAGGTTATGATTTCTTAAATTATCTGAATGGTAGTTTTTGTCAAACTGCAAACCAAGAATCTTTTACGCAAATTTACTGGAATTTGACAGGTTTTAGAACAGATTATCAACAACTTACTATTGAGAAAAAGCATTTAATTTTAGAAAGAAATTTAGCCGGAGATATTGATAATTTAACTTATTTTCTCAAGAAAATAGCAAGTAAACATCGTTACGGTAATGATTTTACCATTAATGGCTTAAAACGTGCGATCGCAGAAATCCTAACTCTCTTCCCAATTTATCGAACGTACACAAATTCAGACGGTATATTACCAGCAGACCGTGAATATATCCAAGATGTAATTCAACAAGCAAAATCCAATCTTCCCCTGCTACACCATGAATTAAATTTCATTGAGAAATTGCTGTTACTGGAATATGAAAATTATCTCACACCAGAGGATCAACAGCAATGGCTTTATTTTGTCATGCGACTACAGCAATATACTGGACCATTAATGGCTAAAGGTGTGGAAGACACAGCTTTATACGTTTATAACCGCTTTATTTCCTTAAACGAAGTTGGTGGAAATCCCGATAACTTTGGCGTGAGTATTCCAGATTTTCACAACTTTAATCAGCAGCGAAAAACTTATTGGTTACACTCCATGAATGCTACTTCTACCCATGATACTAAACGAGGTGAAGATATCCGCGCCAGATTAAATATTTTGTCAGAAATTCCTGAAGAATGGAAAACACAAGTTTACGCATTTTGTGAAATTAATCATCATCATAAAACCAGGCTAAATAGAAGTTTAGATAAGCCAGATAGAAATGATGAATATCAATTTTATCAAATGCTGATTGGTACATTTCCATTTTTTGAACATGAGTATAATGACTTTTACCAACGCATTCAAGATTATGTCCTCAAAGCTGCTAGAGAAGCTAAAGTTTACACCGCATGGCTACGACCTAATGAAACTTATGAAAATGCTTTGACTCAGTTTGTTTCAGCAGTTTTAAAAGAAGATGAATTTTTACAAAATTTTATCCCTTTTCAGAAACGGATAGCCTACTATGGGATTTTTAACTCATTATCTCAGACATTATTAAAAATCACCTCTCCTGGAGTTCCCGACTTTTATCAAGGAACAGAACTTTGGGATTTCAGTATGGTTGACCCTGATAATCGTCGTCCGGTTGATTTTGAACTGCGACAGTCACATCTTAAAGCCATTAAAAAACAAGCCAAAACTGATATTTTAAAATTGATAAATGAATTATTAGTAACGAAGGAAGATGGTAGAATAAAACTATTTCTCATTGCCCAAGCTTTAAAAGCGAGAAGAGAAAATATCACCGTTTTTCAACAAGGTGACTATTTACCTTTAGAAGCTAGAGGAAAGTGTGCAGATCATATCATTGCTTTTGCGAGGGTTTATAATCATCAGATAATGATTACCATTGCACCCCGATTTTTCACCAGCTTAATTCAACCGGGAGAATATCCTTTAAATAAGCAAATCTGGGATGATACATATATTCAGTTACCACCAGATGCGCCTTCCATTTGGCAAGATACTATTACTGGGGAAATGGTCAACACTGATAAAATCATGTTAATTGGTGATGTACTTAAACATTTTCCTGTAGCCTTGTTGAAAGGGAATATGATTATCGAACCGCCAAGAAGCCAAGAACGCCAAGGAAAAGAGGGATAATCAAAACTCTGCGAACCTTTGCGTGACCTTAGCGCCCCTCTGCGTTAAAAAACACTACGATTTAAGGTGCTAATCTGGCTTTACCTTGACGCTGCTTCTCATACCATTGTGCGATCGCAGGTGTCCATTCTGCAAAATGAGGCCACATCATTTCACACAACTGTTGAATTTCCACTTGAGCGTCTTTCTTATTTCTCATGTCACAAAAGTGCATAAAAGACCTTAAATTGAAACTGACGACAAAATGCTGGCGATAATCAAAAGGTACTTTACCTCTAGCGTGTTCCTCAGACATTCCCCCCTCAAAATCAGCTTTGTAACGCTTCGCTGCTTCGAGACACCATGCTAAATCTGCGGCTCTTTGTTCTGGTGAATAGAAATATTTTTTACCTTGTCTATCAGCATAATCACCAACAGGGCGTAGGTAAAATACATCTTCTATGTCTTTTTTACCCTCTACTACATCAATAAATTGGTTTCCAGTGTACCTAAAAGATTGCACATCAAATGATACACCAACTCGATGTGTACGAGCCTGCTGCATTACACTGTGAGGAAAATAACCACAGTTAAAAACAATTTGGGGATGCTCTAAGCATCCATAGTGTCCGCGATCGCCTGCCAAAAGTCGCCTGACAATAATTTCGCCGCATTGTGACTCCGAAGGCCATGAGTCGCGCTCGTCATACACAAAGCCATCGCTATAGTCTTGGTGCATCGCAGCATAAACTACTTGCTGCGGGTTTGGTGTTTTGGCAATAACCTCTACTCGGAATCGATGCATTGATAAATTGCAACCTGTTGGTGAAACGTCTTTGTAAACCCGATTCACTATAATATCTCGTTCAGGAGTCCGGAGAAAATAAAGTACAGAACCTCACCCCCAGCCCCTTTCCTTGCTAAGGAGAGGGGAGAAGGAGGCCAACCAGATTTGTAGATGATTTAAAAAAATTTGTCTCAGATACTTTACAAAATTTAATAACTCTGTTACAGTTGTTTACATACACAAAAAACACGAAAAAAAATCTTATGCGTACCAATACAAGTATTGTTGATGACCAAGGTCTAATGAACAACTTTGCGATAGAACCAAAGGTTTATGTAGACGAGCAAGGCGATCGCACCGGGTTCACTCCCTACGCCGAATTACTGAATGGTCGTTTAGCAATGATTGGTTTTGTCTCTCTAATAGCATTAGAAGTGTTCACCGGACACGGTATCATCGGCCTTTTGGCAAGCCTATAAAAACTAATTTTTACAACTTAATATTTAACAAATGTAGAGACGGGAATTTTCCCGTCTCTAATTGTATTGGGTTGTATGGAGAATTTCATGCTATTTTTACTGTTACCGAGAGAAAGAGCCGTTTTCAGATAAAAGGAACAGGGTGAATTATGTCTTTAACTGCATCTACAATGTTGCCATTAGGCACGCCAGCACCAGATTTTCATCTACCAGAAGTGGTATATGGAAACAACATTTCCCTGGACACTTTTGCTGATCAAAAAGCATTATTGGTAATGTTCATTTGTCAGCATTGCCCATTTGTCAAACATATTCAAACAGAATTAGCGCGTCTAGGAAACGATTACTCCTCAGATGATTTAGGAATCGTAGCCATTAGCACCAATGATGCCGAAAAATATCCAGATGATGCGCCAGTTTCCTTAAAAGCAATGGCCATAAAACTGGGTTTTAACTTTCCTTTGTGTTATGACGAAACTCAGGAAACAGCCAAAGCTTATACAGCAGCTTGTACACCGGATTTTTTTGTATTTGATGCAGAACGCAAACTAGCTTATCGGGGACAATTGGATGATAGCCGTCCCAGCAATGGTAAACCCGTGACTGGTGAAGATTTACGCGCGGCGATCGCATCCGTGTTGGCAAATAACCCCGTTACAATTGAACAAAAGCCCAGTATTGGTTGCAATATTAAATGGAAACCTGGGAACGAACCCAGTTACTTTGGTTAATCCAACTTATCAGCACCAGTAGAATCAAAAACTTATTTTTGACTTTTGACTTTTGACGAACGCCTAGCGGCAGCGTTAGTGCTTAATTTCCAGATTGAGTATGTAGCTTCCCATCTGGACTTTATCTGCCCATAATTCGTATTCTACCCGTAAATGCTCTGGTAAGTGTTGTCCCTTCAGCGACAGATTTTTGGTGAAATTGCGTAACCGAATCGGATTATGAGGTTTCAATGACTCACTAGGTAGCCAATAACGGCTCACACCATAAACGCCTTGTTCCCAGAAATGGCGATAACTAACTTGACCGTTACCTTGCATAGTCATAATTACCCGGTAGGGGGAAATCTCCAACCACAAAATTCTGGGACTGCTGGGGACTTGAGAGTGGCTCTGATTTTCCGGAAGGATGTCTTCTGAACTCAGAGAACTTGCCAGTTCACAGGTAATCAGGGGCGGTGCTGTCAACAGTAAATGAAATCTGTCAGTATCTTTTTGATACAGTGTACCCGCCGTCTCCACAACAGACCAGAATGGTAGGTCAGTGGAAATCAGTGATAAACATACGGGCTTGCGGTGATGAGTCAGCATGGGAGCGATAGGGGCTAAAAGCTATTGAACGTGAAATTAACACCAGTATCTTTAACAGTCAGGAGCAGCAAGTCAAAAGAAGCAGGGGAGCAGGGAGCAAGGGCGAGTAAGAAATTACTTTAAACTTCGGGTTACTTAACAACCATTCCTCTTCTCCCCTGTCCCCTTGCCCTCTGCCTCTTTGGTAAATAGTCAAACATCCTTCATATTAACTGATGATGCTGATTTGGTAAGCCAAATAAATCAACCTAAAAATAAATAAAAGATTATAAATTCCAACACTTTCTCTGGTGCTATAAATAAAACTTTTTTGGGAAAATTGTCAGGTAACAGTGGCAAGAAACACAAGACCCTTGAGAGTGATTTTTGCCTGTCAAAAAAGTAAGAAATGAAGATTCATCATCTATTGGGTAGATTTTGGGAAATTTCCGCGAACAAAAAGCGATAGGATACTAGGCAGGAAGTGTCCAGTCGTGGCAAACTTAGTCGCTGATGAACTTCCGGTGTATCCAAGAAGTGTAAACTCATGTCGGCTACTGTCATCACTGTAGAAACTCAAACAGACCTTTCTCAAAAGTTAATTATCGAGCGACCCTCGGCTGGGCTGTCTTTACAGGGTTCTATCCGTGTCCCTGGTGATAAATCTATATCCCATCGGGCTTTAATGTTAGGCGCGATCGCTCAAGGGGAAACGCAAATTCAAGGGCTGCTTTTAGGCGAAGATCCCCGCAGCACTGCAAGCTGTTTTCAAGCGATGGGGGCGCAAATTTCGGAACTGAACACCGAATTAGTCACAGTTCAAGGTATTGGTTTGGGACAACTGCAAGAACCAGTGGATGTCTTGAATGCTGGTAACTCTGGCACTACACTCAGACTGATGTTAGGGCTGTTGGCTTCTCATCCAGGGCGGTTTTTTACAGTCACAGGGGATAGTTCTTTGCGATCGCGTCCCATGTCCCGTGTAGTGAAGCCTTTGCAACAAATGGGCGCAGAAATTTGGGGACGTAAGGGTAATTCCTTAGCACCCTTAGCAATTCAAGGACAATCCCTCAAACCAACTCATTACCATTCCCCCATCGCTTCCGCCCAAGTTAAATCCTGTATATTACTAGCGGGTTTATTAACAACCGGAAAAACCACCGTCACCGAACCCGCCCTGTCTCGTGACCACAGCGAACGGATGTTACGGGCTTTTGGTGCAGAACTTACTATTGACCCAGACACCAATAGCGTTACCGTCATTGGACCGGCGCAACTGCGGGGACAAAAAGTGATTGTTCCAGGAGATATCAGTTCAGCCGCTTTTTGGTTAGTCGCTGGCGCAATTGTCCCCGGTTCAGAATTGGTAGTGGAAAATGTTGGTGTTAATCCCACCCGTACCGGAATATTAGAAGCTTTAGAACTCATGGGGGCTGATATTCAACTGGAAAATCAGCGCGAAGTAGCTGGGGAACCAGTAGCAGATATCAGAGTGCGTTCTAGTCGGTTAAAAAGCTGTACCATTGCGGGAGATATTATTCCTAGAATGATTGATGAGATTCCCATTTTAGCCGTAGCGGCAGTATTTGCCGAAGGTACAACGGTTATTCGGGATGCAGAAGAATTGCGAGTGAAAGAAAGCGATCGCATTACCGTAATGGCGCAGCAACTCAACAAAATGGGCGCAAAAGTCAGTGAATTACCCGACGGTATGGAAATTACTGGCGGTACTCCCTTAGTAGGTACTGATGTCGATAGTTATACAGATCATCGCATTGCTATGAGTCTAGCGATCGCATCTTTAGTTTCCACTGGAATCACCACCATTCACCGCGCAGAAGCCGCCGCAATTTCCTACCCCGACTTCACCGCCACACTCAAAAAAGTGCTTCCTTCCTAATTGAGTAGGGTGTGTTGTCGCGTAGCGCAACGCACCGGAAAATTTTCAACCACAGAAGAACATAAAATAAATCATCTAGCAATCCTATATGATTTACACCGAGAGACTCAGATCCCCGACTTCTTCAAGAAGTCGGGGATCTTTTATATACCCACTTGATCCCGATTATGAGGAGCATCAAAATCAATCACTGGGCCTTTCGGCACAATCCGGGTCGGGTTAACATTCGGATGACTCCTGTAATAATGCCGTTTAATATGGTCAAAATTACAAGTTTCCTTCACACCCGGTAATTGATAGAGTTCCTTGAGATAATTCCACAAATTGGGATACTCAACCATCCGGCGTAAGTTGCATTTAAAATGCACATAATAAACTGCATCAAACCGCAACAAAGTAGTGAACATACACCAGTCCGCTTCAGTCACTTGATCCCCGCAGAGATAGCGCTGTTTTCCTAATATCTTCTCCCAGTCATCAAGGGCTGCAAATAAATCTGTCACCCCCTCATTATAAGCTGATTGAGAAGTAGCAAATCCTGCCCGATATACGCCATTATTTATCGGTTGATAAATAGCATCTATCGTTTCATCAATTATTTTTTGTAAATTTTCGGGATAAAAGTTGACATCTTGTTGACCAAAATCATCGAATTGCGTATCAAACATTCGGATAATTTCGCGGGATTCATTATTGACAATTGTCCCCTTTTGCTTATCCCATAATACTGGCACTGTTACCCGTCCACTGTAATTAGGATCAGCTTTGAGATAAAGTTGCCAAAGATATTGAGTACCATTTACAGAATCAGGAATCGCCCCAGGTTCATCAGTAAATTCCCAACTGTTTTGATCAATTTCTGCCCCAACTACCGATAGCCCAATGACATCTTCTAACCCTTTCAATTGGCGGATAATTGCCGTCCGACAAGCCCAAGGACAAGCCCAGGAAATATATAAATGATAGCGCCCCGGTTCAGCCTTAAAACCACTAGAGCCATCTGCTGTAATTTGATCACGGTAAGTTGTTGATGGGCGAATAAATTTACCTTGTGAATCTTCTTGATCCCGTCTTGAGATCCATTTACCATCCTTGAGAATTCCCAAACCCATATATTTCTCCTTTTCAGTTATCAGTTATCAGTTAAGAGACATCATGGGATAGAAATTTTTGGCTGAATCTACTTGCTAACTGTTCACTGATTCAACCCTCCCTAATCACTGGTATTCATAATTTTTGGTACTTTGAAAAATTCGCCTTCTTGCTCCGGCGCACTATTCAGGATGGCTTCTCGCTCAGGATATGGTTGTAAATCATCTTTTCGAGTCACATTACTCACATCAATTGCCCGTGTTGTCGGCAGCACATCACTGACATCTACCTCATTCAACTGTTCGATATAATCCAGAATATTTCCTAGTTGGGTAGTAAATTGCTCCTCTTCTTCTGAAGTCAATTCTAAACGAGCCAAAAGAGCTACTTTGTGAACTTGTTCGCGATCAATCATAGTTCCTCAATCCTTAATTTTCTTTCCGCGGGTTAATTCTCAAGAAAAATACACCCCGCCAAATCTACCTCTTGCTCCCCTCCTCGCTTGCGGCTACCGTGTACACACAAATGATTGAATTACCCCAAATCTCTTTTTGTAGGGTGTGTTGTCGCGTAGCGCAACGCACCATCCTAAATTTCGGTGCGTTAGGACTAAAGTCGATAACGCACCCTACCAAATGAAAGGTTTTTGGACTTGTGTGTACACCATAGCCTCGCTTGCACCGGAGGGGCTGGGGGTGGGGTTCTTTCTTATATTAAAAGAATATGTCAATTTGCATACGTCCAGTGGTTTTCAGCCAGTTTTGAGCCTCAATGTAGTTATTGGGAGCCATACGAATAGCTCTAATCCAATAATCTGCGGCTTGATCAAATAGGGCTTCACCAGCGTCATTATCCCCGGCTTCTTTAGCCTTTTCGCCTTGATAATGGTAAATCACCGCAATGTTATTCAAAGCTTGGGGTAAACGTGGGTTTAATTCAATCGCTTGGTGATACATTTTTAAAGCTGTATCGTGATCCCCATTACTGGCATAGATTAGCCCCATATTATAGTGAATATAACTGCGATCGTTCGTGTCTTCCTCTAGTGTGAGGGCTTCTTCGTAATAGTCTAAGGCTTCAGCGTATTCACCTTCTGCTTGTGCTGACATCCCATCGCGGTAATACACAAATGCTTCTTTAGCTTTTTTGTTAGCTGGTAGAAGTTTCAGGATCAGATCCGCCATGACTGTAAAGGATTTGTCAACAAAATTATCGTTCTTTTGGGTTCTTGGCATATTTGCTTCTATGGTTTTAAAAGATATTCTCAGGAAGTGAATTTTCCTCACCCAGAGGGATGATACATTTTGAACTATTCTGTCGAGAGTTGTTCACCAAGCTACTAACTGGATAGCTAGCCATTGCTTGATCGGGATATGGACACAATAGCTGCTCTAGTTGCTCTGGTGTTGACATTTGGGGATTTAACCACAAATCGTAATCTTGTGGAGACACAATCACAGGCATCCGATGATGAATTGGTTGGACTAATTCATTAGCTGCCGTTGTTAAAATTGTACAAGATATGATTTCCTCATAGTCAGGCTTGTCCTGTGGGGGTCGCCATCTTTCCCACAACCCCGCAAAACCAAAGGGCTGTCCATCACAAAGATGAAAATAAAAGGGCTGTTTTTTACCATTTTGCCGTTTCCACTCATAAAAACCATCAGCTAGCACTAAACAGCGTCGCTGCTTGAATGCTGAACGAAAAGCTGGTTTTTCCGCCACTGTTTCGGCTCTCGCATTGATTAGCTTCACCCCAATTTTTGGATCTTTCGCCCATGAGGGTATCAACCCCCAACGTAACTGCTGAAATTCATGCTTGTCAGTTTCCGGATTATGTAGGACGGTTGCTACCCTTTGCGTAGGTGCAATGTTATATTGAGCAGCTAAATCTGGAATATTCTCTACACAAAACAAATTAGCGATCGCTGCTGATGACTGCTTTAAAGTAAATCTTCCACACATACTCTTATTTCCTCATACTGAATAAAACCACCATTTTAAATACAAGAAATTAATAATTACTATTGTTTCTATTATTTTTGATTTTTTCGATTTTTTTGTTTCATACGCATATACTTAAAATAAATAAAAAACATCCTGTTTTTCTAAGTTTAGTTTGTAATATATTGTATTTTAGCCCCTCACTAACTTCGACATTCATTATATTTTTTGACATGGAAACACTAAAATTGTATGATTTCTTACCATCAGGTAACAGTTATAAGATTCGACTATTATTGACACAAATAGGTATGCCCTTTGAAAGAATAGATATTAACATTTTGAAAGGTGAGACTCACACTCCAGAGTTTTTAAGTAAGAATACCAACGGTAAAATCCCAGTTTTGGAAGTTAATACTGACAAATATTTGGCAGAATCAAATGCCATATTAGTATATTTGAGTGAAGGCACAGAATTTTTGCCTTATGATCGTTTTTTACGAGCGCAAGTATTGCAATGGTTATTTTTTGAACAATATAGCCATGAACCATTTATTGCTAAATCAAGATTTTGGATCTCTATTTTAGGTAAAGCTGAGGAATATCGCCCAGCTATAGAGCAGAAACGTGAACCTGGTTATGCAGCACTAAAGATAATGGAAAATCATTTAATGACCCATAAATTTTTTGTCAGTGAACGTTACACAATTGCTGATATTGCCTTGTTTGCTTATACTCATGTAGCTGATGAAGGTGGATTTGATTTAACAAAATTCCCCGCCATCCAAGCTTGGATAGAACGAGTCAAATCTCAGCCTAGATATATCAGGATTACACAAGAGAAAAATTTTGCTGAATAAATGGTTGTGTGTCTTGGCCTGAAAATGGTTTCTATATTACATATATAATTAAAAAAATTAAATATCTGTGTCAATTTCAATCAGCTTTTGCCGAGAAGATAGACCAGATTTAATTCTGATATGAGATTTGGGGACATCAAATTTTTCAGCTAGTAGTTTAATTAATTCTTCATTCGCTTTCCCATCTACTGGTGGAGACTTTAACCTGACTGTCAAACTACCATCAGTATGTTCTTCAATTTTCTGCTGTTTGGAATTAGGTTTAACTTTAACTCTTTTTTGCATATCCAGAGGTAAATAGACAACGCGATAGGGGCGCAAGGCCTTGCGCCCCTACTCAATCAAATCTGAGCCTGATTTTTACAGCTAATTTTAAGGATACCTTCTGCTACCAGCCCCTACTACACCAATTTTGTGCCGATAAGAAAGTTCAGCCCCAAACCAGCCAGTGATGCTAGTTAGCGTCCCCACAACCAGGGAGAGCAAGAATCCCCAAGGTAATATTCGTGATTCAGGATCTCCAAAACGTAAAATCAAATTCAGGGCTGTCAGGACTAAAATTGCCACATTGAGAATTAAATGCGTCCAACCAGCTGTGCGCTTGCGAACACGTTCAATTCTCAAAAAGTCGCTCATCCCTGTAATTGCAGCGATTATACCTCCTAGAAGCCCCAATCCAATTAACCATAGGGACGCTCTAGCCCAGAAAAAATCATGCGTTAACCAATAGCCGAAGTCGCTTCCCAACGCAGCAGCTAAAAAGGCGATGGGAAATATTATGGTTAGCGGGTGTAGAGGATGTCCGGCGATCGCCACTGTGCTGGGTACGCCACTATCCTGATATTCTCTGTCGTCACTTTCAATAATTGGTGGGATATTTGGGAACGGTGTAGAATTGGCTTCTGTTCCGGTAGTTTCCATGATTTAGTCTCCTATTTTCAACTCAAAGAAATTTGTGAAAATCAGCTGCAATTTGCAATATTAATGTACCTACTTATATTGTTGTTGGCTGAGAAGATGTTTGAAAAGCATTGAAACATCAAAATTAATTCTGTAGCTTAATTTAATGCTGGGACTCACAATTGATGATTGCCAGACACTATTACTTAAACTATTACTAAATTATCCTTGAGTCAATTTATAAAAATAACATCAAAAATTTATCTACCTGGCGATGTAGTCCAATTTATACAGTTATATTTCGCAAAGTAGAAGCATTAAATTATTCGTAGTAAATATTTAAATATTCTACCTGGAGTTACGTCATCTATCATTCAAAAGAAAGATGGATATACCTAAATTCTATGTCAATCTGAAAGGGAGTAATGATCCGAACACTTTTTAGAGGAGAACTGAGCATGGTATCCACATTAGATGATACAAAACGAAATGCTATTGCCATGAAATTGGCAGATATGAAATTAATTCAACAGTTGTTCATTGAAAACGAGCAACTTTTTTTAAGAGAATCAACTGATGGAGAAATTTCTGATCGCATCCGCAAGATGTTAGAAGATGACCAAAAAAATCAAGGCGTTCTAGAAACGGTCATGGTTCAGTATGGTATCCAAAAAGAACCAAAAAACATGGTTCAAGAAATGTGCCAGAAAATCCGTCAGTTGATGCAAGGCTCTGAATTGAGTTTCTATGAAAAAGTATTTCAGCATGAATTGTTAAAGCATCAACAAGTAATGTCTGGTATGACAATTCATAAGGCTGCTCAAAAAGTCGGTGCTGACGTAATGGCGGCAATTGGTCCTTTAAATACTGTTAACTTTGAAAACCGCGCTCACCAAGAGCAACTCAAAGGGATTCTAGAAGTTCTGGGTGTGCGTGAACTGACTGGACAAGATGCAGACCAGGGGATTTGGGGACGAGTTCAAGATGCGATCGCTGCTGTTAGTGGTGCAGTCGGTAGCGCTGTCACCCAAACTAGTGACAAAAAGGATATGAATATTCAGGATGTGATTCGTATGGATCACAATAAGGTGAATATTCTATTTACCGAATTACTACAAAGTAATGATCCACAAAAGATTCAAGAGTATTTTGGTCAAATCTACAAAGATTTAACAGCTCATGCTGAAGCTGAAGAGGAAATCGTTTACCCCAGAGTACGTTCTTTTTACGGTGAGAGCGACACCCAAGAACTGTATGACGAACAAGCCCAAATGAAACGGTGGTTAGAAGAAATCCGTGGTATGAATCCCTCTGCACCTGAATTTAAGGACAGAATCAGAAATTTGATGGATCTTGTCGGCGATCATATTCGTCAAGAAGAAAGCACAATGTTTGCTGCTATTCGTAACAATTGTAGTTCTGAACAAACTGAGCAAATGGCGACACAATTTAAAGCCGCTAAGAGCAGAATTCAAGCCAAATTGGGAGGTACTAAGACAGGAGCAAATGTTTAGTAATTTGATATTATCTGCCAATTATAAATAAAGCTTGTAAACTACCCACACTGACCCGAATCGGTTACAGTGTGGGCTTTTAGTAGCCCTGAACTGTCTGTGCTGAGGTCACAACACAAACAGTTCGTTCGCGTAGCGTGCGCGTAGCGCAAACCTCTGGGCGAGTTTACAAGATTCACCCCAATAGCAGCAATATTTTTTGCCCCATTAAAATCAGCATCCCCACTCCAAAAACAAGTTTCATTAGTGCATTTGAAGCGTTTGTCAGAACGCAGTCCAATATGTAGGCATTGATGACAAGTTTGACTTGTCCAAGCTGGAGTCACAGCAATTATTTCTACTCCAAATTGGATGCCTTTGTATTCCAAAAAAGAACGCAATTGATAAAAAGACCAAGAATTAGAACGTCTACGTTCTGTTTTGTTTCTTGGCTTTTGATTAGTTCTTTCACGAATACCTGTTAAATCTTCAATTGCCACTATGGCATGATTTTTTAATGCGGACTGAACTATTGACTTGCTAATGTTGTGGTTTAGCCATTGTTGAAATTTTCTTTCCTTGCCCGACAACCGTTTCAATATCTGCCTTGCCCTGCGGCGAGTAGACCTTGTGCCTTTCGTAGCTTTCTTTTGGAGAGAAGTCCTGACTCTAGAAAACTTGTCCCTAACATCGTTGATTTGCTTTCCATCCCACTTTTCTCCATTGCTAGTTACAGCAATATCGTTTTAACTGGCTTGTCTTTTTGTTTGGCAGTTTTGCGTTCGCCAAAGGCGCGGCTTCGCCGTATAGCCCCAACCCTGGCGCAAGCACGAACAGCTAAATTTGCACTTAACCCAAATAAAACACGAATCTCGTTATAGACCATATTTTGAATAGTGGTCTTGCTGGTTATTTGAGGTTTAACTTTCTGATTGGCGTAGTTACACGCATCAGCAAAAGCCTTTAGTACCAGTTCGATTTCCTCTACCTGTTTCTGGGAGGGGTTGAGCTGGCAAACTAGCGTCAATACTTGTTCCATGACTTCGACCTAATCACTCATGAACATAATATATGAAAATAGTCTTAAGGCTTTGAGTAATCCATAATGTCCTAACCTCCTTGGCGATCCGCTATACCATGAAATAATTTAATCCCAGCAAAGACTCCCAGAAATTGGGTAAACCCTACCAGGATAAGTTGCATTTACTGTATTATTGGCAGTATTTATAAGCGGCGTAAGCCATAGTCACAACCCCGGTGATAATGGCAGATTCATCAACTTCAAATTCAGGATGGTGTAATGGGTGATTAATAATTCTGTCTTTGTAGCCGACACCTAAGCGAAACATGGAACCAGGGGCGTGTTCTAAATAAACAGAAAAGTCTTCAGCGCCTAGAGAAGGTTCAGGTAAGACTTGGACGCGATCGCTACTCCAAGCTTCTTCCGCCGATGATTGCAACAATTGGGTGATAGCATAATCATTCTGCACACTCGGTACACCTTGGCGATAATTCACTTGATAACGCGCCCCGAAAGCATGGCAGACATTAGCGACAATATTTTCAATCCAGTTGGGAAGTTGAGTTCTGGTTTCGGGATGAAGCGATCGCACTGTTCCCAACAACTGTACATGATCAGCAATCACATTCGGCGCTCGACCACCAGTAATCTTCCCTATACTCAACACCACAGGACGCAAAGGATTCTGTGTACGGCTAATAGCCTGTTGCAATGAAGTAATCACTTGTGAAGCAATCCAAATGGCATCAATCGCTTCATGAGGACGCGCCCCATGTCCCGATTCTCCGGTAATGATAATCTCCAAATCGTCAGCAGCAGCCGTCAATGCGCCGTAACGGATACCAATAGATCCGGCTGGTATGGAAGGGAAAACATGAACTCCTAATATAGCTGAGACATTTTCCATAGCCCCATCATTTACCATCCAGCTTGCGCCTTGAGCAATTTCCTCAGCTGGTTGAAATAAAAATCGGACTTTCCCGCCCAATTCCTCCGCCATTTGGGACAGTACCATTGCTGTTCCTAAGCCAACGGTGGTGTGAACATCGTGGCCGCAGGCGTGCATCACACCTTCTGTCCGAGAAGCATATTCTAACTTTGTCCGTTCTTGAATCGGCAAAGCATCCATATCAGTACGAATTGCTAATACACGCTCATCTTTAGCATTATTTGGCAATTCTGCAATTACCCCAGTTTTACCAATCCCCTCTTGCACGTGTAAACCACTAGAAGACAACACACCAGACACAAAGGCAGATGTTTGGTATTCCTGACCGCTTAGTTCTGGGTGCGAGTGGATATGGCGGCGAATTTCAATTAAGCGGGGCGCTAATTTTGTGGCTAAGTCTTTAATATTGGTTAGCATTACTCTATTTTATCTGACAGGCTTTGTTCCCATGATAAAGAAGTGTTGAAAAACAAAATGCTCTTGTTCTACACCTGAGTACTGAGTAGAAATCAAGTAGGGGCGGGTTTATTAAAATTATTATTAGTAATTGAGCCGATACTGTCATAGCTTGCGTAGCGTAGCCATACACGCCCCTACATCAAGACTTTCAGCAATCAACAATGTCCTAACGTGTATGCGTAGTGCTATGTTTCCAGATAAAACCACACGGTAGGGGCGCAAGGCCTTGCGCCTCTACGGCAGATGTGGTTCAAATACATGAAAACTGATGTAATTAGCGGTGAGAACTTCAATTGCTAGAGCAAGTTGTACCTGGAACATTTGCAGTTTTGAATTTATTGCATTGTCTGTCCGTTGCACGTTCTAAAGACCAGTCATAAGGCTTATCAGAAGTGACAACACCACTAGGCAGAGTTGTGAGCCGGTAGTGCGCCCCCCGGAAATTAGTAAACTGTAAATTGGCTCCCTGAAAGTTAGCTGCTTCTAAATTGGCGCTAATCAAACCAGCAAAAGACAAGTTAGCATTTGCCAATGACGCTGATTTCAAATTTGCGGCTGTCAAAGAAGCCCCTGTTAAGTTGGCAAAATCCAGAACCGCATCTTCTAAGTTGGCAGATGTTAGGTCTGCATTAGCGAGATTCACTTGAGTTAAATTCGCACCCTTCAAGTTAGCATCTCGCAAATTTGCCTTCCCCAGATTCATTTGAGTTAAATCAGCACCACTCAAATCGCATCTAGGACAAGAACCTGCTGTCTTCAATTGTTCTAAGTGTTGCTGGTTCACGGCAAAGGCTTGGTCTGTCAAACCCATACAAACTAACAGGGCGACACTAGCTACAATCTTGAGCTTCATACTTTTTACGGTGATTAACAGGGATGAAAAGTTATGCAATAATTAATACCACACTTAAACATAGCCGAATTTTTCGGCAAATCACGAATATGAAGTAGTGGTGAAGAAACTATAAAAAACTTATAAATTCTAGTTATAGGACTACACAAAACCAGATTTAGGGTTTACAATAATTTTTGTAAGCCAACTATACTGAACCATTTATAGACTACCACATATGTGATACCCCTAGCTAAAGGTAAAAAAGCTAGGGGTATCTTGTATTAGGCATGGGCAAACACCTGTTTTAACGGATTTCCAGAAAATAAATTGCCCCATTTCATCAGACCATCCTTGTTCTTTATCCCCCCTGTCCCCTGCTCCCTGCTCCCCTGCTCCCCTGCCTACCTCAGCAATGGAAGATTTTTTTAATTGTCAGTCCCTAACGCCACCCTAATAAGCGCAACCCAGGAACAATCAGGTAATAACTCACCCCTAACCAAAAGCTCATCAAGAGACTCACTAAAGTAAAAAAGGCTATGGGTAGGGATAAAGCCGACCAGAGGGGCTGTCCAGAAAATTGAAAAACGGTCGTTGGAAAGTCAAAAATAATTAACATTGCGAAAATAATAGCCGTCCCAAATGCCGCAACTACAGCATGAACTATGTGATGGCTGCGAAAACCTATACTCAAGGTGAATAGAAAAACTGCGACTAAAATTACTGCTAATAGTCCTTCGCCGCTATCTCTGGTTGTGGTTAATTGCAAAACTAACCAGCTAAACCCATAGCTGACCATACCCATGAGCGATGCGACTAAAAACCGTCGTCGTTGACCAAAACATCCCGATATTGTGATTCCCCATGCAGTTCCTAAGCCTGCGCCGAAGAATACAATAATTTCTGTGGCCATCGCCGCTTGGGTATTATTCACTAATTCGGGTAGCTGACTAAAAATATATTCGGAAACTTGCTCACCTAATACTGTCCTATAAGCTACAACAAAACCGAACATTGTACCTATACTAGCCCCAAAACTAGTTATTAGCATTGCCCAAATTGTCGCTAAACAAGCTTGTAAGATTTTGAGCATTGCTTTAGCTATAAACAGCACTGTTTTACCTATAGCTTTGGTAAGGTTGCTGAATGCTTGCTCAATAGCTTGGATTAATAGGGTAAATTTACGCGAAACCTGGGTTGTGGCTTGTTGAACAGAGTCTTTTATTTGGTCAAATAAACCAGGGTGCGAAGATGTGCGGATAATCTTAGTCAAGCGTTTCTGAATAATTGCCGCATTTTCTGGACGCGATCGCACGTCTTCCAGTATCATTTCATCTAATAAATCTGCTAGTTTCGGGTTAACGTTTACCTGATTTCGCCACTGCAAAGCCCCTGTTTGAGGATCTTCTAACTGTGGTGGATATTTACCCGTCAGTAATTCAATCATCGTCCGACCGAGGGCATAAAAATCAGCCGCAGTCCCCACATTACTACCAGTTATCTGTTCTGGGGGACTGTAACCTGAAGAATATAACCTAGTTGAACTAGACTCTCGACGCATTTTAGAGGTGTTAAATTGTTTGACTCCACCAAAATCAATCAACACCAGTTCCACTTTGTTTTCCCCTGGAGTCAGGGGTACAGTGGTTGAGGGCGTTCGCAACATTAAATTAGACGGTTTGATGTCCCGGTGAATAATCTGGCGTTTATGTAATTCCTCTAAAATCTTGACAGTCTGAGAAAACCAAATTAACACCAAATTCTCTGGACATCCTTGAGGATAATTTTCTAGTATTTCCTCCAAGGTCTGACCGTTAATTTTTTCCATCACCAGACAAGCTAGTGGACGCGGTTTAGGAGTGGGCAAATTTATTTGAAAATAACCGTCAGCTTCCACTCTCGGAACACCCGGATGGTGTAACTTAATTAGAACCTCTGCCTCTTGTCTAAACAATTCCAGGGCTTTTGGTGAGTGTTCCACCAAAACTTTCAGTACTTTCTCTGTTTGGGTTTTTTCATCCCAAACCGTGTAAATTTGGGCAAATCCTCCCGAACCCAAGGGTTGGAGAGGGACATAACGATCTAACAACTGTAGCAATGCGCCACAGCTGTTACAAAACTTGTTTCCCCAAGGTTGAGGATAAGGACGTTGACAATCAGGATTTATGCAGTGAACCGCACTCTTAGTGATGTGTGGACACATTCCCTACAATACAAAGGCTGAATTGATTTTAACCTTTACACTGGCGTTTGCGGCTTGAAGTGGAAATTTTTCGCTAAATTCTAAAGTTTTGCTTTAGCTATGACATTACCGAAAGTCAGGTTAAAGTCTATGACTGACAGGAATAGCAGATGCGATCGCCTTTCTAATCTGCAAGCTATTATAAATTGGAAAAATATGCAGCATACAGCCTGAGATTTCAAATGAAAATAGCAGTTTTCAGTACCAAGGCCTATGATCGACAGTTTTTAGAGGCTGCAAATTCTCCCGCCCAACATGAGTTGGTTTTTTTTGAACCCCGTTTAAGTCAGAATACCGCCATCTTAGCTGCTGGATTTCCGGCTGTTTGCGTATTTGTGCATGATTTGGTTGATGCGCCAACTTTAAAAATTCTGGCTTCGGGGGGAACTCGCTTAATTGTTCTCCGGTGTGCAGGATTTAACAATGTGGACTTACAAGCCGCAGCCAACTTGGGGATAAAAGTTGTCCGTGTTCCTGCCTATTCACCCTATGGAGTAGCAGAACACGCTGTAGGATTGATTTTGAGCCTCAATCGCAAAATTCCTCGTGCTTATAATCGCGTCCGTGAAGGTAATTTTTCTCTCACAGGACTGTTAGGATTTAACTTGAATGGTCGCACAGTCGGGATTATTGGCACTGGTAAAATTGGTCTGATTTTGGGACAGATTATGAAGGGTTTTGGCTGCAATATACTCGCTTATGATGTCTATCGCAATGCCGAACTAGAGAAACTGGGCGGAAAGTATGTAGAGTTGCCTGAGTTATTTGCTAACTCTGATATTATTTCTTTACATTGCCCTCTGATGCCTGAAACTCATCACTTGATCAATGCTGAATCTATAGCCCAAATGAAGCAGAGAGTGATGTTAATTAACACCAGTCGAGGCGCGTTGATTGATACTCAAGCTGTCATTGAAGGTTTGAAGTCAGGCAAAATAGGATTTTTGGGTGTGGATGTCTACGAACAAGAATCAGATTTATTCTTTGAGGATTTGTCTGCCGAAATCATTCAGGATGATATTTTTCAACGCTTGACAACATTCCCCAATGTATTAATCACTGGACATCAAGCCTTTTTTACAGAGGAAGCTCTCTACAATATTGCCGAAACAACTTTTGCTAATATTGCCGATATTGAACAGGGTCGTTCTTGTCCCAATGAGCTTATTTATAAGCCAGAAGTTGCAGAGAAGGCACTGGTTAGATAACTTCAAGTTTAATCTAGCAAAACGAATTAACACCAAATCTACAATAAAAGCGGCTCTTCCAAAAGTAGGGCGCTTTTTAGTATGAAAAACTTTTTCAATCTACAGTAGGAGTGCAATTTTTTATTCAGCGCATAATATTAATATCATCAACATTTCATCCTGATCAAAAGGCAACCGTAGGACTTGGTGACAAAGTTCTTAAACGGTATTTAAGGGAAGAAAATTATATGGCTAAGAATGATTACGAAGATAAATATACTGATCCTGACCTACGTAGTCAACTCAAGGAAGAAATTAAAAACTCCGATAAAGGGGGTAAGCCTGGTCAGTGGTCTGCCCGCAAAAGTCAGCTGCTGGTAAGGGAATATGAAAAACATGGTGGCGGCTACAAGCAGGCTGAAAAAGACGAAGCGGCGGAATCACTAGAACAATGGTCTGACCAAGACTGGCAAACGGAAGCAGAAGGAGATCGCGCTCGTGAAGGCGAAGTCACTAAGCGCTATTTGCCGAAAGCAGTTTGGGATCGACTTAGTGACGAGGAGAAACAAGAAGCTGAACAAACCAAGGAAGAAGCTTCGAGAGAAGGTCAGCAGCACGTCGAATGGACTCCCGCTATTAAAAGGGCTATGCACGAGGTTGAGGAAGCGTCAAAACATCAGCATTAGATGATTAGTCATGTAGTCAGGAAAATCTTTATCTGATTGATTCCAGTCTAATCTTTTCTTGGTGTTCAGTAATTCTCTGAGTTAAGGAATCAATAGCTTTTTTATGATGTTTTTTACCCACTAATCGGCACGATAGGCGATGCGGAGGCTTTGGGCTAAAATTACCAGAGATGCGATCGCCATCAACCCACCCCAAAACCAGTAAGGTAAAAGTAAATACTTTTGCATTTGCCCAGTATCAGACAGTCCTAAAGGTCCAGCATTGTAGCTAAATAAATAATTCAGTTGGTGGTAAGTACTTACACAGGCTTGTACACCTAGAAATTGAATGGCAAACTCCTGCATCCACCGAGGAGCTTTGAGGGCAAAACCAAAAATAATTATACCCAGTATGGGAATTGCCAACAATCCAAACCAGGAACGAACCCAAAGTAAAGCTGAAAGTAATAAAACACCACCCAAAATTTTTAAACTCAGGGAAGTTACGGGAAAACTCCGGGAAGCCAGAATCAAACCTGCACCAGCCAGAGGTGGCCCCATTGGACCGGCGGCAGCGACTAAAGCTGGGCCAATTGGCCATAAAATTTGTGAAATACTATAACTGGCAACGCCAGAACCATTACTAAAAATTTGTAATTGATGGAATCGTCCCCCCAACAGTAGAGCCATCAAGCCGTGACCCATTTCATGGAACCAAGTTGCCAAGATACTAAAAGGGTATAAAATATATTCGCCACCTCGGATTTGCCACAGCACAATAGTGGCGATCGCTGCTGTAATTAGCCAAATTAGCCCCATACGTTCAACTGCTGGCGGAGCTTCTGTAGTCAGCCGTGGTTGAAAATCTTTTCCTGGTTCCCTCATCGGTTACATTCCTGAACGTAATGACTCCAAATCTGGAGTGTACTTTCATCTATCCTAGTGTACTTATGGAAGTAGTACAAATGCTAGGTAATACAGCCGTTTGCACCCTGATATAAAGACGATGGACGAAAGCGCTACAAAGAACGATCTAGTTATCCCTCGCCGGTCTGATGTGGATCATTTGTTCATCCTCCAAGATAGATGATAGAGGCTGCTGGAGGATGGATGAAGGAGCAGGGAGCAGGGGGATTTGGAACTCCCCTAGCAAAGGGGTTCTGAGCAACTAAATTTATTCATGCTCAAAGGAACAATATTTATGTCCCTCACCCTATCAGTTAAGCAAGTTGAAAGATAAATGTTACTAAATCTCCCTTACCTAGACTGATGCGATCGCCGGGTCGGAGGCGGTGTCGATTTCCTGGTAATAACGGCGAGTTATTAATGTAAGTGCCATTAGAACTACCCACATCTTCTACGTAGTGAAAATCTCCCTCAACCCGAATATCTGCGTGTATCCGTGAGACAATCTCTGAATTGGAAAATCCGGAAACATCCACATCTGGGGGAATCCGGTCATTGGGTTTGCCGATGTGAATTACAGACAGACTTTGAGGTAATTCAATTTCGCGATCGCTTTGAACGTGGAACAAGCTGGCTGTTACCTGCTGCAATTGCGTCATGGAAGCAGATGGTGCCGGTGTTGGTGCTTCCACAGCCACTGGTTCGGGTTCGGGTTCGGGTGCTTCCATAGCCACTGGTTCTGGTTCGGGTGCTTCCATAGCCACTGGTTCGGGTGCTGGTGCTTCCATAGCCACTGGTTCTGGTTCGGGTGCTGGTGCTTCCATAACCACTGGTTCTGGCTCTGGTGTCGGTTCTGGTGCCGGAGGGGGAATTTCTGCTGCTGGCGCTTCTACTGGTGTCACTGACATTGCTGTAGGGGGTAGGACTGAAGCAGCCGACTCATTAACGTTGGGAACGGGGTTAATTCCCAAAGCATTTGGTTGTAAAAGTTCTAACAGAGGATCTGGTTCAACTAACTGTGGTACTTCCACTGGGATGTCAGGAGCAACTGTGGCTACAGATGTGGCCGCAGCCGGTGCGGCATTGGAGTGGAGATTATAACCACATTGACCGCAAAAAGCAGCATCTGCCTGGACAGTTGCGCCGCAGTTGGGGCAGTTACTAGTGGTAGGTAACGGCGTATAACAAGCTTCACACTGCACAGCGCCGTCTGGATTGGGGTGATTGCAATTAGGACAGACGATCATCAATTTAAGCCTTTGTTCAAGATCATCGTAAAATAATATTGGCAAGCAAAAGAAAACTCTGTAGACACTTCTGCTGTGAGAAAGCGCCACAAAGAAAAGTTGCTACGAAATGGAGCTAGTTCTGGGCGATTGCGTGAGCAACGGTTAGGAACAAGCTGAAATCGCCCGCAGATCAGAATTTTGCTCAGGGGACAACTCTAGCTTCTGATTGTAACAATTACTCCAAAGAGGAAAGTTAAGCTGAGAGTTCCGAACCTGCTGCTGCATCCAGTAACCACCAAAGTTCGCCTTGGGGTTGAATCAAGCGGGATGGATAAGTGAAGTCATCTGCCACAGGCGCGAAGACTTGAGCTAAAGCTGGTCGTTTATTAGCACCAGCAACCACAAAAATAACACTGCGAGCAGCATTGATAAATGGGTAAGTGAAGGTTATGCGAGGGTTGCCATCTTTGTTACCCACAGTAATCAGTCGATCTTGCACTTTTAAAGCTGCGGTGTGAGGAAACAAAGATGCGGTATGTGCATCATCACCCATTCCTAGCAATACTACATCCAACGCCGGAAACTCATCGGGAGCAGAATTAAAAAATTCTCGTAGATGCTGTTCGTGCTTGGCGGCTGATACGGCTGGATCTCCGTCTAAAGTTGGTACAGAGTGAATGTTACTGGCTGGGATATCAACGTGATTTAACCAAGCACGCCGAGCCATCAGTTCATTGCTATCGGGATGATCTGGTGGTACATAACGTTCATCTCCCCAAAAGATATGAACTTTATCCCAAGGTAGTTTTTGTTTAGCGATCGCTTCGTACAATGGCTTAGGTGTACTACCACCAGCTAAGGCAATAGTAAACTGTCCCCGTTGTGCAATCGCTGTTGACACCTTGGACAAAATTAAATCTAGCGATCGCTCAACTAGCACTGAAATATCTGGGAGAACTTCCACCTTTTTATTCATGGTTTCATGATCATATTACCGACTTCCAGCAATACCATACCGAACTTATGACTATTCCTCGTTTTAACTTTTGAAACTTTTAACATGATGCCTGAATTAGACACAAGCCGACAAGGCCGAGGAACCCTTTCTTGTACAGACGCGATTGATCGCGTCTCCCTCTACTCCCTCATGAACAGCTGATCCCAACCTGAGATTGCTTCTCTCTGAGCGATTAACAATTGTTGGATGCCTTTTTCGGCAAAATCTAGTAGCTGGTTTAACTGAGTCCGGCTATAACTGCCTTCTTCTGCTGTTCCCTGGACTTCAATTATACCTAGCTGTTGATTCATCACCACGTTAAAATCTACAGTTGCAGCTAAATCTTCCAGATAATTTAAATCTAAATATGGCTGCCCTTGCAATAAACCCACAGATATTGCTGCTACTTGCCCACATAAAGGCGATCGCTCTAAGACACCCTGCTGCAATAATTGAGACACGGCATGAGCTAAGGCCACAAACCCGCCTGTAATTGCTGCGGTTCTAGTACCTGCATCGGCTTGCAACACGTCAGCATCTACAGTTAGCGTGCGTTCTCCCAAAGCCTCAAAATCAATTGCTGCTCTTAAACTACGTCCAATTAAACGTTGAATTTCTTGAGTTCTTCCAGACAACTTCAACAATTCTCGTGCTTGCCGTTCCTGTGTGGCTGAAGGCAACATTCGATATTCAGATGTTAACCAACCTTTACCACTTCCTGCTAAAAACTTTGGTACTCCCTCGCTCACACTGACAGTACAAAGTACCTGAGTGTCTCCAAATTTCGTCAGAACCGAACCGGGAGCAAAGCGAGTAAAACCGGCATGAAAGCTGATGGGACGTAATACTTCAGGTTGCCGACCATCAGGACGCTGCCAAACCATGAGAATTGCCTCAGAAATTTTATATACAATTAAACTGCCTTCACATTACCAGATACCGTCTTTTCTGGGGAAAGTTCTGAGTGGGGAAAGTTTTGAGTAAGTTTCTTCCCCCCTGCGCCCTGCGCCCTACCCCCCTGCCTCTTCTCCCCTGCTTCTTATCAAAACTTATGGGGTAGAAAGCAGGGTTAAAATATTTTGCTCTACCAACTCTGGTGATTGGTCGCCATTGATAGTCAACAGGCGACGGCGACGGTCGTAATATTCGAGGATGGGAATAGTGCGATCGTAGAATAATTCCACCCGGCGCTGCACAATTTCGGGTTGGTCATCTGAAAGAGAACGCTCCAACGAGCGATGTACCATAGTAGCTTCTGGTACTTGTAAATAAATAGCCCAATCTAACTTTTGTCCTAAATCATCTAACAAAAAATCTAATTCCTCAGCCTGAAACGCAGTCCGGGGATAACCCTCTAAAACCCAACCCTGATTAACTTCAGGCTTTTTGAGTTGCAAACGGATAAATTCAATCATAATTTCATCTGGGACTAGCTCACCCTTTGTGACATAAGGTTGTGCATAGCTACCTAGATCACTCATACTAGCGATCGCTTCCCTTAACATCTCACCTGTAGAAATTTGAGGTATCCCAAAATTGCTGCAAAGTTGTTGCGATTGGGTGCTTTTACCCGATCCTGAACCTCCCAAAATCACTAATCTCACGATAATTCACTCCTCTATAAGTAAAATTAATTACAATCTAAATCTATTTTGCTCAAATCAAGATGATAGTTAATACAGGGATTTTCCCATTTCCTGTTCCCAGAATTTGCAAGTAATTATGTATAATTATTAGTTTCATGCAAAAAACCGAAATGTCAATCATGCTTGTCTTACAGACAAGTTTAGGTAGAGGCCGATTTACCAATATCCCTGTTAATAATGAATGATATCTGTAAAACAGCCCCTACTCGTGGAAATTTTGCCCCAATTCTCTAATTCTTTGCTATTTCTTGAACTTCCCCTATGGTTGCCCAATTAGAAACTTCCAGCGTCAATTCAACTCTCAGCTTACCCTATCCCGTTGAAGGACTAGTACAAGTTTTTACTAGTACACAACGCACTTTTTTTACTGATGTAATCGCCCAATCGTTGCGAATTGCAGGTCAAGGTACATCAGTATTAGTAGTACAATTTCTCAAAGGTGGTATTCGTCAAGGTCAAGAGCGACCCATTCAATTAGGACAAAATTTAGATTGGATTCGCTGTGATTTGCCACGTTGCATCGACACACCGCATCTAGACGAAGCCGAAAACCAAGCTTTACAAAAATTGTGGCAATATACCCAACAAATAGTAGGCGAGGGTAAATATTCTCTCGTAGTTTTAGACGAATTAAGTTTAGCGGTTAACTTTGGCTTAATTCCCGAAACTGAAGTTTTAGAATTTATTGCACAACGCCCTTCTCATGTCGATATCATTCTCACAGGAACAGAGATGCCGAAATCTATCTTAGATGTGGCAGACCAAATTACTGAAATCCGTCGCAGTCATCGACCTTAAGTTTATTCGCTGCTGTAATTGATATTTTGTAGATTTATTGAAAAAGAGGTCAAACGTGCTAAAAAATGATAAATGGATTATTGAACAAGCCAAACTAGGGATGATTTCGCCATTTGAAACTTCTCTAGTGCGGGAGATTGAAGACAGGCGAGTAATTAGTTACGGTTTGTCTAGCTATGGCTATGATTTGAGATTATCTCCCACAGATTTTCGGATTTTTAGACATATTCCCGGTACAGTTGTCAATCCCAAGCGGTTTAATCCTGAAAACCTAGAATCTATTGCACTGCAAACCGATGAAGATGGCTCGTTTTTTATTATTCCAGCCAATTCTTATGCTTTAGGTGTCTCTCTGGAAAGATTGCGGATTCCTGCCAACATTACAGTTATTTGTATTGGAAAATCAACAATGGCGCGTTGTGGGATTATTGCTAACATAACTCCTGCCGAAGCTTCATGGGAAGGTTTCTTGACTCTAGAGTTCAGCAATGCTTCTAGTGCAGACTGTCGTATCTATGCTAATGAGGGTGTGTTGCAGCTGCTGTTTTTAGAAGGAGAACCATGTCAAACAACTTACGCAGAGCGCTTTGGCAAGTATCAAAATCAACCACAAAATGTCACCATTGCCAAGGTTTAGAAGTCAAAAAATAAACAATTGCTGCTGAGTAAATTTCAGCAGCAATTTGGTGTGAATATTTAACAGAATTTTGGTAGAAAAATATAGATAAATCTTGCTTCTTAACACACCAGTCATGGTATCTAATGTCTAATCTGAAACTGTACCATCGGGGAGAGTAGCGTTGCGGAAATTTGCTCCCTCTAGGTTAGCATTAGTCAAATTTGCTGATCGTAAATTAGCACGATCCAAATCAGCTTTATGCAGATTGGCTCCTGACAGGTTAGCACCTTCTAAATTAGCTGCTGTCAGATAAGTTGTACTTAAATCTGCATTACTGAGATTTGCATCTTCGAGATGTGCTTTATTCAGGTTGGCTTGACTAAGGTTTGCACCACTCAGATTCACTTTATGTAGAATAGCTCCGCCTAGATTAGCTCTACTTAAATCAACCTGATCAAAATCTCGTTCTCCAGAAGCATAACGTTGCAAAAAATTATTTACATCCATATCTACCTCAATTTATGCAGCACTGCGAGAAGTGAGCAAGTTCCACAAGAAGATAGCCACAATCGCACCAAGTACGGCTAAGATGATACCCGTAATACTGAGAGTCGGAGCCGTGAGAGCAAAGGTTCCTGTACTAAAAAATACCCCCAAGCTACCACCAACAAAAGCACCGATAATTCCCAGTAATATTGTTCCTAAAATCCCGCCACCTTGATGTCCGGGGTAAATAGCCTTGGCGATCGCACCAGCAATTAGTCCTAATACAATCCAAGCAAGAATGTTCATGATCTTTAATTTAGTAAATATTTTTACCGTTCAGACATAGACTAACAATTCAAGGCTTGGCATTAAATCTGTCATCGGAACTAATTATTGAGAACCGCAACCAACTATTTGGATAATTACCACTTCTTTTGGTATATACTCCTATGCAATCTGTATGAGTTCTGCACATATCAACTCTGGGTAATGGCTTGTATAGCGTGAGAAGTCGGCATGAATAAATTATCATAGTTTGTCGTGACGTTTTAGCGCTAAAGCGCAACTACGAGCAAATTCGCGCAGCTTGACAAAGAAAGGGGATAAGCTGTTTTATCTAGACTGTTTTTTTAAATTCCACTATGGCAACGATTAACGACAACTACCTGAAGCTGAAAGCTGGTTATCTGTTTCCCGAAATTGCACGGCGGGTGAATGCCTTTGTTGAAGCAAATCCGGACGCTAAAGTTATCCGGTTGGGTATTGGCGATGTGACAGAACCTCTGCCGGAAGCGTGCCGCACAGCAATGATTCAGGCTGTGGAAGAAATGGGCGATCGCGCAACATTTAAAGGCTATGGTCCCGAACAAGGTTATGCTTGGTTAAGAGAAAAAATTGCAGCCCAAGATTTTCAAGCTAGAGGGGCTGACATAGATGCCTCAGAAATCTTTATTTCCGATGGTTCTAAGTGCGATACAGGCAACATTCTCGATATTTTTGGCAAAAATAACGTTATAGCGGTTACTGACCCTGTATACCCCGTCTATGTAGACACTAACGTGATGGCTGGTAATACCGGGGATGCCAACGATAAAGGCGAATTTGGCGGTTTAGTCTATCTCCCAATTTCGGCTGATAATAACTTTAAGGCTGAAATTCCCTCCCAGAAAGTTGATTTAATTTATCTGTGTTTTCCCAATAACCCCACAGGTGCAACTGCTACCAAGGAATATCTGCAAGCCTGGGTAGATTATGCCAAGGCAAATAACTCGATTATTTTCTTTGATGCTGCCTACGAAGCTTATATCACCGATCCCGCCCTTCCTCACTCCATATACGAGATTGAAGGCGCAAAGGAATGTGCCATTGAGTTTCGTTCCTTCTCTAAAAATGCAGGTTTTACCGGAACCCGTTGCGCGTTAACTGTTGTACCCAAGACGTTAACAGCAAAAGCAGCTGATGGTTCCGATGTGGAACTGTGGAAGCTGTGGAATCGCCGCCAATCGACTAAATTTAATGGCGTTTCCTACATCATCCAACGGGGTGCAGAAGCGGTTTACTCCGAAGCAGGACAGGCGCAAATTAAAGCCTTGGTGAGTTTTTACCTAGAAAATGCCAAAATTATTCGTGAACAACTGTCAGCAGCCGGATTAGCTGTGTATGGTGGGGTAAATGCACCTTATGTATGGGTGAAGACTCCTAATAACTTATCTAGTTGGGAATTTTTCGATAAGCTGCTGCAAACAGTGAATGTAGTGGGTACACCTGGATCTGGTTTTGGGGCTGCGGGTGAAGGCTACTTCCGCATTTCGGCTTTTAATAGTCGGGAAAATGTCGAAGAAGCAATGAAGCGAATTACCGAAAAGTTTAAGGTGTAAAAATCTGTGGTGGGCATTGCCCACCATAAACCCTCTTCCCTTGGCGTTCTTCTCCCAAGGGGAGACGCTACGCGAATGCGTCTTGGCGGTTCGTTCCTCATATAAAAATAAAATATGATCAAGTTAGCAGTAATTCACTATTAACAACTTCTATGGTTTTACTTCAAGAATTATCTGAACTTTTACAAGCAGAAGATCCAGAAGAACGACAAATAATTACTGGTGTCAGTTGGAAAAATTATGAAGCGTTACTCAATGATTTAGGTGACAGTCGGCAATATAGAGTTACATATTTAAATGGAGTTATAGAACTGGTGTCACCAAGTCGCCGCCACGAACGGAATAAAAAAAATATTGGTTCTTTGCTTGAGGCTTATTTTCAAGAACAACGTATTCGTTATTTTCCTCTAGGTTCTACCACTTTCCGCAAACCAGCCAGCAGAGGTGGTACAGAACCAGATGAATCATACTGCATCGGTACAGAAAAAGAATTTCCAGATTTAGCGATTGAAATAATAGTAACTAGCGGGGGTGTGGATAAATTAGAGGTTTATAAAATTTTAGGTGTCAAGGAAGTTTGGTTTTTTAGAAATAATCAATTTGAAGTTTATATTTTGCAGGGTGAAAATTATCAACAATTTGTCAAGAGTGAGTTATTGCCAAATCTGGATTTAGCAATATTGGCAGAATATGCGATCGCACCAGATCCTTTAGAAGCTATACTAGCATTTCGGGAAATAGTGAAAGCAAGTTTGGGTTAAAATTATTTAGATTATGGAATAAATTCGTTTAATGCCTCAACTAAAAGATGTACGGTTGTGCAAGGATTATCACTTTCGGCATTATGAGGATTATATTGCTTCAGAAGATTTATAGCGTGTTTGATAGCAGTAGCTTGTAGATGTTCTAACTCTTCATAAATTGAATCGCTATTTTTTTGATATGGGTTTTTCAGACATTTATTTAACTTAGGAATGTAATCTTGGCGAGGAAGTCCAGTATTGAGAAATTGAAAATGCAATAAATACCATAATTCAAATGCCTCATTAGAATATGCAACTTTAAACCCTGCTTTATTAGCATTTTCTATTGCATTGTTAAAATCTTGCTTCAGGCAATCATCTCGGTCAAATACGCACCAAGAGCATAGTTAAGTTCTATTCCTAAAGGACATATTCGTGAGAATTTCACAAATATCTTGTTTAAGCATAGCGGTTATGGATATATTCTCAACCGATAAATTTATAAGTACATACGCACTAATAAAATGAATACAAATGAAAAAATTAGATGTATATGAAGAAATATAAATTAACTGTAGGGCTACCGTACTTTGAAGTGTTTACACTGAGTGCAGCCGAAGTGTTGATGGTGCGTTGCGCTGTGCGACAACACACCCTACATTTTATTTGTCTTTACAGGGATAGATGATTAGTTGTGTGATGATCCAGGGAGGCGATCGCACAAACAAACTCAAATAAATTGATGTGAAACTAAGATCGGCTTACAATGAGTGTCGGGAGTGTCATAACCCAGACAAACTTAGATGAATGCGGACGAATTTTTCCAACAGGGATTTAACAAACATTTGCAAGGTGACTATCAAGAAGCCATCGCAAATTATACTCAAGCGATTCAGCTACATCCAGACTACGCCGAAGCTTACTATAATCGGGGTCTGATTCTCAGTGCTGAACTCAAAGATTATCATGGCGCGATCGCTGACTTTGATCAAGCAATAGACATTAATCCCCAGTTTGCTGAAGCATATTGCAACCGGGGAAATGGGCGTTACTTCTTAGCCAATTATGAGGGTGCGATCGCTGACCATAACCAAGCCATACAAATCAAACCCAATTTTGCCCAATCTTACCACAGTCGGGGTAATGCCTACTTAGCTTTAGAAAAATACAACCAAGCGATCACGGATTATCAACAAGCAATCGAAAATAGTCCTCAGTTAGCTACCCAAATTAACTGCGATATTGCCAAAGCTTTACATAATCGGGGTGTGGCGCGTTGCAATTGTGGCGATAATCAAGGCGCGATCGCTGATTTTCAACAAGCTTTACAATGGCATCCTTATTTTGCCCCAGCTTACAGCAGTAGGGGTAATATCTATCATATTTTAGGAGATTATCAGCAAGCGCTCGCTGAACATGACCGTGCCTTACAACTAGATCCCAATTTAGCCGAAGTTTACCATAATCGGGGTAATGCCCGCTATGCTCTACAAGATAATCACGGCGCTATCAAAGATTACAGTCAGGCTTTAAAAATTCATCCCAATTTTGCAGAAGCATACTACAATCGGGGTCTGGTTTATTTTCGTCTAAAAGATTTTCAGCAAGCATTAACTGATTTTAACCAAGCGCTGATATTGAACCCGGATGATATCCAAGCATACTGTGAACGTGGTTTGGTTCAAGAAGCTTTAGGAGACTATCACCAAGCTCTGGAGGATTATAGCCAAGCATTACACAAAAATCCCACCTTAGCTTTAGTATACGGCTATCGGGCTAATGTGCGTCGTCTACTGGGAGATTACCAAGGGTCAATTGATGATAGTAATCGACTCTTACAACTTGACCCCAATTTAGCCCAAGGATACTGCGATCGCGCTACAACTCGTCGGAGTCAAGGAGATTATCAAGGGGCTATTCAAGACTATACAATGGCATTGCAGATTAATCCTGATTTAGCCCCAGCCTATTATGGTCGGGGAATTGCTTACGAGATTTTGCAAGATTTCTTGGCCGCAGTCGCCGATAATACTCAAGCCATTCAGCTGTTTCCGGAGTTTTCCCAAGCCTATTGTAACCGTGGTAATGCTCATCGTTTTTTAGGAAATGAACAGCAGGCAATGGCGGATTACAATCAAGCATTAGAAAGCAATCCTGATCTGATCGAAGCTTATTACAATCGGGCTGCTTTATACTATGCACTGAAAGATTATCAGAGTGCAGTTGCAGATTACACCCAAGTATTAAAAAGAAATCCTCAATCAGCAACATTTTATAGCGATCGCGCCAATGCTCTCTATGCTCTGCAAGACTATCAAGGAGCCATCAAAGATTATAATCAAGCTCTGGCTATAGACTCTAGTAGAGCTGAAGACTGGTATAACCGTGGACGTAGCCTTTCGATGCTGGGAGATTTAACCGCCGCTTTGGTTGATTTGAACCAAGCCCTTCAACGTCAGCCTTATTGGGCTTCAGCCTTAATGCTGCGGGGTGATATCCGCCGTCGGCTAGAAGATTATCATGGCGCGATTGCCGATTTCCAAAAATCTGCGGATATTTATAATAGAGATGGAAATATAGAATATTATCAACAAATTATTGAGGCGATCGCACAAATTGAAAATTCATAATTTTTCTAAACAAATTACAGTAATTTCCGAATGTATGTAATACATCAAAAAGTAATCAACCACAGATGCAGCCACGAAATAAATCTGTAATTTATGTCAATGCACATTGCTGTATATGTAACTTCTCTGCATTTTTTCACCAGTTGTTTCCGAAATAATTGTAGAGAATTGTCTATTTTTTATTATTGTTTGGTTATCATGCTCTGCTAATGTGGCTTGTAATGCTGTTGCATAGCTCATAACTTTGCTAGAATATATTCAAAGCTTTGTGGAATCTTCTCTTCGTAAACTTCCTGTGCTTGTAGAAATTACGATCAACTTACCAAACTAACATTATGAATCGCTTCACCTCTGGCTTGTTTGTAGGTTTGCAAGCGTCTATGTCCTCTCTGGCTATTTCTCAGAGAAACGATAGTGCTAAACACCTACCTCCTTCTAACTATATCTATGACGGTGGACTTAACTTTGACCGTGGATCAGGACGCATCGGGCGCGGTTGCTAAATCCGCCTTAATTAAGTTGAATGTTCTCTCATTTGAGTAATTACTAAAATATTCATGAGAGAAATTAAGCAATGCGGTCGCTAATACTCTGTTCTGGAAATCATACCATGAGCCAGAATTTTGCCAAGCGATCGCATTAATCATTAATTTCAGGTCATTTACAACTTGATGGCCTGTTGTTTTATATTATACTTTATTCATAGACACCAGAGCCAATTTATTATAAACTTTAAACCTGTTTAATTTTTTCATATTTGGCCAAAAATAAGAATCATTTAACAAAATGGCTAAAGAAATAGAGCGTAAATATTTACTCAAAGATGATAGTTGGCGAAAATTAGCTCAAGGCAGTGTATATTGTCAAGGTTACATTGCTACAAAAGATAAAACTACTGTCCGAGTGCGGATAGTCGGAAATCAAGGTTACTTAACCATTAAAGGGCCTAGTGTTGAATGTTCAAGATTAGAATTTGAGTATCCCATTCCAGTAGAAGATGCTCAAGAAATGCTGAATACATTGTGTCAAAAACCTTTTATCGAAAAAGTTAGATACAAAGTAGAATGGGACGGTTTGATTTGGGAAATAGACGAGTTTGATGGTCTGAATAAAGGACTGATTTTAGCAGAAGTCGAACTCAGTGATATAAATCAACAGATTTCACTACCACCTTGGATTGGTGAAGAAGTATCTCATGATCCGAGATATTTCAACAGCTATTTGGTAACAAATCCCTTTTCACAATGGTAATTGTGACTAATTAAATATGTTTTTTAAATATACCGAAGCACTCGTTACCATAGCATCTGTTAATTTTGCAAATCTGGTAAAGTTCTATACGCAATTACTTGATAAAAAGCCAACATCTTTTATCCCCAATGTTTATGCAGAGTTTCAACTTCCTGGGGTAAGATTAGGGATTTTTCAACCTCAAAAAAACCATACATCTGAATTTGCCAACTCAGCAAACAGTCAGATAAGTTTGTGTTTAGAAGTGAATAATTTAGAACAAGCGATCGCACACTTGACAAACTTAGGCTATCCACCCCCCGGCGAAATCTCCACAGCTTCCCACGGTAGAGAAATTTACGCTTATGACCCCGACGGCAATCGCTTGATCTTACATCAAAAATAGACGCAATCAATAACTTCCAAATAAACAAACACCCAAAAACCTAACTCAATAAACCTCTCTCTTCCTGATTTCTCTGTGTCCTCTGTGCCTCTGTGGTTGGTTTACTTCTTAAAAAAATGTTATAATTAGTGGTTATTGGTAATTAAGTATGTCTTTAACTCAAAACTATAAATTAAACCTGATCCAATGGTATCCAGGTCATATTGCTAAAGCGGAAAAGAAGCTGAAAGAACAGCTAACGCGGGTAGATGTGGTACTAGAAGTCCGAGACGGGCGAATTCCTTTGGCGACACATCACCCCCAAATAGATGAATGGGTGGGAGATAAACCACGGGTATTGGTATTAAACCGATTAGATATGATTTTGCCCCAAGTGCGATCGCAGTGGGTAGATTGGTTTAAGCGTCACGGTGAAGTCGCCTATTCTACTAATGCGAAACAAGGTCAAGGTATAACAGCGATCGCCAAAGCCGCCCAAGCAGCAGGAATACAACTAAATCAAAGAAGACGCGATCGCGGAATGTTACCTCGTCCAGTCCGGGCTGTAGTTATTGGTTTTCCCAACGTTGGTAAATCAGCCTTAATTAACCGTCTTCTAGGAAAGCGAGTCGTCGAAAGTGCAGCCCGTCCGGGGGTAACTCGTTCCTTACGTTGGGTGAGAATTTCCGAACACTTAGAATTACTAGATTCTCCTGGTATTATACCTTTGAGAATGGGAAATCAAGAAGCAGCTATTAAATTAGCAATTTGTGATGATATTGGTCAAGCATCTTATGATAATCAATTAGTAGCCGCCGCCTTCATAGATTTACTCAACGAACTGCAAGAGACAGCCGGACATTTATTACCACCATCACCCTTATATACCCGCTACCAACTTGACCCCGTAATGTACACCGGAGAAAGTTATTTACACGCTTTAGCAGAACATCGTTACAAAGGCGACGTAGAACGCACCGCCAGACACCTGTTAACAGATTTTCGTAAAGGCTTATTAGGCACAATCCCGTTGGAATTACCGCCTAGCCTTTGATTACAAGCTAACTGGGAATGTGCGATATTAGAGCGCTCTGATATCGCACTGCTGGATATAAAATAAGAGGCGATTTTTAGGATGAAGAGAGAGCGAAGCGCTCCGTAAGAATCGCTTTTTTGCTATTATCTTAACAACAGACTGCAAATACGAAATTAATTTTCACTCATCTCCCATAGCAGCAATTTTATATTATTTAGAAAGTCGTAATCAGGAAATTTCCACTTTTATTGAAAATTTAAAACGTCATGGAGTGAGTGAAGAACTAATTAACATAGCCTTACATGACATGACCCACTGATGATATTATTCCAGTAGGGTGGGTTAGGACGGTAGTCCGTAACCCACCATTATCCTTCAATTTAAGCCCTGACAAAATTTATTTTTAAGACAACCGTTTAGCTTCCACAGTTAACGGTAAACTTGCTTTATCTGGTAATGCACTAAATTCTAATTCCCAACCATTTGCTAAAGTGAGAACCACGCCATCGTTACTATCTGCTTGTTTAACAACTTCTTCTTCCAGGTCTTTTTTAGCAACATAAGCCACCAAAGTTCCTGCATCATTCATCCGCAACATTACTTTCATGAATTCTCCTCAACCGCTTCTAGTTCTCTTTTCCGACAACCGACAACGAACCCTTTCTCCAAAAAATGCACCGCATAAATATAGGAATTTTGTAGATAAGTGCCTATACTTGCTATGTAACCAATATCTCCTTTGTTCCCTAAAACCTCCCCGACTTCTCTACCAGCAAACGTCCCATCATTTTTGATCAGTTTGCGAAGTCTGACTTTTTGACCAATTTCAAAAACAGGCGGTAAATTTAGCTCTAATTCATCAGGTTGCATGAGAGTACCTCTGTTCTCTTACCAAATTCAAAAGTTCTTCAACGGTTAAGTTGCGTTTTTGCTTTACCGACTGCTGGCGGACTGCATCCAAAACAGACTGGGTTTCCTCTGGGTTGAGGAAAATATCATTTTGCTGTAGCAAGCTGGTCACCAAATGTCTTCCAGAATGCTTACCCACGACTAAACGCCGTTCCCAACCTACTTCTTCGGGTGCATATGCTTCGTAAGTGAGGGGGTTTTGCAGTACGCCATGAGCATGGATTCCCGATTCATGAGCAAAGGTATTTTCACCTACAATTGCTTTCCAAGGTGGGACATGACAATTGGATGCTGAAGCTACCAGTTGCGATAGTTCCACCAAACGGCGAGTATCAATCCCTAAATTGATCCCATAGATGCGTTTAATAGACATGACAACTTCTTCTAAAGCTGCATTTCCCGCCCTTTCGCCTACCCCGTTGACTGTGGTATTTACAGATGTGGCTCCCGCTTTGATACCAGCTAAGGCGTTAGCAGTCGCCAAGCCAAAATCATTGTGAGTGTGGATTTCCAGGGGAATGGACAAAGCCGAAACTAGCTGTTTGACTTTGGCGTAGGTGCTGAAGGGGTCGAGAACTCCCACAGTATCGCAGAAGCGGAACCTTGATGCGCCCCATTCTTGAGCATTCAGGGCGACATCTAACAGGAAATTGGGGTCAGCTCTAGAAGAATCTTCGCCACCTACTGCTACCCAAAGACCTTGATCAACCGCAAAGCTAATACAGTCTTTGAGTCTCTGCAAACTTACCCGCCATTGACCATGAAATTTAGCGGCGATGTGGATTCCAGAAACGGGGATCGCAATATGTACTCGTTTCAACCCGCAGGTGATAGAAGCTTTAATATCGGAAATCACCGCCCGGTTCCAACCGAGAAGACTTGCTTGCAAACCCAAGTCAGCAATTGCTAGAATAGCGTGGGTTTCTGCTTCGCCCATTGCGGGAATTCCCACTTCTAGTTCGGGAACGCCAATCGCATCGAGAAATTGTGCGATCGCTATTTTCTCTTCAAAGGTAAATGCAACACCCGCCGCTTGTTCACCATCACGTAGTGTAGTGTCATTAATTAAGATTTCATTCATCTCACACATCCCTTTTAGGAATTATTCTTAATATGTTTTCTGCTTTGGGAACTTATTTAGCTGAAAATTCTGTAATGGTAAATGCCTAATACAAATGCTGATAGCTAGCTTGGCGTAGCCATTATGATGAATGGTAAATGCTATAAACTCTCAGATTTAATAGTTCATGTTCATGATTATTAAATCATAGCTAAATTCCTACATCATATCTGTATGGAAGAGAACCAAATATAGGTATATTTTAGAATCATTTTTACTATTGCTAAATCAAGTATTTTATAATAGCGAGTCATTAAGGTAACTATTAGCAAATTCTCAATACAGCAGAATAGCAAATATGGCAATAAAGTTAACCAATATAGTCCTTTGCTCGAATAATGACACGGCATTTAGTTGTGATCATGTGGGCAAGCTAATACACTGGAAGTTAGACAAAAAATTTGTTAGTGATGGTCATCTAGCCAATCGAGAATCTGCTCTAGTTGCTCTAAGTTGACTAATCCATATTGCCAAAGGAGCATGGGTAAGGGACCATTATCAAATTTACGATGTCTTTGGGCTACAGCGATATCTGCATTTGTCAGTTCGAGTTCTTGATGTAAAAAATTGAGCAATTTTCTCTCGCTGTTACAGGTGGTCATAGTCGCGTTTGCTAGGTATTGATTGTGTTTCGTGTCACGCAGAGGCGCAGAGGGAGAGTTTAGGAGGTTTTTGTATTCCAGCAGCGTTCTAGCCAATCTACTAATTCGTGGCGAGAGGCGAGAAATTGCATTAAGGTACTGCGGATGAGAATGGCTTCTAGGAGGTTATTGACTTTGACTCGTAGGGAACCATCGCTGTGACAGCAGCAGGGAATCTTTAATTCTTGTAAACGTTGGGAAATTCGCCAGCGATCGCACAAGGGAATCTGCAAAACTTGATCGCCAAGGGGGTCAGAACTATTCGGTGGGGACATGATTAACGATTTTTGGTCAACAGTTCTTTGTCCTGGGTTTGCAGTTGCTGTTCTAGTTTCTCGATGCGGGAGAGTAAAGAACTAATTACTGTCGCTTGGTCATCGGGGAGTTTTCCATGTTCTAGGGGATGCAGGTTAGCGTTTGGTTTGGGAGAGATAATTCTACCAGGAATCCCGACGACAGTTGCATCTGGGGGAACATCACGCAAAACAATAGAACCAGCACCAATGCGGACGCGATCGCTAATTTGAATATTTCCCAAAACTTTTGCACCCGCACCCACCACAACGTTGTTACCCACCGTAGGATGACGCTTACCACTTTCCTTACCAGTACCGCCCAGAGTCACACCCTGATAAATTAGCGTATAGTTGCCCACAATGGCAGTTTCACCAATCACCACACCCATACCGTGGTCGATAAACACACCTTTACCAATCTCTGCACCTGGGTGAATTTCAATTCCTGTCAAGAATCGCGCCAAGTGAGAAATCAGACGGGGAATGAAACCCACACCCCGACAGTGTAACCAGTGGGCGAGACGATGCAAACACAGAGCGTGTAACCCTGGGTAGCAAAACACCACCTCTAGCCAATTCCGTGCTGCTGGGTCGCGTTCAAAGATGATTTTAAAATCACTCAAAAGTGGTTCTAAAAAAGCACCAGAGAACAGATTTTTTAGCAAAGATGTCTTTGGAGAACGTGGTTTGATTGCAGCCTGACGGTTTTTGATACTGTTTAATGACTGTTGCATCGGTAGTGTTTGGTTCAAAGAGCCATGTGCTATTTTTATGCTTATATCAGGTGACTCCCAACTGGACAGTACATTAAACGCCGATTGGATTTATTGGATTAATTACAGTTGTACTCAAGCATCTCAAACCCTGATTTAAGATAAACTTAAAATTTCCCTTGGGGTGGGGGTGCTAGTATTTAATAATGGGGGTACTGGTGTTTTTAGGGTAGAGGCTTCAGAATTATTGTACTCACCACAAAGAACTTTACCTGTAAGAGTTTGCAGCGAATTAGGCAAGTTATTTTGCAATTTATTAAGTTGTACTCACTTGCGCGCCAAGATGAGGTAGAGAGAACAACAAATGATATATCTGTATACTCAGCTACGATTCTTATTCTAATATTTAGCTGAGGAAAAAACAGGTTTCTTTATTTTATTTTAGGTTTTGTTGTCTGTGTGTATATATACGTTTTGTAAATATAGATAATGACTTTTCTAAACACATATCTTACACCAATTGCTTCAGAGAACACTATAAAATAAATTATCCCATTTTGTGGGATGGGCATGGGAGCATCCCACTTTTTTAGTACGTCATTGCGTTCGCGTAGCGTGTCCGAAGGACTTACGGAACGAAGTGGAGTGAAGCAATCGCAAAATCTCTCACTAAAAACGAGTCCATGCGATTTCTGAGTCGCAAGGCGACACGCACGCTACGCGGTAAGCGTTCGCGTTAGCGTGCCGGAGGCTCTAGCTATGCCGAAGGCTTTACGTCGTTCCTCCTCTCTGCGAGTCGCTACGCGAACGCAATGACAAGATTATTCTTTTACTGACAAATAAAAACTGGGATGCGCCCGATGGGCATCTTGCCCGTCTTTGGTGTTTAAGTGATAGCACTTAAGGCGATTAAGTATCAACTGTGCTAAGACTGGATGGTGTGCATCTCCAGATTCCATGAAACAGCAAAAAAATACATTTAGCCATCTCACCGCCATAGAAAGAACTTATTTATCATTTCCAGCACAGTTTTTATTAAATCAAAACCTGCTTCAAGGAAAAATCCTAGATTTTGGTTGTGGCTTTGGCAATGATGTTAAAATGTTAGCTCAAAAAGGGTTGGATATTACAGGCTATGACCCGCATTATTTTGACCAATATCCTCAAGGTAAATTCGATACAATAATTTGCTTTTATGTTTTAAATGTTGTATTCCCTGAAGAACAAGCTAATATCCTTATGGAAGTATCCCACTTATTAAAACCAGGAGGTAAAGCTTATTATGCTGTGAGAAGGGATATTAAAAGAGAAGGATTTAGAGAACATTATGTCCACAAAAAGCCTACATATCAATGTTTAGCTAAACTTCCCTTTCATTCATTACACTCAGATGAGATGCGGGAAGTATATGAGTACGTTCATTATAATCAACAACGAAATTCAACTAATTATTGTATATTTTGCAATCCTCATAAACATCTCAGATTATTAACGGAATCAGCCACCGCCTATGCTATGTTGGATGGCTACCCTATAAGTAAAGGACATACTTTAGTTATTCCTAAACGTCATGTCAGCAATTATTTTGATTTACCATTTAAAGAACAGTCTGCTTGCTGGTTCATGGTGAATAAAGTCCAAGAAATGCTCAAGACAGAATTTGCCCCTGATGGTTTTAATGTAGGAATGAACATTAATCGAGAAGGCGGGCAGAATGTTATGCACACCAGCATTCATGTCATCCCTCGTTACAAAGGTGATGCTGTTGGTAAAAGTGGTATTAGGAAAGTTATTCCTAAAAGCAAATAGTTATATAGGATTCTTACTTAATTTTTATTGGCATAGCCGGCTCTTTGCACTTACAGATACGTAGATGTGTAGCAATACTACTCGGTTAAGCAAATTCGTGAGCCGAAAACCCTTGTAGAGACGTTCCATGAAACGTCTCTACACTCCTTAACCGAAAAGTATTGAATTAACTTAGTGAATTTTTTCTGCGTTTGATGCCATAACCAAAAACTCCGGCAATACCTAATAAGCTTAATACTGAAAAAGGTTCGGGTACTGAGGTAGCAGCCGTAACTACACGAATCCAGTCTCCAGGTTGAGTCACTCTCATTCTTAAATCTAAAGTGTTACCTGAGAATGAATACTGATCACCACTATTAGAACCATTTTCAAAACCTCTAGCATTGAAGGAACCAGGGTATGTTGTACCCGTAGCACCTAAAATACTATTACTAGCTGCTTCAAGTCTACCTCTACTGTCTGACATGATACCTAAAATATCACCATCAAACGTCCACTGGCTAGTACGTTCAGTAACACGAGTACCATTAGGTATATTTAGAAAGATCATGTGCCTGCTGCAATAAAACCATTATCAATTAGAAGATTTTCGGTTAGTAAAACATTCTGCTGGTTGCTAATATCAGCCTAAGTCCATAGTATGCGATCGCATCTACAAACACATATAAATCTCGTCCATCTTCAAAGTATTTTTACTGGAAACTTTAATATTAAAAGTAATTAGTTTTACAATTTATTTCAAATAACACAATTTCAAATATGCAATGTTACAATTAAGAGTAAATTTATTACAAAATTTCAACCGAATCTGTACCTATATGCTAAAAGTTATTTTTATTTATAAATCAGCTTAATTCATCATAAATAAAAGTAATTCGCGCAGTCATAGCCTTAAATAAAAACAGGAGTGATGTTGTGTTTAACTCAGGTCAAATATTGCAAAAAAGATATGAACTTCAACAACAGTTAGGTCATACTATGGCAGGTCGTCAGACTTGGCTATCAAAAGATTTAGATAATGAAAATCATGAGTTAGTTATTCTCAAACTTCTGGTTTTTAGTGCCGAATTTCAATGGGAAGATTTAAAACTATTTGAGCGAGAAGCCCAAGTCTTACAAAATCTCAATCACGAGAGAATACCCCGGTACCGAGACTACTTTTTAGTTGACCAGCAGCCAGGCTCAGGTCTAAGTTGGTGGTGTTTGGTACAAGATTATATTCCTGGTTCCACTTTACAAGATTTGTTAGCAAAAGGTACAAAATTTACTGAGCAAGAACTTAAACAAATTGCCAAAGGAATTTTGCAAATTTTGATTTATCTCCATCAATTAAATCCAGCCGTTCTCCATCGGGATATTAAACCCAGTAACTTAATTCAGGGTGAAGATAAACAGATATATCTGGTGGATTTCGGTGCGGTACAAGACCGAATGGCTGTCACCAGATTAACCTTCACTGTAGTGGGTACTGTGGGCTATACTCCAATGGAGCAGTTTTGGGGACGAGCTGTACCAGCTTCTGATTTATATGGTTTAGGAGCTACTTTAATTCATTTACTCACAGGTGTAGCCCCTGCTGATTTACCTCAGAATAATTTGCGAATTCAATTTGCAGGTTATACCAATGTGAGCGCCAATTTTGTAAGTTGGATTGAAAAATTAACCGACCCAGCTTTAGAAAAAAGATTTGCTACTGCGAATGAATCTCTTGAGTTACTTTTTCAGGAAGTTAAATCTAATTCTGTTCAGACATTTTCCACCAAAAAAAAGCCAGCTATACACTTTATTAGACCTTGTATTGTAGTAACTAAAAACTCTCCAGAAGAATTAGAAATTTATCGATATAAAGAACCAGTAGACTACAAAAAATTGTTAATATTGATACCATTATTTTTATTTTTAATTGGGGGAGTTCAATTCTTGGGAATTAGTGGATTTATTCTATTAGTATGGATAGTACTTAGATGGAAAATACTAGACGATTCCACCAACAAAGAAATTGATGTATTAATTAAAAAAATTGTAAATAGAGATGTTGATTTGATTAATAAAAATCACTATGGTGGTTATATTCGTTTTGATGCCAAAGATAAATATTTTTTATTTAATAACTGCTGGTTTGGGAAATTTGAGTCAAGCTCTGATTTCATTACAAATATTCGCTCTATTTATGTATGTCAACAAAGTGAAAATTCCTCAGACCAACACAGATGGCAAGTAGTTATCCGTACATATCGTCATCGTATGCACTTAGATTGGCGTTTAACTGAAGAAGAATGTGGTTGGTTAGTTAATGAAATTCAAACTTGGCTCAATCAATCTTGAAACACGACTATGGCAATTTTACCCACAGTCCGTTCACTCTGACTATAATTATGAGCCGCAGCTAGTTCAGCCAAAGGAAAACTCCGGTCAATCACGGTTCCCAGTTTACCCGCCTCAATTAATTCTTTCAGATAAACCAAGTCTTCAGTGTTAGGCCTTTCAATTACAAACTTGGCTTTTTGACCAGGAAGGAAAGCTGTTAACACACTTTGGACTAAAACTTCTGGTGTAGGTAAAGTCGAAATGTAAATCCCGTTAGGTGTCAGGACTCGTTTGCAATTAGAGAGCGATCGCTTACCCACCGCATCAAATATAATATCGTACTGTCTACTATTTTCTGTAAAATCTTCTTGAGTATAATCAATTACTCTATCCGCCCCTAGAAATTTCACAAACTCCAAATTTCTGGTACTACAAACACCAATAACTTCTGTCCCCAAAGCCTTGGCAATCTGCACTGCAAACATACCTACCCCACCCGAAGCGCCATTAATTAGCACAGTTTGACCTGATTTGATATTTCCTTGGTCGCGCAGCGCTTGGAGAGCCGTCAGCGCCGCTAAAGGCACAGTAGCCGCTTCCTCATAAGTCAAATTCGTCGGCTTGGAAGCAATTAAATTTTCTGGTACAGCTGCAAATTCTGCATAAGCACCTCCAGGGAAGCTAGTACTACCATAAACAGCATCTCCTATCTGAAAACTTCTCACCTGGGAACCAACAGCGACCACTTCCCCAGCCAAATCAAACCCCAAAATCAGGGGAAAGTTATTACCTGAGAGCAAACTCAGCATACCCTGGCGGGTTTTCCAGTCAATGGGATTAACGCTACTTGCATGAACCTTCACAAGCAACTGATTCGGCTTGATTTGCGGTTGCGCCACCTCTTCGTACTGCAACACCTCAGCCGACCCATACCGACGGATAACTACCGCTTTCATGCTTTTCTCCTGCCACCCTGTTGAACTAAAAAGCTTCTTGTCAACCATTAACCCAGTTTACAGGACAGGGCGAAAGTATCTTTGGGCAGAATTATCGTCAACAACTTACTCCTGCTCCCTCTCCTTGCTAAGGAGAGGGTTGGGGTGAGGTTTCTTCAATTAGCCCCAGGCTTAATGAATAGGTATTTTTATCTCTCAAAAATAAAATAAATATAAAACGCATTTTTTCCTCTAAAAAAATGCTAGGTTAGATACATAATCGGATATGCTCGACATCTCAATTTTAACTTTGCGAAATCCTCAATCCATTCGCCCTTAACAAGTAAATCCAGTAGGCAATTATTCACATTATGCCCTTGTAGCTATAAATTATCAATAAGTGTATGATGAATATTAACAGAAATCCTTTTATTATCCTGTCCCGGCAATTTCTTAATGATTAATTCTTGATTTTCTGCAAAAAAAATTAAATAAATATAAATTGCATTTTTACCTCAAAAAAAATGATATGTTAGATACAGAATGGGACATTTGACGGCTCTGGAGTAGTACGACATCAATCTGTCCCAGTTTTTCACCCCTTAATTCCCTAGTATTTGTCGTTTTAAATGGGATTTCAGGCTGATTTGAGTACAGATTTATGTACCGAAAAACTAAGAGAAAATAGATTAAGACCCTTTCTACAACTGGGTTGCAGATGAGTACCAAGAAATCCTGAACCCCTATTGCTAAATACTCGTACCCCAACTGAAAAATACTAGCACCCCTACCCGAAAAATAAATATTTAATGTTTGTAAAACCCACACAGATAGGGTTTGCAGATTTGAGTACAAGCGTAATAAATCCAATAAATTCTATACTTCATAAACGCGCCGACCATTTGAGAACGACTGCTATAAATCTTATATCGCCAATCACTCAACGCCCAGCCAAAAGCAAAAGCGCCAAGTGAGTGGAGGGATGAGATAGCACCATGCCTTAAGTGAATCGAAGTCGCGGCTGTACTCACACACAAATACCCCAGATAGATCCTAAATTTCAGACAGACCAGCTATATATCAGTCAACAGTAAACAAAGTAATAATTGTTAACTGTTAACTGATTACAAGACGCGACTTCAATTCTTAGGTAAAGACAGTAGCAACGGCATCTCCCACTGTGGCATTTAGCCCACCACTGACCCTTGCGAAATTCAATGATACTACCGTCTAACGGACTCCTCACCTCCTCCAATCAGGAAGCAGCATCAACCCAAGCAAAATCAGGTGGCTGCGGATGCGACAGCAGCACCACCGTCGAAATGGATCAAAAGCTCCAAGAACGCATCGCCCAACATCCCTGTTATAGTGAAGATGCCCATCACCACTACGCTAGGATGCACGTTGCAGTTGCACCAGCTTGTAACATTCAATGCAACTATTGCAACCGCAAATACGACTGTGCTAACGAAAGTCGTCCTGGAGTAGTTAGCGAATTGCTAACACCAGAAGAAGCTGCACACAAAGCTTTGGTGATTGCAGGCAAAATTCCCCAAATGACAGTGGTCGGAATTGCGGGGCCTGGTGATCCATTGGCGAATCCTGAAAAGACTTTCCGCACATTTGAGTTGATTGCAGACAAAGCACCAGATATTAAGCTTTGCCTTTCAACTAACGGTTTAATGTTACCAGAATACATTGACCGCATTAAACAACTAAATATCGATCACGTTACTATCACTCTAAATACCATTGACCCAGAAATCGGCGCTCAGATTTATTCTTGGGTTCACTACAAACGGAAACGTTATAGAGGTGTTGAAGGGGCTAAGATTCTGCTAGAGAAGCAGATGGAAGGCTTGCAAGCTTTGAGAGAAGCTGATATTCTGTGCAAAGTTAACTCCGTGATGATTCCAGGAATTAATGATCAGCACTTGATCGAAGTCAATAAAATGATTCGTGAAAATGGTGCTTTCCTGCACAACATCATGCCTTTGATTTCTGCACCGGAACACGGCACACATTTCGGCTTAACAGGTCAACGTGGCCCCACACCCAAAGAAGTCAAGTCAGTTCAAGACAATTGTGCCGGCAACATGAAAATGATGCGCCATTGTCGCCAATGTCGAGCCGATGCGGTAGGATTATTAGGAGAAGACCGCAGTCAGGAATTTACTAAAGATAAATTCTTGGAAATGACTCCAGAATATGACTTGGAACAACGCACCCTTGTTCACGAAGGAATTGAGAAGTTTAAAGAAGAACTGAAAATAGCCAAGGACAAGGCTAGCGCCGGCAAGAAATTTGCCAATAATCCCAAAATATTAGTTGCAGTCGCCACCAAAGGCGGTGGATTAGTTAACCAACACTTCGGTCATGCGAAGGAATTCCAGATTTACGAAGTGGATGGTAATCAAGTTACTTTTGTCAGTCATCGCAAGATTGACCAGTATTGTCAAGGTGGATTTAGTGAAGAAGCCACTTTTGAACATATCATGGCAGCGATCGCGGATTGCAAAGCAGTTTTAGTTTCCAAGATTGGTAACTGTCCTCAAGAGAAACTGCAAGAAGCCGGAATACAGACCGTCGAAGCTTACGATGTGATTGAAAAAGTTGCTTTGGAATTTTACGAGGAATATGTAAAGGAGTTAGGAAATTAGGGAATAGGGAGTAGGGAGTAGGGAATAGGGAATATTTACCACTTACCACTCACCACTCCCCACTCATCCCTTACCACTCCCCACTCCCCCATCTTCAAAAGGAGAATAATCATGGCTTATCAAGTCACTAGCCAATGTATTTCCTGTGATCTTTGTCTGTCTGTATGTCCCACTAATGCAGTGAAGGTAATTGACGGTAATCATTGGATTGACCCCGAACTCTGCACAAACTGCGTTGGTAGTGTTTATTCCGTTCCTCAGTGTCAAGCTGGTTGTCCCACCTGCACCGGTTGTGTGAAACAACCCAACGATTATTGGGAAAGCTGGTTTGCTAATTACAATCGCTCTTTAGCAAAATTAACTAACAAACAAGATTACTGGGAACGTTGGTTTAACTATTATTCCACAAAATTCTCTGAACAATTATCTCGCCATCAGAGCGAAGTCATAGGTGTATCAGGATGAGCATCATTTATCTAGACAATAATGCGACAACGAAGGTAGACCCAGAAGTTTTAGAGGCGATGTTGCCTTATCTGCGGGACTACTACGGTAATCCTTCTAGTATGCACACCTTTGGTGGACAAGTTGGCAAAGCCGTGAAAACAGCACGCCAACAATTAGCAACGCTCATCGGTGCTGAAGAGTCAGAAATTGTTTACACCAGTTGCGGTACAGAGGGAGATAACGCTGCCATTCGCGCCGCACTGTTAGCACACCCAGAAAGACGACATATCATCACAACACAGGTTGAACACCCAGCCGTTTTGAATGTCTGCAAACAACTGGAAACCCAAGGTTACACTGTTACCTATCTTTCGGTAAATCATCAGGGACAGCTAGATTTAGCTGAACTCGAAGCTTCGCTGACTGGTAACACTGCTTTGGTAACAATTATGTATGCCAATAACGAAACCGGTACGGTTTTCCCCATTGAGCAGATTGGGTTAAGAGTTAAAGAATTTGGCGCTATCTTTCATGTCGATGCAGTGCAAGCAGTGGGAAAAATTCCCCTCAACATGAAGACCAGCACGATAGATATGTTAACTCTGTCCGGTCACAAAATCCATGCTCCCAAGGGAATTGGGGCTTTGTATATCCGGCGCGGTGTGCGGTTTCGTCCCTTGTTAATTGGGGGACACCAAGAACGTGGTCGTCGGGCGGGAACAGAAAATGTCCCAGCGATTATTGCTCTAGGTAAAGCGGCAGAATTGGAACTCTTGCATTTAGAAGAGGCTACCACAAGAGAAAGAAAATTGCGCGATCGCCTGGAACAAACTTTACTCGCTAAAATTTCCGACTGCGAAGTGAATGGCGACCCAACGCAGAGATTGCCGAACACGACGAATATTGGCTTTAAGTACATAGAAGGTGAAGCAATTCTGCTTTCCCTGAACAAATACGGTATCTGTGCCTCATCTGGTTCTGCTTGTACTTCCGGTTCCTTAGAACCTTCTCACGTTCTGCGGGCTATGGGTTTACCCTACACCACCTTACACGGTTCCATTCGTTTCAGCCTGTGTCGCTACACTACAGAAGCCGAAATCGATCAAGTTATCGAAGTAATGCCCAGTATTATCGAACGTTTACGCGCCATGTCCCCCTTCAAAAATGATGATGCGGGTTGGCTACAAGAACAAGAACAAGCATTAATTCATAGATAGGGTAATGGGTAATGGGTACTGGGTATTGGGAAAATTATCCTCATCCCTCATCCCGCCCTAGTGCCTAATCTAAAAGACGCTCGCGGACTCGCTAACGCTGCGCTATCCAAAATCCAAAATCTAAAATCTAAAATCGACCATGTGGGACTACACAGATAAAGTATTAGACTTGTTTTACAATCCCAAAAACCAGGGAGCTATTGAAGAAACCGACGAACCTGGTGTGAAACTGGCAATGGGAGAAATTGGTAGTATTGCCTGTGGTGATGCCCTAAGATTACATTTGAAAGTTGAAGTAGAATCTGATACGATTTTAGATGCACGCTTTCAAACCTTTGGCTGCACTAGTGCGATCGCCTCTTCCAGTGCTTTAACCGAAATGGTCAAAGGTTTAACCCTAGATGAAGCTTTGAAAGTTTCTAATAAAGAGATTGCAGATTACCTCGGCGGATTGCCAGAAGCCAAAATGCACTGCTCTGTCATGGGGCAAGAAGCGCTAGAAGCCGCTATTTATAACTATCGTGGCATCCCTCTCGCTACCCATGACGACGATGACGAAGGCGCATTAATTTGTAGCTGCTTTGGTATCAGCGAAGCCAAAATTCGCCGTGTAATTGCAGAAAATCATCTCACTGATGCTGAACAGGTAACAAATTATGTAAAAGCTGGTGGCGGATGCGGTTCCTGTTTAGCGAATATTGATGATATTATAAGAGAAGTAAAGGAGAAAGCCGCCGTACCTGCTCTCAACAAACACAGCGTCGGAGTTGCTAACTCTGGGCAGCAATTACAAAAACCTCTAACCAACGTGCAGAGAATTGCACTCATCCAAAAAGTTCTCGATGAAGAAGTCAGACCCGTGCTGATTGCAGACGGTGGAGACGTAGAACTTTACGATGTCGAAGGCGATAAAGTCAAAGTCGTACTCCAAGGAGCTTGTGGTTCTTGTTCTAGCAGTACAGCCACCTTAAAGATTGCGATCGAAGCCAGGTTACAAGATCGTGTCAGCAAGAACCTGGTAGTTGTAGCAGTCCAACCATAACTTTAAGATTTACACACTGCACAAATAGAGCCTGTTATTCATTGAGCAGGAACAGTAAGTAGGATTTGAAAGATAATTTTCGCCCCATCAATGCTTCATTCCTACTGAAAACACACAGCAACCGCACATAGGTGAAAGTTTTAAACACCTAATTGTCAATTGCATTATCCCACTCGCTTCAAAGGAATCAGGATATGAGTTTGTACGAAAACATTGGTGGACAACCAACTATTGAAAAAGTAGTTGATGCCTTTCACAAAAGCGTGATGGCAGACGGTAGCCTCAAAGGCTACTTCGCTAAAACCGATATGGCCAAACAACGCGCTCATCAAATTGCTTTCTTCTCTCAGATATTTGACGGACCAAACCAATATGCTGGTCGTCCAATGGAAAAAACCCACACAGGTATGAAGCTCAACGACCAACACTTTGATGCAGTTTCCAAGCATCTGGGTGCAGCAATGGCCTCAGCCGGAGTATCCGCAGAAAACAGCAGCGCTGCAATGGCTAAAGTCTCTGGTTTAAAGGCTTCTATTTTGAACAAATAGGACTTGGGCATTGATTGACGAATAATTACGTCAAGTCCTGCTTCTTATCTCCACATATTTGTACAGTGTGTAATTCCTTTGTCATTTACTAGACAAATGGCAAAGGAAACCAAATAAACAAAAAATTAACCCGAACTATTATGACACCAAAACCCTTCGATTTTGCTGTGGAGCGATCGCCCCCGGCGACGTTCTACATCCGCTCACTGCTGTAGCTCAACAGGCGTGAACGTCAACCAACAGACCCACTAACCAACCAATTGCAGGAGATAAACAATCATGACTGAAGAAAAAATTAGACAAATAGCTTTCTACGGTAAAGGTGGTATTGGTAAATCTACCACTTCCCAAAACACCTTAGCAGCTATGGCAGAAATGGGTCAACGCATCCTCATCGTTGGTTGTGACCCTAAAGCTGACTCCACCCGTTTGATGCTACACAGTAAAGCTCAAACAACAGTTCTTCACTTGGCTGCTGAACGTGGTGCAGTAGAAGATATCGAAATCGAAGAAGTAATGCTGACCGGTTTCCGTAACGTTCGTTGCGTAGAATCTGGTGGTCCAGAACCCGGTGTAGGTTGTGCTGGTCGTGGTATTATCACCGCCATCAACTTCTTAGAAGAAAATGGTGCTTACCAAGACTTAGATTTCGTATCTTACGACGTACTAGGTGACGTTGTATGTGGTGGTTTTGCTATGCCTATCCGTGAAGGTAAGGCACAGGAAATCTACATCGTGACATCAGGTGAAATGATGGCGATGTACGCTGCTAACAACATCGCTCGTGGTGTTCTTAAGTATGCTCACACCGGTGGCGTGCGTTTGGGTGGTTTGATCTGTAACAGCCGTAACACTGACCGAGAAATCGAATTAATCGAAACCTTGGCAAAACGGTTGAACACCCAAATGATTCACTTCGTACCCCGTGACAACATCGTTCAACACGCTGAATTGCGTCGGATGACAGTTAACGAGTACGCACCCGAAAGCAATCAAGCTAACGAATACCGCACATTGGCTACCAAGATCATCAACAACAAAAACCTAGCTATTCCTACACCTATCGAAATGGAAGAACTAGAAGAATTGTTGATTGAATTCGGTATTCTCGAAAGCGATGAAAACGCTGCAATGTTGGTTGGTAAACCAGCTGGTAAATAGTAATACCGTAGGAAAAAGGAAGAATTTTATATCTTACCTTCGACCTTCACCCTTGCATCTCCCCCTACTAAACCTAGAGGGGACTCTAAGTCCCCTATTCCCAGAACCTTACGAATCGGAGAGGATAAAATGACACCTCCAGAAAACAACAAGACTGTTGAAGAAAGAAAGGAACTTATTAAAGAAGTTCTCAGTGCTTACCCAGATAAAGCTAAGAAAAAACGCGAAAAGCACTTAAATGTATTTGAAGAAGGTAAGAGCGATTGCGGCGTTAAATCTAACGTCAAATCTCTTCCTGGTGTAATGACCGCTCGTGGTTGTGCTTATGCAGGTTCCAAGGGTGTGGTTTGGGGTCCTATTAAGGACATGATCCACATCAGTCACGGACCTGTTGGTTGCGGTTACTGGTCTTGGTCTGGTCGTCGTAACTACTACATTGGTACTACAGGTGTTGATACCTTTGGTACTATGCACTTCACCTCTGACTTCCAAGAAAGAGACATCGTTTTTGGTGGTGACAAGAAACTACTGAAATTGATCCAAGAATTGGAAATCCTCTTCCCTCTTAACCGTGGTGTATCCATTCAATCTGAATGTCCCATCGGTCTAATTGGGGATGACATCGAAGCTGTAGCTCGTAAGGCTGCAAAAGAAATTGACAAGCCTGTTGTTCCAGTTCGTTGCGAAGGTTTCCGGGGTGTTTCTCAGTCCTTGGGACACCACATCGCTAACGACATGATTCGTGACTGGGTATTCCCCAGATCCGATAAAGCTAAAGCTGATGGTTCACTGAAGTTTGATTCTACTCCTTATGACGTAGCAATCATTGGTGACTATAACATCGGTGGTGATGCTTGGGCGAGCCGTATTCTTCTAGAAGAAATCGGTTTGCGTGTAGTTGCTCAGTGGTCTGGTGATGGTACTATCAACGAAATGTTGATGACCCCCAACGTGAAGATGAACCTCATCCACTGTTACCGCTCGATGAACTACATCAGCCGTCACATGGAAGAAAAATATGGTATTCCCTGGTTGGAATACAATTTCTTCGGTCCTACCAAGATTGCTGAATCTTTACGGGAAATTGCTTCTAAGTTTGACGAAAAAATCCAAGCAAACGCTGAGAAGGTTATTGCTAAGTATCAGCCTACAATGGATGCGATCGTTAACAAGTATCGCCCCCGTTTAGATGGTAAGACTGTCGCTATGATGGTTGGTGGTCTACGTCCTCGTCACGTTGTCCCAGCTTTCCAAGACTTGGGCATGAAGATGATTGGTACTGGTTATGAGTTCGCTCACAACGACGACTACAAACGTACCACTCACTACATCGAAAATGGTACTATCGTTTACGATGACGTGACCGCTTATGAATTTGAGGAGTTTATCAAAGCCCTCAAGCCTGACCTTGTAGCTTCTGGTGTGAAAGAGAAGTACGTCTTCCAAAAGATGGGTCTGCCTTTCCGTCAAATGCACTCTTGGGATTACTCCGAACCTAGCCATAGTGCATGAAAGTCAATGACAGCAAGATGTTTTCGGCGCTGATATAAAAAACAATATATTTTTAGTCTAAATGCAAGTTTTAGGAGAATCTATAAACTATATATTTTTGATGCTTTAAATAATATAACTCTTATCTGCAATAGTTTTGAGGATTTGGTTAAATTTTGCTGAAATTAAAACTGTAAAAGCAAAGACTATTTTAGATGCTATTTTTTTAGCTTAAATAGTGCGATCGCATGATGGATGATCAAAGACCAGGGATGCGATCGCTTTAACTCCATAATCAGCCAGGCGATCGCTAATTGTCTTTAAAATTTATTTATATCTTAGCCCTTGTGAATCTTATAGCGCACAGTATAATCCCAACTGGAATACCAATTTCCTCGCTTTTTGAAGTTCCAAATTTGTAAATGGCTACCATTTGGTAGTGATTGTACTGGGAATTCACGTAGATGCTGACCAAGTTCATCATCTTTATCCATCTTCATTATCCCACCAACTACACCGATGGCAACTGGAAGAATCAGTCCTGCTACCTGGGCTGGAGGGACACTCGTAGCGAGTAGTGCAGTAGAGACACCAGCTCCTATTTTTGTAACTGTTTCACCATGATTCGACCAATCTTTATTCGAGTCCTCATCAAAGGCTACTAAAGCAATCTGTAAAATCCGATTTTCTGGAACATCACTATCAAATACAGTACCACCGCCCTGGCCAAATTTCTTCGTCTGTTTATCATTAATCGAAATTGGTCGAGTTAATACACCTCTGATTTTTAGGTCATCATTTTCTTTTTTTCCCATTGGTGCAAGTCCCACTGCACCTACTATATAGAATTCATCAGCACCTGTGACATCTTCAGTATCACGGCAATGTACGTCTACTAGTTCTACTCTCATTCTGACCATAACTGCAAACTCCAAAAATGTTGTTTAACGTTTAAGACTATTCTTCCTCTACAGTCTTTGCTGACACTGTAAAGATGGATGAATAATCTCTAACAAGGAATACACACTGGGTTAATTGTTTTCCTGATATGGATAAAATTTATCCATAAAAGTTAGCCAACAAGGGTGCTATCGCTTTGACTCCATCATCAGCCAGGCGATCGCACACTTTGTTAATCGTGCTAAATTGCAAATATTCATGGTTTTATCCAGCAGAATCAACTTTAGCTAAAATATGCTTGACAGCATCGACAATTACATCAGGTTGGTCTACCCACACAAAATGACCACTCTGTTCTGCTGGTATTTGCAAACAATCTGTTGATAGATTACATAAATCAATGTGCATTTTATCCCGTAATCGATTAGAACCTCGCAAAGGAATAAAAAGAGTCCAAAAGGAAGGTTTGAAAAAAGAACTGGCTTTGATGCTCACAATAGGCATAGATCCAAATTGGCTAGCAACACTAACCTGACGTGCGCTGTGATTTAGATTTAACATTTCCCGAATCATCATCATCCAGTGTTTAGCACGACAGAAGGAACGTTTCACTGAATTCAGAGAATGTTCCGAAAACTGGCGTAATTCAGGTTTTAACAATTCAAATATGCCGCATATTCTTAATAGCCGAATAATTCCCAGCATTGAGCCGATAATAGACATCACAAATCCTGAGATAAAAAAGAGCTTTAAAGCTTGTAACTGAACAGTCATTTTCAGCATTCCTTTTTCATGTAATCCGTCTGTGAGGACTATTCCCAGAACCTTCTCAGGAAACCGATGAGCATACAATCTGACATTGTAGCTGCCAAATGAATTACCTATTAAAATATAGGGTGGCGCAATTCCTGCTTGGGTGAGGAGTTTATCTAATTCCAATACTATTTGTTTGCTGGTGCGGGGATGTGGGCTGTGATCACTCCACCCATAGCCGGCTCTGTCGTAAATGCAGACTTGCGTTAGCTTCGCCAATTCTTCCACTAGTAAGTAACCCTCTATTCCCCCCAGGCTATGGTCTAGAACAATGGTGGGACTACCTTTTCCCGCAACGTGGAGATGTAGACAATATCCACCTATGTCAAACAGCTTACCTGGCGGTGGTTGTCGGTCTTCCAGCCAAGATGCGATCGCTTGATAAATACTTGTAGCAACTGGTAGAAAAATTTTGATTAGACTCGAAATCATTACATCCTTTTACCATCTGATTATTTATAGGATAAAAAATTCTGATAAGCATCATAGCCTCAGAAATATCAGTTAAATCATGCTAAAAAATAACGATTACGCCCCTGAGCTTTGGCTTGATAAAGGGCTTGATCTGCTGCTGAAATCAGATCCAAAGGAACCATATCAGGCGTAGGAATTAACGTCGCAATTCCAATACTCAAAGTGACATACCCCTTCACAGCCGAGGCCGCATGGGGAATATTTAGCTGTTGCATAGCTGTACGAATTTCTTCGGCAACTTGAATAGCTCCCTCTGTGTCAGTATTTGTGAGAATAACTACGAATTCTTCGCCACCATAACGTGCCGCTAAATCTGTAGAACGTTTGATAGTTTGTTGCAAAGCTTGGGCAACAAAGAGTAAACAATCATCCCCCGCAGTATGACCATAAGTATCGTTATATTGTTTAAAATAATCAATGTCACATAAAAGTAGAGAAACAAAACCTTGTTCTCGTAAAAGATTTTGCCATACATCATGAAGCTTGTGATCAAAACTGCGGCGATTGGCGATTTGAGTTAATTGATCTACCAACGCCATATTTTCAAGTTGCTGGTTAGCTTGCTGTAATTGTTGATAAAGTTCTGATTGCTGAATCGCGATCGCCACCTGCGTAGCTAGTTGTTGAAGGAGTTCGCTTTCCCAAGATTGCCATTCACGAGGGGCGCTACAATGATGAGCAACCAACAGACCCCAAACGCGATCGCCTTGTAAAATTGGTACAACTAGCTTGGCTCTTACTTGGTATTTTTGTAATAACTCTAGATGACAAGCAGTCAGTCCGGCGCTGTCAATATCTGGAGTGACTTTAGTTATACCATCTTGATATAAATGTCCGTGGGTTTCGGCAAAGTAACTGTCTATAATTTCCATATTTAAAATTGCCTTCCAGCCTTCACCCACAGACTCGGTGACAATCACACCACTCCAATTTGGGTTAAAGCGGTAGATAATCACGCGATCAGTTTGCAGAATTTGTCTGACTTCAGCAACAGTGGTGTTCAATATTTGATCTAAATCTAAGGACTGGCGAATGTGCTGTGCGATCGCCGCCACCATTCGCTCCTGTCTGATCTGATTTTGCTGTGACAGTTCTGCCTGTTTATGGGCTGTAATATCTGTAAATGATGCGACTACTGCATAGGGTTTTAACTCATCTGCTTGAAACAATGGTTGAGAATTAATCGAAATCCAACTGAGGCTGTCATCAGGTTTATAAACCCCCATGATCACATTAAATTGGGGTTCTCCTGTACGTAGTGTGACAATGGCCGGATGAGTTTCGCCAGGAAAAGAAGTACCATCTTCATGAATGGCTCTCCATCGCGGATCAATAGAAGTTCGCCCCATCATTTGGTCGGCGGTTAACCCTAAAATTCTTTCGGCGCTCTCGTTACAAGCACTGATACGTCCATCCGCTTGCTGTAACACAATACCTTCTGCCAACGTTGAAATTACTGAACGATAGCGTTTCTCACTCTCTCGCAGCGCTTCTTCCATCCGCTTCCGTTCAGTTATATCAGTATGGGTTCCCAGTAACCGTAAGGGAAGACCATCATCTGTACGACTAAAAATTTTCCCCCGATCTAGAACCCACTTATAAGTTCCATCTTTGCACTTGACACGATGTTCACTGACATATTGTTGAGTTTCACCGCGAAAATACTGCTGAATCTTCTCGTAAACCCCTGCTTTATCATCTGAATGCACCAGTTGATCCCATTCACTGAGCGCATTTCCAATCTCATGTTCTGCAAAACCTAACATTTCCTTCCAACTGCGAGAGAAAAAGACTTCATTAGTTTGAGCATTCCAGTCCCAAACCCCATCACCGTTTCCTTCCAGGGCATATTGCCATCTTTCTTCACTGGTTTTGAGTGCAGCTGCGATTTGTTTACGAGAAGTGATGTCTTCAAAAATGTATAATCTGCCAAAATATCGATCTTGACTATCCCGAATTTGGCTGGAAAAGCGACGAATTGTGCGCCCATCCACAAATTCAATTTCATCTTCAATCGTGCAGCAATTTTCTTCAGACTGTAATGGTTTACAAGTTTCGGCAAATGCTGGCACATCAGCAATTAAGGTGATGCAATCAGGAATGATGTCATTGTTTTTCATCATCCCCAGTTGCATTCGGGCTTCTAGATGTTCCAGACTCCAAATTTCACAAAAGCGGTGATTGAAGTAAAGAATTTCGTCTGTGCGATTATCAACTACGAAAAATGCCAGCAAAGAAGTGTCTGTCATCGAACGTAGCAGAGCTTCTTGCCAACGTAGCTGCTCCTCAACACGCTGGCGTTCCTTGAGACAAGTTTGCTGCTGAGTAATATCCCTGTCCAGAATTTTTTTGTAATTCTTATGCAGAGTTCTTTTTGTTAGCCGTAACTTTTGCTTTGGCTGAACTATCGGATGATTGAGATTATGATGAAATTGCGGTAGAGACTGATGCGGTTGTGCTGGCTGAATAACGATTCCTAGTTCTGTGGCTACTAGTTGGAGAAATTCAATTTCTAAGGAACTCCACTCGCGCGGATTAGTACACTGTTGAATAATGAGTAAACCCCACACTTGAGGAGAGGCACTAGAAGTTTCATCAATATCTTTGACTAAAATTGGCACGACTAAGTTAGCTCGAACCTGCAACTTAGTTAATAGCTTTTTGTAACAAAGGTCAATGGGTTTAGCATGAATATCTTCAATAACATGAATCCATTCCCCTCGATACTGTTCTACCGATTTAGCATTGAAGCAAGGATCATAAATTAATTGTCCTAGAATTGGTGCGAATTCGGAACTTACCGATTCTGCCGTTACTACTCCACCTCCATTTGGTAGAAAACGATAGATGATCGCGCGATCGCTTTCTAAGATTTTTTTAATTGTACTAACAACTATGTTGAAAATTTCACTCAATTCCCGTGATTGGTGAATTTTTACAACCAACATCCTAATTTGATATAAGATATGCTGTAAGTTAGTTTCAGTACCGGATAGGTCATTGAAGAGCATAGCGATACAAAAAACTATATTTTATTTATTGCCACAAATTGTAAAAAACAGTTAAATTTTATTTGGACTTTCCAATTTATAGGTAACTTAAAACCATAACGCAATTTTTCATACTTAGCAATAAAGTCCATATATAGTAATTTTATACTGGCTAAGATATTAAAATTAGATTAAGATTTCAGCAAATTATTTGGACATTTCACAAATAATTTACAGCTTGATGTTGAGATTAGGCGATCGCCTCAGAAGGAAAAACAAGGAAAAATATAATATCTTCTTGTAGGGTGTGTTGTCGCGTAGCGCAACGCACCTGATCAATCATGGGCATCCTAGAAAACAAACCCTATTTTCTCACATCCATGCCCAACTACCGCAGACCGGAAATTTCCGGCGGAACCTACTTGATCACCCAAGTTACCTACCAAGGGCAACCGTGGCTTTGCTCCGATACTGGACGTACTGCCCTGCGTGCTGCTGTTAATCAAAAGGTTTGTAACCAAATACTATGGGAATCAGTTAGGGCTTGATGTTCATATTTCGCGATCGCGTCAGAAGCGAAAAGAAGGAAACCTCTGGCAACGCAGATTTTGGGAGCATTTACAGCAATTTTCGGGTAAATGAACTACATTTTTTTGTCTCACGCAGAGGCGCAGAGCATTGAAGGCGGTTAGCTTTTACGTCGTTGTTCGACTAATGCAAGAGCAGGTGAGAGTAAACCAACTACTGCTGCCATTAAGTTCAAACCTTGCACAAATGTACTATTTGGACCAATCGCAACCAGAATGTACAACGAAAGAACCATCACAATAAGCGATATTGCACCCATATACCACAAAAATGCTGATTTTCTCAGCAGGGCTGACTGGCTGGCTCTAACTGGCTCTGTATTGCTTAAACAGGTGTAAGAATAGTCATTTTCACACATTGCATGGTAAAGAAACTTGTCTGGATTTTTGGAGTCATATTTTATGATCAACTCGAATGTGTATATAGATTTAATACCTAGTGCAAGGCAGACAGTAAAGACATCAATGCTTGGCACCTTTGAGGCACTGGTAATATCAATGACACAATTACGGGAGCCACCCTGCTTCTTGATAGACTGCTCCAAACTATTCTTGAGATTTGAGTAGGTAATAGGGATGAGCTGACGGTCAAGTAAGCGTTCATTTATTCGCTTATAAATTTCTGTTGTGCTTGATGCAAGCTTTTCTAACCGATTCCATATTTGGTTGAATACTGAAATTGCTTGAGTGTCAGTTAAACCAGTTTTCGTACCTTTTACATGCACAAGCCTAACTGATTCTATTTCTAGATTATCATAACTATATGCAATAGCATTAATGTACGTATCTACTCGGTCGGAGAATAAAAATAGAAATAGAGTTCTAGCCATTAACAAGCTCCTGAAACCGACGAATGCAATTTTTGCCACTTGTTTTTGCTAGTTTCAAGGCAAAGTAAGCTTGCCTTGGACTTTCTCCAAGTCCAATTGATAAAGTACTGCGGGCTTGTTCTGCAAATTCTGCCCTCAATTTTTCGAGGACTTCCAATGAAGAATTGTCTACAGGTATGCTTGCCAGAAGATTGTCTCCTCCGTTAAAGATAAGTTTTGCTCCAAAGTCGCTCACTAATTTTATTTCCAGCCAATTCATAGCACTTTGAAATATCTTGGAGAACTCAACAAGAGCCTCACTGTCGTTAACCAACATAAAATATTCAAGACGATGACCGACATCATCACCATCAACTGCTAAAAACATTTCATTTACAGAATCCACGATTTACTATTTCTCTTCCAGACAATATTTTTGAAATATTACACTAATTTGGGATTATTCTGTCGAAAAATTGGAAATTTCTTCACAAAAGTAAGTCTGGTATTTTGTCGCGCAGTGCAACACACCATATATATATCTTAACTCCGCTTATAAACTAACTCCATTCTCAACTTCTCAACCTCCATTTTCAACCTTTCATTCTCAAGCCTCAACCGCCCATTCTCCTCCCTCATCACCTCAACTTCATTCCTCTTACTCAAAGCCTGATTAATCGCCAACTTCCGCATATCCAGAGAAAACCAACGCTGATACGTTTCCGTATGCACTTGCACACTATGCCCCAAATTATCCGCCGCCGCCTTAATTGGTATACATAAAATATGCGCCCTAATCGCCCAAGCATGACGTAAATCATAAGGCTTAAAATCCAAACCAATTTTACGAAACCACCAACTAACTCGTTGAGTTAAAGCCGTTATTTCAGCATAATTAGTATTATCTTTTTTACTAATTGCGGTTGCCAACATCTCTAAATATTTAGGATTTCTTAAATCAAACTCCGCAATCCATTGCCTATGTAATGGTAATGCTTGCCTTTCACCCGTCTTACAATTTTTATGGACTTTCCATGTTAAATCTGTATTTTCTTGACTTAACCACCAATCAATATCAGGATTAATAAATAATTCCCGTGGACGTAAACCGAAAACTGCTAACATTCCATAAGTCCAACGCCAAAGTTGCCAACTATCTTTAACATTTTGATTAACTTGATTACCTCTGTTTTTTAAGTAATCTTCAAACTTGATAATTCCTGCGACTATTTCTGCATCTCTCGGTATATTCCGGGGATTATTCTCCGGCATTTTTGAATATTGCGATAAATCAATTTCAATTTTAAAGGTTTGACAAAAAGCTGATATAGCTCTCGCAGCGTTATATTTTGCCCATGCTTTATCAATTTTCTCAATTGAACTGATGAGATTTTCAGGTGTTGCTAAATCTTGAGCATTAGTAAATCGCTTAGTGCGAGAAAAATAATAAAAAAAAGTATGTTCACTTTTAGTTGTGCGCTGATGAGTTTTAAAATATTCTGCTTCAAATTGTGCGAGTAACTCACCTATAGTTTTAAATTGTTTTTTAATTGCTTCATTACCTAAATATTTATCATTCCATTCAAAACTTTTACGAGCGATTAACTTTCCTAATTCATAAGCTTCTTCCTCAGCCGTTTTGAGTCCATCCCAGTTGGCGGGAATATTCAAGCTGAGATTATATTGCTTTTTCCCCGTTCCTCTGGTGTTGTTGTCTCCAGGTTTAATTGGTAACGTCGCCCGTAATTGCAGACTTCCATTGGATGCTCTCACCGTTACCTTTGCCTTTGCAGATTTCAAACGCAGATTTACTTGCTCTAACTCTAATAGTAATTTTGTTCTCATCTGTTCTCTTTGCTGGTGTGCTTGCAGACTTCAACCAAGAAAACTGCTGTTGGTAGATGAAAATGATTAAACTTGGAAACCCGCCAAACCTCGCTTCCATTCCTCTCCCCTTGCCGCTAACGTGTACACACAAGTCTGAAAATCTTTATTTGCGTAGTGGATTGACAAGCTTAAAATAGTGCAAAAAATTGTAGGTTGGGTAGAGGAACGAAACCCAACGCTGCCAATGATGTTGGGTTTCACTTCGTTCAACCCAACCTACAATTTTTTGCAACATTTTAAGCTTGCCACGCCAGTAGGGTGCATTATGGACTTTAGTCCTAACGCACCGAAAATCTAGGATGGTGCGTTGCGCTACGCGACAACACACCCTACAAAAAAAGATTTGGAGTAATTTAATCTGTGTGTACACCGTAGCTGCTTGCGGGGAGGGGGTGGGGTGCATTGTGGCGTAACTAATTAACCGAACGTGTCTTTACCCTGATTATGCATCGCTATGATTTAGCCTATATTTAGCCTAAAAATAAATTTGTGTTCCACGAACAATGTTTATCGCTGACACTGCTTACTGCAAACATTCAGATATTCAAAACTATTAAAGCATCACCAGGAATACTCCGGTCCTTATCACGGTTATGATGGCTTCGCTATCTTCGCTCGTGATATGGATTTGGCACTCAACAGCCCAACTTGGGGTTTAATTGGCGCTCCCTGGAACAAGACAGCTCAAGCTAAAAAGGCTAAGGCTAAAGCTACAGCTTAGGGAAATAGCAAAGGGATAGATAGGGATAGCCTGGGGTTTTAGCCCCAGGGGGAGTCGGGAATTCAAGGTTCAAAATTCAAAAATTAAAAGTTTCTTTTGATTTTTGCATTCTGAGTTTTGAGTCAGATTCCCACTCCCACCAAATAATTCCTCGATGAGTAACGAAAGATTTCAGAAAGCTTGGAGATGTAGAAATGCCTCAAAATCCAGAAAATATTCAAGACCACGTTGAGTTATTCCACCAACCAGAATACCAACAACTATTCCAAAACAAAAAGGAATTTGAAAACGGTCACGACCCCGCAGAAGTTACACGGGTTGCAGAATGGACCAAAGGTTGGGAATATCGTGAAAAGAACTTCGCTCGTGAAGCTTTAACAGTTAACCCAGCTAAAGGCTGTCAACCACTAGGTGCAATCTTTGCGGCTGTTGGTTTTGAAGCCACAATGCCTTTCGTTCAAGGTTCTCAAGGTTGCGTTGCTTACTTCCGTACCCACTTAACCCGTCACTACAAAGAACCATTCTCTGGTGTGTCTTCTTCAATGACTGAAGATGCAGCGGTGTTTGGTGGTCTGCAAAACATGATTGACGGTTTGGCGAACTCTTACCAACTGTACAAGCCTAAGATGATTGCTGTCTGCACAACTTGTATGGCAGAAGTAATTGGTGATGACTTACAGTCATTCATCAACAACGCTAAGGAAGCTGGTTCAGTTCCTCAAGATTTCCCAGTCCCTTACGCTCACACTCCTAGCTTTGTTGGTTCCCACATCACTGGTTACGACAACATGATGAAGGGGATTCTTTCTAACCTGACCGCAGGTAAGAAGAAAGCTACCAGCAATGGCAAAATCAACTTCATCCCAGGTTTTGATACCTATGTAGGCAACAACCGGGAAATCAAACGCATTTCTTCCTTGTTCGGCTTTGACTACACCATTCTTGCTGACAACAGCGACTACTTAGATTCACCCAACACAGGTGAGTTTGATATGTATCCAGGTGGTACAAAGTTAGAAGATGCAGCAGATTCAATTAATGGTAAAGCTACAATTGCTCTGCAAGCATATTCTACCACCAAAACCCGCGAGTATATCACCAAGGAATGGAAGCAAGATGTTTCAGTTTCTCGCCCTTGGGGTATCAAGGGTACTGATGAGTTCTTGATGAAACTCAGCGAACTAAGTGGTAAAGCCATTCCCGAAGAGCTAGAAATTGAACGGGGACGTGCAGTTGATGCCATGACTGACTCTCATTCATGGGTTCACGGTAAGCGCTTTGCTATCTTTGGTGAGCCAGATTTAGTCATCAGCGTAGTTGGCTTCATGTTGGAAATGGGTGCTGAACCTGTCCACATTCTAGTTAACAACTCCAACGAAGTATTTGAGAAAGAACTTCAAGCTTTACTAGATTCTAGTCCTTTTGGTCAAGGCGCAACCATCTGGGGCGGTAAAGACCTATGGCATATGCGTTCCTTGTTGTTCACCGAACCCGTAGACTTGCTCATCGGTAACTCCTACGGTAAGTACCTATGGCGCGACTGTAAGGTTCCTTTCGTCAGAATTGGTTATCCTATCATGGATCGCCACCACTTACACCGCTACAGCACCATCGGCTACCAAGGTGTAATCAACTTGCTCAACTGGATTGTTAATACAATCTTTGAAGACATCGACCGCAACACCAATATTCCTTCTAAGACTGATATTTCTTACGACTTGATTCGTTAAGAATTGGTTACGCAGCGTGCTAATTAAGGGTAAGTAAGGGGAGTAGGGACTGGGGTTGAGGGATTGTAGGGGCGGGTTTAGGAATATCTTCGTTGATATTGAATGATATCTGAGAACCCGCCCCTACTGGGGACTAAGAATAAGTTTATTTCTCAATACCCATTTCCAATTCCCAATACTCAATCCCTAACTTACCTTTTTTCTGTTTCTTTCTAGCATTTACCTGAGATATCTATTATGGAAAGTATCAATCACACTCACTCTCATCCTAATTACCATCCACCTAACAATAGAAAATCAGGCTGGTTTTCCAAACTTCTCAATCCTGTGCGTAATTGGCTGGATGGAATGCCGGTTAAAAATTACCGGATTGCTCATGTAATTTGCCAGGTAATTCCTTGTTGTTGTCCCTTTGAGCGCAGTATTAGTTTATTTGGGCGAACTTTGCATATTCCACCCCTGTGTAAGCTCAATCCCTTCTATGACGAGTTTGTGGGAATGCGTTTTCGCGCTTTATCTTATCTTGCTGATGAGTGTGGAGAGGATGTCACGAAATACATTTGTTAGCTACTTGTCTCCATTTATGACTCATTAAGCATCTTGCAAAAGTCAATTTTATGAGAACTATACCACAAATTTACACTAATAAATTATTTGGTGTAAATGTGGACTAAAGAAGATTTTTGCAAAAAGTCTATTACTCAGTAAATAGGCTAATAACTGATATTAACACTGTCGATCCAGCAAGAGAAGAGAAGAGAGATGAAAAATACCCAAGGCAAAATTAACGAGCTGCTCAGTGAATCAGGATGTGAACACAATCAGCACAAACAAGGAGAAGAGAAAAACAAATCTTGTACCCAACAAGCTCAACCAGGTGCTGCTCAAGGTGGTTGTGCTTTTGATGGTGCAATGATTGCTCTTGTGCCGATTACTGATGCAGCTCATTTAGTCCACGGGCCGATCGCCTGTGCTGGTAATTCTTGGGGTAGTCGTGGTAGTCTCTCCTCTGGGCCTTTACTCTACAAGACGGGCTTTACTACTGATTTGACTGAGAATGATGTGATTTTCGGGGGTGAAAAAAAGCTATATCAGGCAATTTTACAACTTCATGAACGCTACAAGCCACCAGCAATTTTCGTCTATGCTACCTGTGTAACAGCTTTGATTGGCGATGATATGGATGCTGTGTGCAAGGCTGCAACTGAGAAAACTGGTATTCCTGTGATTCCGGTGATTGCTCCGGGCTTTATTGGTAGTAAGAACCTGGGGAACCGCTTTGGTGGTGAAGCTTTGCTGGAATATGTAGTTGGTACAGCAGAACCAGAAACAACTACGCCTTATGATATTAACTTGATAGGTGAATATAACATCGCCGGTGAAATGTGGGGAGTCACTCCACTTTTAGAAAAATTAGGCATTCGGGTTTTATCTAAAATTACGGGTGATGCTCGTTACAATGATATTCGTTATGCCCATCGTGCCAAGCTGAATGTGATGATCTGCTCACGCGCTTTGCTCAATATGGCCAGGAAAATGGAGGAACGCTACAACATTCCTTTCATTGAAGAGTCTTTCTATGGCATTGATGATATGAATCGTTGTCTACGGAATATTGCGGCTAAGTTGGGTGATGCGGATTTGCAGGAACGCACAGAAAAGCTAATTGCTGAAGAAACTGCGGCTCTTGATTTGGCTTTGGCTCCCTATCGCGCTCGACTTAAAGGTAAGCGGGTTGTCTTGTATACCGGCGGTGTTAAAAGTTGGTCGATTATCTCGGCGGCTAAGGATTTGGGCATTGAAGTTGTTGCTACCAGTACGAGGAAAAGCACTGAGGAAGATAAAGCCCGAATTAAGAAGTTGATTGGTAATGATGGCATCATGATGGAGAAGGGTAATGCTCAGGAGTTGTTACGGCTGGTGAAGGAAACTGGCGCTGATATGTTAATTGCTGGTGGTCGTAACCAATATACTGCTCTGAAAGCCAGGATTCCTTTTCTCGATATTAATCAAGAACGTCACCATCCTTATGCAGGTTATTCGGGGATGGTTGAGATGGCACGGGAATTGTATGAGGCTCTTTATAGCCCTATTTGGGAACAAATACGCAAGCCTGCTCCTTGGGAAGAGTTGGAGGGATAAGAGGCAGGGGGGCAGGGCGCAGGGCGCAGGGGGGAAGAGGCAGGGGGGCAGGGAGCAGGGAGCAGGGGGGAAGAAAATTCTCCATCCCAATACCCAATACCCAATCCCCAGTACCCAGTACCCAATCCCCAGTACCCAGTACCTAATCTTCAGTCCCCAATCACGTAACTTGGTATTAATATAATGGCGATTGTTAATCTTCCCAATAAACCACTGACTGTTAATCCTCTGAAGCAAAGCCAAGCTTTGGGTGCATCTTTAGCCTTTTTGGGGTTGAAGGGGATGATTCCTCTGTTCCACGGTTCCCAAGGTTGTACTGCCTTCGCTAAAGTTGTGCTTGTACGGCATTTTCGGGAAGCTATTCCCCTAGCCACTACAGCCATGACTGAAGTTTCTACTATTTTGGGTGGCGAAGAAAATGTGGAACAGGCTATTCTGACTCTGGTGGAGAAGGTGCAGCCGGAAATTATTGGTCTATGTAGTACGGGGCTGACGGAAACTAGAGGAGATGATCTGGAACGTTTTCTTAAGGATATCCGCGATCGCCATCCGGAATTAGATCATTTACCGATTGTATTTGCTCCTACTCCAGATTTCAAGGGGGCGCTGCAAGATGGTTTTGCTGCGGCTGTGGAAAGTATAGTTAGGGAAATCCCCAAGGCTGGTGGGATTAGAACTGAGCAAGTCACAATTTTGGCTGGTTCTTCTCTAACACCAGGGGATTTGCAGGAAATCAAGGAAATGGTGACTGCTTTTGGATTAGTGCCAATTATTGTTCCTGATATTGGTGCTTCTCTCGATGGTCATTTAGAAGATGGCTATAGTTCGGTTACAGCTAGTGGCACAACCATAAAACAGCTACGAGACATAGGTAGTTCCGCCTTTACCATCGCTTTGGGCGAAAGTATGCGAGATGCCGCCAAAATCCTAGAGGAGCGCTTTAACATCCCTTACGAGGTGTTTGGTGAACTGACTGGATTGGAAGCTGTGGATGAGTTTCTGCAAGCATTGGCGATTCTGAGTAGTAATAGCGTCCCCGAAAAATACCGCCGTCAACGTCGCCAGCTACAAGATGCGATGCTAGATACTCATTTTTACTTTGGTGCAAAACGAGTGTCTTTGGCGTTGGAACCGGATTTGTTATGGTCAACGGTGAACTTTTTGCAATCGATGGGGACTCAAATTCATGCAGTGGTGACGACGACGCGATCGCCACTGTTGGAAAAACTCCCTGTTAAAAGTGTTACCATCGGCGACTTAGATGACTTTGAGCAACTAGCAGCTGGTTCTGATTTACTCATTGGTAATTCTAACGTAGGTGCGATCGCTAAACGTCTCTCGATGCCTTTTTATCGTCTAGGTATTCCCATTTACGACCGTTTAGGAAATGGATACTTCACGAAAGTTGGATATCGAGGCACAATGGAGCTTTTATTTGGCATCGGTAATCTATTTTTAGAAGCCGAAGAAGAAAGAGTTAAACACTTATGGGAATTGGTATCTGAGGAATAAGAATTTGTTTCACGCAAAGGCGCATTCGGCGAAGCCGTTCCCGCAGGGTAGGCGCAAAGGTAAGAAGAAAAAGAAGGGTGATTTTGGCATTTTTATACTCTGATTCACCAAGACAGAATCAATTTCTTCTTCAATACCTAATACCTCCAAAACGCAAATCAGGAAAACACAATGAAAATAGCCTTTACGACAAGTGACCGAATTCACATTAATGCTCACTTCGGATGGGCGAGAGAAATTGATGTTTACGAAATATCCGACGAGGGATATGAATTTCTCGAAACGCTGAAATTTGATGGTGATCTAAAAGAAGATGGTAACGAAGATAAAATCAATCCTAAACTTGATGCTTTAGTTGATTGTACCATCGTTTATGTCACAGCAATTGGTGGTAGCGCCGCAGCTCGCTTAATTAAAAAAGGCGTTACCCCAGTCAAAGCCAAATCAGAAGAAGAGGAAATTAGTGAAGTCCTGAATAAACTCGTGAAAACCCTCAAAGGTAATCCTCCACCTTGGTTGCGTAAAGCTTTAAGACAAACTACTCCCAACTTTGTAGACTAATTTCCAGTTGAAGCAACGTATGACTACAAATAATAGTGTGAACGAAACCCCTAATTCAGCAGTCTTGAACTCTCCTTTCCTCAAGACATTAGTCCAACAAATTCGGGGACAAGATACTTATGGAGTTTATCGTAATTGGTCGGATGAATTAATTCTTAAACCCTTCGTTGTTACCAAACAAAAGAAACGCGAAATTTCACTTGAGGGTGAAGTTGACCCGATTACTCAGGCGCGGATTATGGCATTTTTCCGGGCTGTAGCGGCTGCTATTGAACAGGAAACAGGTCTAATCTCTCAGGTTGTAATTGACTTGAGCCATGAAGGATTTGGCTGGGCGCTGGTTTTTTCTGGTCGTCTTTTGCTAACTAAAAAAGCCTTGCGTGATGCTCATCGCTTCGGTTTTGACTCAATGGAAAAATTAGCAGAAGAAGGCGAAAACTACGTCAAAAAAGGTGTTGAATTAGGCAAAAATTTCTCCGAAGTAGGCAACATTTAAGACTACTTAAAAACTTAAATTAGGGACTTTCAAATAAAAAAATACTCGATCACCTAACGAAAAAACCTCTCAGACTCTCATGACTCTGTGTCCTCTGTGTCTCTGTGGTTCGTTTATTAGGATAATTTATTTCGAGTAAGTCCCTAATCTTAGTGCAATACGGTTCAGTTAAGAAAATTGTAGGTTGGGTTTCACTTCGTTCTACCCAACCTACGTAGACGTTGACTTTTAGGCTTAACTGAACTGTATTGAATCTTAATGTTCTTGTAAAAATTAATAATTAGGAGTAATAAATGGCGCAAGTCAGCGAAACAAGTATTGAAGAAATCAAAACCAAAATTAAGCGGCTGAATAGTAAAGCAGGTCAAATGAAAATGGATCTGCATGATTTAGCAGAAGGTCTACCCACAGATTACAAAACCCTGATGGATGTAGCGGCTGCAACTTATCAAATCTATCAACAGCTAGATGAGCTTAAGCAACAGCTAAAAACAATGGAGAAAGTTCAATGACTGGAACTATGAATCAATTCAAAAAGCTTGTAGATGCAGAAGAATTTTTTCAGTTCTTCAATCTGCCCTACGACAAAGAAAATGTGAATGTCAATCGTCTGCATATTTTGAAGAAATTTTCGCAATTTATGGCAGAAGTTGATGATAATGCTCATGGTTTGACTTCAGCAGAAATACTCCAGCAATATTCGTTAGCTTTGCAAAAAGCTCATGACCTTTTCTTGGAATCAACAGCTTATGAAGAAAAGCTGTTCAAAGTGTTTAATGATAAGCCGAAGAATGTAGTTACGCTGACAGAAATCACTTCTGATTAGGAGGTAAAAATTGATCAACCTAACGCCTACCGAATTAGAACGCTATAGTCGCCAAATGATGCTCCCAAATTTTGGCGAACTAGCTCAGAAACGCCTGAAGTCAGCGACAGTTTTAGTTACAGGTGTGGGGGGATTAGGCGGTACGGCGGCGCTTTACTTAGCAGTAGCGGGCGTTGGGCGACTAATCTTAGTCCGGGGTGGTGACTTGCGATTGGATGACATGAACCGTCAGATTTTAATGACTGATGATTGGGTAGGTAAACCCAGGGTATTCAAAGCTAAAGAAACTCTGGAAGCTATCAATCCTGATATCAAGGTTGATGTAGTTCATGATTATGTCACTGCTGAAAATGTAGACTCCTTAGTACAATCGGCTGATATGGCGTTGGATTGCGCCCATAATTTTACGGAACGCGACTTGCTGAATGCAGCTTGTGTCCGTTGGCGTAAACCGATGGTGGAGGCTGCAATGGACGGGATGGAGGCTTACCTGACTACGATTATTCCTGGTGTGACTCCTTGTTTATCCTGTCTGTTTCCAGAAAAGCCGGAATGGGATAGACGTGCTTTCTCTGTTCTGGGCGCTGTCTCTGGGACACTTGCTTGTCTGACAGCGTTGGAGGCGATTAAGCTGATCACTGGATTCAGTCAACCTCTGTTATCGCAGTTATTAACAATTGACTTGAATCGGATGGAATTTGCCAAGCGTCGTTCTCAACGCGATCGCGCTTGTCCCGTATGTGGTAACACTGCACCCTGGAGATACGGACAACCCCCATCAATGGAACCTACCAGTAATTGTACAAAGTAGTCATTAGTCATTTGATAACTGACACCTGCATTCAATAAAACTTCATCGCGACACATCAGGAGACGTAATGGCTGTTAGTCTAACAGAAAAAGCAGAGTTTCGTCTGCGGGCATTTATCAGAGGTTCTTCCTCTGACAATAATGACGCTTCAAAAGGCATCCGTATATCTGTAAAAGATGGTGGTTGCAATGGCTATGAATATGGAATTGATGTCACTAGCAAACCACAACCAGATGATTTGGTAATTCAACAAGGTAATGTGTTGATTTACGTTGATGCTAAAAGTGCGCCGTTATTGGACGGGGTTGTGGTCGATTTTGTAGAAGGGGTGATGGAAAGTGGCTTTAAGTTCACTAACCCTAATGCAAGTGATACCTGCGGTTGCGGAAAGTCATTCAAAACAGATGATGGCACACCCACTGGTGTACCTTGCAGCTAGTAGTGTTGTGAATTCGTAATTCGTAATTCGTAATTCGTAATTGAGCTTTCAAAGTTTCCCGTAGAAATGATGGACACTTGCTAATTTACGGGTTTGGAAAAAATCGCAAGTTCGTAAGCCGATACTACTTGCGTTCGCCTACAGCCGGAGGAACCCCATCAATGCAGTGTCCTCTTCCGCGCTGCTTCTCGAAGTTTGGAGTTCACTAAGTAACAGAAACTCATAAACTTCGTGAAATCAATCTGATCGTATAAATTTTGAGGAGAATCGGAAAATGGCTACCTATCAAGTTAGATTAATCAACAAAAAGCAAGACCTCGACACCACAATTGAAGTTGATGAAGAGACTACCATTGTAGACGCAGCAGAAGAAAATGGTCTTGAGTTACCTTTCTCTTGTCATTCAGGTTCTTGCTCTAGTTGTGTGGGAAAAGTCGTTGAAGGTGAAATTGATCAATCTGATCAAATCTTTTTAGATGATGAGCAAATGGATAAAGGTTTCGCTTTACTTTGCGTTACTTATCCCCGTTCTAATTGCACAATTAAGACTCACCAAGAACCATATCTTGTGTAGAGTATTGCTTTAACCTCTAAGGAGGTTTAGATCCCCGAATTCTTTGAGAATTCGGGGATATTTTTTATTTGGAATTGCTATATTGCAGAATTTTTAGTATCTTCTGATATATAACTGAGCCAGCGATTAGCAATGTCTTTTAAAGAGCCATTTTCAGACATTAGTCGCAATTCAATGTTGAGGTCTTTTGTTAAAGGACTATCGATGGGTAAAACAAACCCATAAAGCTCGGTTCCCAAAGACAAGTTAGTTAATTTTACGTTCAATTCGGGATTTTGCGTGAGATAATATTCCATCGCGGGACGGTCGAATACTACTGCATCTGCTGATTTGGCAGATAATAGTTTTACAGCATCTGCTAGAGTGGCGACTTCTTGAACTCGATTACTATAGTTCTGCACTACCTCAACACTGGATGAGCCTTTGACGGTTGCTAATCTGGCATTTTGCAGGCTGGAAGGACTGGTAAATCGTTCAGTAGAATCACCAGACAAAGCGATGGTTATGGCGGAAGCTAGTCCGGCTGTTAAGGAAGAAACTGTGACTAAAGCCAATACCATCCAAGTCCCAGCGATGAAACGACCGAGACGGGTAACAGGTGCGCGATCGCCATACCCCACTGTAGTTAATGTTACCAGTGCAAACCACATCCCGTTACCCACTCCCTGAAGATAATTTTTGGGGAATTGTTCACTATTTTTATTTCGTTCCGCTAACCACACCAAATTCCCGACGACGAACATCAGAATAACTAATACGCCCAAAGAAGTTAACACCGCAGTCTCAAAAAAAGGTTTAACCCGGCTCCAAATACTGGGGTCTTCAGATGTTGTTAAGACGGCAATTTCTGTAGAAAAATAAGGTTGGGTAAAATCAACTTTTTGTAGGCGTTGAGCAGTAATTGTGATAGGGCCTATCAATAAATCCAAGTCTCCCTGTTCTACAACGTCTAGGGCATTGGCAACGCTGGATTGAGGTATTAATTCATACTCTATATTTTGAGATCGAGCTACTTCTGCCCAAACTTCCACACTAATGCCATTCGTTTCTGGATCTTTGCTAACCACGAAAGGAGCCGAACCAGCTACCCCGACTCGCAAAGGTGCGGCTGAGGCTAAAGTTGGGATAGAAATAACTAAAGCGACAGCTACCCCAGTCAAGCAATTATATTTGGCGGCAAAACTCTGGCGGACTCGAAAAATAGATACAGACAAAATGCTATGCAGTGGCTGTGAATGTGGGAAGTGGCAAAATTTCATGAGTGGTTGACTCCTGATATACTCGTGCGATCAAACTTAAAAAAGGTGATATTATTTCCTGAACAATGTCTGGATGATAACTCCTCAGCCACCGCATCTTCAAGTTAATCACCTTTTCAAACCTTTACTCCGCACTTGCTTGTACAGACGCGATTTATCACGTCACTCTCTTGTTCAGACGCGATTTATCACGTCTCAAAACTTTTTATAACTGCCAAAGTTGAATTTGGTAACAAAGATGATTATCAAAAATTTCTCGTGCAGCTAGACCCTCGGCAATTGGTTTCTCTAACCAACGTTTAAAAGCCCAACTTCCTATTTTATATATAGGTGGAACTGCTATTTTAACAACATCAGCAATATATTTAAATGTGGTTAATCCAAAAGTCCGAAAATTACTCAGACATAAGTCAATTGTTGGTGCAATTGATTGAGAAATATCTTCACTTTTAATTAATTTAAATCCAGCCTTTTCTAAAGCTGCGTGGAGGTCATCAGCAACATGACAGTTAGAAAAAATTCCTTCTTTGTATTCGGCATCCAAGCGCATCATATCTGCTATTAGTAAGTAACTACCACTATTAAGTAAACGCGCAGCACCTTGGGCTAAATCTTCCACAGCCATATATTGGCTACTTTCACTAAATAGAACTAAATCATAGGAATGTGAAGTCTGAAATTCTTCAAATGTCGTTAAGTAGAAAGGTATTTTACCGTTAGTATTTTGAATAAATTTCTCTTCTTGGATTGCATCGGGTGCTAGTCCTTCAACACTCAGTCCACGTTCCCATAGTAATTTTGCATTACCACCAATACCACAGCCTACATCCAGTACAGATTTGGTTCCTTCAGGGATGAAACTAAACAGTTTAGTTGTATAGGCTTCTTGTGCTGTACGCAGCTGAGTTATGGTCAATTCTTCATCAATATTTGGTATTACTTCCCAATAGCCATAATGTAGATAGGAGGAACCTGTGAGTCCCATATAGTAATCTATGGCTGCATTTTGGTAGCGTGTTGCTTTGGAAATCTTAATTGACTTTGATTTTTGCATTTAGGGTTAAGGTCAGCTTGGCGAAGGTATTGGTATTTAATCACATTATTCTGATCAAATACCAAATTTCGCCTGCTGTCTCACGCAGAGGCGCACCAGACGCAAAGAGGAAGATATGAGATGCGATCGCCTAATTAGTTTGGAAATCTGGTATTTTTAATTACAGAGTTCTTTTTCTGGAGATTTTATCAGAGAGGGCGTAGATACTGCTGGAATTCTTGCCAAAATTCCTTTCTTCAATGGTTCTGGGCGTTCACTCCACGGTAATAAACCTTCTGGGTGAGCATAATATTTACTCGCACACTCGAATACTCCAGCAACTGCTGCGGGTGACAAATCAGGAGAAATATCACCAAAAAGATATGTAGATTTATTATATGCAGCAAAGGATACCACACAAGAGCGATCGCAAGCGCTCATGCAGTTCACTGGCTGAAGAATAAATTCTGTGTTCAATTCCCAATTGGGATAATGTGCTTGTAAGTGTTTGAGCAACTGCTCTCCGCCACTTTCGCCCACACGCTTACCATCTTCCCACTTACTCGCACAAGTGGTGCAAACAAATATTGTATGTTCTGCTGTCATCTATGCCTCGTAGATTTTAGCTAAAGTTACTTTTATATCGGCGGGTATTCTGACTTACGCAGTTTTAAATTTCAACTTGGGGATTTTAGACTGTTCGATGCAATCTTATATCTCAAATTAAAACTCTAAAATTGGTTTACAGCTGCGGGACAGTGCCGGATTTACACCAGACTTTCCCCCTTACCTCTAATAGCTGATTTCTATTAGAACCGGATATATGAGAATCTATCATACTTTCGTCAAATTTATGACATTATGAATTATAAAATTCATAGAAACTGGTCTAGGAGTAACAACACTGATAACAGTAGGTAAGCTAAATTACTGTGTACTTGACAAAAAGTTTGCTTGTTTAACTAAACCGTATTGGTATTTTACCTACGAGGATGTGTTAAAAAGCATATCTAAATTTGCTTAATGTCTAATAAACATCTCCGACAAAGAATGTAGAGACGTTTCATGGAACGTCTCTACAAAGGTTCCAGATAACCCTTATTTTATTTTCACTAGATGTCTAATTTATTATATTTTAAAACTGAAGTGTAGCTTTAGCTGCATTTTTAAGTTTCCTTTTGCAAATCAACTCTAAGATGTCTTGGAATCTTTATAAATGATTCATAATTTAAAGTTATCAGAATGATAATATATAAATAAGCTAAATTGTTGCTCTTGAACCTAATCTTCAAGAAAAAGCGATTATAGATTATTTCCGACATTTCTATTTTAATTTTTGTTCAGTTAAAAATTAGGCAGAAATTAAGATAGGTGCAAGAATAAGATAGCGAAAATCTGCGTAAATATTCTTCTAAATTTAACCTAATTTATTTAGGTACAAATAAATGCCAGACTGAGGTCATGGGGTGTTTCAAGCTACCAATTAATCTCCTAGCTAGAGTTTTTAACGACTCCCATCATTAGGAATGCCATAATTTTTTATTTATAAATAGTAGGCTATCCCTACTATTCACATTGCTGAGTCAATTTAGAAATATCAAGGATGAGTTATGAATCAGATCAAAAAGCAAAAAATGAGTGAAGTCACCAAGCAATGGCTGCTCGCAAACGGCTATAATACCCAAAATTTAAATCAACAAGGTGAAAATGGTGATACGGCTTTGATGAAAGCTACCAGAGAAGGAGTTTATGCAGTTGTCAAAGAATTAATTGATTTGGGGGCAAATATTAATGCTAAAAACCATGATCGGAATAATGCTTTATGGTTTGCTTGTTTCGGCAATCATTATGAGTTAATTAGCTTACTTCTAGCTGCAAGAATTAACATTAATAATCAAAATGATAACGGCGCAACTGTCTTAATGTATGCAGCATCAGCAGGAAAAACAGGTGTGGCTAAATTACTTTTACAACACAATCCTAATTTGGATATCAGAAATTTAGACGACTATAAAGCGATAGATTTCGCTAGCAATATCGAGATTTTAGGATTACTCAGAAATGCCTCAAAGTAAGAATTTAAAGACAGCTTACCACGATGCAACCAAGCATTCTTACTTATCTGTACAGATTAATCCCAATTATGTAGATGCTTCAACCCAGCCAACTGCATTTAAAGTTTATCCCAAGTTTTATCGGCGGGTGAAATTAAATGTCAATAATCCTCTGCATTCGTTTATTTGGTTAACCAGTGCAGTTACGCTGAAAAAAGCTTATAAAGATGTACCCTATAAACTCCGAGTAAATCCCTCAGCAGGGGCTTTATATCCGACAGAAGTGTATGTCCAAGTGCGCGGGATGTCGGGAATGATAGATGGGATATATCATCTGGAAGTTGAGAATAATTGTCTAACTCTCATTTACGAATTAATTGATGATGGGTTAGAAAGTTATATTATACCGGGGAAAAGTATCAAGGGGTACATCTTTTTAATTAGTTGCGTTTATTATAGGTCTAGCTGGAAATATCAGGATAGAAGCCTGAGATATTGCTTTTTAGATAGCGGTCATCATTTAGGTGCGATCGCAGCATCAGCCTATTTGCATAACAAAGATATACAACTGATTTTTGATTTTGATAAACTTGCTCTCAATGCAGTTTTAGGCTTTGAAAATAAAGAGTTTATCACTGCGGGGGTAATCTCTGGTGAGGTGCAAGAAAAGCCAGTCAGACGTTTAAGGCTAAAGGTTCCTTTTGTCTGTGGGACAGATTATTTTGAAGCTAATGAATTTATTGAACATAGCTATGAACTAACATCTGTACAGCAAAGTGCAACACAGCCACTAGTACAGCCACAGTTTAACTTTGATCAGGATAAATTTTATCAAGCTGTTTGGAATAGACGTTCCATTAGACGTTTCCGGAAGCAGTTTATTTCTCAAGAAGACTATTTATATATCTGGCGACAAATTGCACAATCGATACCTACAGAAAATTTTGAGGAAATAGAAATTTACTCTGTTGTGCATCGAGTTGAGGGGATATCGCCGGGATTATATCAAGGTACGCATCTGCTAAAAGCAGGTAATTTCGGGGAACGGACGGGTTACTTATGCGTGAATCAAGCGATCGCGAGAGATTGTGCTGTAACTTTGTTCTTTGTATCTAACTATATCAATTATCAAACCGCTATGCAATTAGCTGGTTTTTTCGGACAAAGAATTTATTTGGTGAGTAATTATTTGGGAATTGATTGTAGTGGAATTGGTGCTTTTTACGATGATGAAACCCAAGAATTATTACAAACCGATAAAGATGTTCTCTATGGGATGGCTATTGGCAAATAACTAGGATCATAAAGAGAGATGGCGAACAATAATTTTTATTTTAATAGTGATGATTCTCGTCCTAAGCAGCCGACATCGGCAGATATTATACTGCGTCAACAATTAGAGTATTCTATTAGTAGGTATTTTTATGAAGGGTGCGATCGCACTATTCAAAACCTGCTGTCTAATTGTCGCTGGTATGTCACAACCCTTGCTAATGCAATGACATTAGTAATTGAATGTCCTGATCAAGTGACTAATTGGCGAGTTTTGCAGCAAATCGTACCAATGGGAACGTTACTAAACTCCATCATTACCAGTGCTAAAATCCGTGTTTGTCCCCCAGATAGTCAAGGTATACCCTTTGAAATGAGAGTAGATGAACTGTCTGTTTATCGTGATTGGGCATAAGCTATAATTCGTAATTCATAGTGCCTCTTTCAGAGGAGCTTCGCTAACGTAATTCGTAATTGATTTTACTGCCTGATTAGGTTAGTTAATTGTTTAAATACTAAGTCAGCAGAATGTTGGACTATGGGACTTAATTCTAGTCCTAAATCAAGGTTTGCGGCTTCAATTAGGTAAACTGTGACATCTTCGGGAAACTCATTTGCAAATATTTTCCTTCCAGCAGCTAAAGCATTATCCCAGCGAAAATCATGTAAATTATAACTAGGTTCTGGTAAAGCTTCTAGTTCTTCTCCTGGGACTTTAAATATAGCACCTGGTTCTGAATTTGTGGAACTAGCATCAAGAATTATTAATGTTTTACTACCTCTGGCTTTAAACATTACTTCCATCCCTGCGGTTCCACAGTCATACACTCGCACATCAGGATGAGGATTTGCAGCTAAATATTGTTGTAGGCGTTGGGCAATAATTACGCCTACAGCATCGTCACTGCGGTTAAGATTACCGCAACCAATGATAGTTAGCATCGGATATTATTAATTTTTTATACATCTGTTAAAGTAAAGTCTTGGCGACTGGAAGTCGCAGCTACACAGACAAAACCCAGCGACCTGGGTTTAAAACTTTGAGTTTCTTTATAGTCCGCGCAGGCGAACTTCCCGTAGGGAAGCCGCTACGCGTCATGTTTGTGTAGTAGCGATTTCTAATCGCCCAAAAATTTTAAAACTTTACATCATATTTGTGAGCAATTTCTGTGAATTTTTCACATTGCTTTTGTGATGCGTCAGTTAATATCATTTCTGCTTGTTCTGGAGTATTACCTTCTTTAGGAATTAAATACTTGACGTAAAGTGCGATAAAATCGGCGACAACAGCTAAACCAGATAAACCATGTTTGTCAGCTTCCTTACCAGCAATTGCAGCTACTAACCCGGCTTTAATTGGGTCTGGCTTAACCTTCATAAACTGGTCAATTAGCTTAGGAACATACTCTGCTGGTGGCAAGTTATTTAACTTACTTTGGTCTGGAGTAAAATTACAACCTGCGGCTTTTGCCTGTTCTAAAACACACCATTCTATGAATTCTTGCAGTGCTGCTTCAGGAAGAAGAGGGAGATATTTATGTAACGCTATATCAGGCACAAGCTTACCTTATAAATTTATGTTTTTTGAAGTGCATCACAGCTAGACTAACGCATTAGCTCTATTCGTTTTAGTGTGTTATGCTACTAGAGTTCCATAAATATTTATAATACAAATATAGGGAGATTAAATCACTACTATTTTTCGGTATAAATAAGCATATCATATAAAATGATTGTGTCCTTGCCTTTAACCTAAAGAATGGATTTAAAACCGTAATTATCAAAACAATATTATTCGGTTGAGATTTGAATTTTAGGGACGTTGCAACACTTGAATTTTTCTGTTACTACTATTTGAATCAGTGATAATTCCGGCTAATATTTTGCCATCAGGACTGACAACCAAATTGTTCATTTGCTTAATTTGCTGTTCGTCCAGAATTGCTTCTATCTCGGCTGTTTGCAGATTCCACACCGTCAGCCACTTCTTTGTATTACCAATCAGAACATCACGGCTCAGGGCAATAGAAGATGGTTTAAATATGCGACGATTAAAGCGTTCCTTGGCTGTTATTTGTCCTGTTTTTAAATCAGAGACTTGCACCTCAAAAGAGCGTTTTCCGGTTCGTTTGGTGCTAACCAGTCTTTGCCCATCTAAACTAATGCGTACTAACCGCCAAGGGTGAAAAGATTTTTGCAGGACTTGTTGCTGGTTTGTTGCGACATCCCACGCTATAAGTTTATTGTTATTACCCGAAGTGAAAATTACCGTTTTGCCATCTAGACTAATGTCATCGAAATAGAATGATGGTAATGCTGCTTTTTGTTTACCTGTGGCCATATCCCAGACCTTGATCTCAGCCTCCATACCATGATCAACACTAATAATAGTTTTGCCATCAGAGGAAATATCAACATTAGTCACACGACCAGAGTGACCTTTGAGTATTTGAGGAGGTCGATCTGAGGTAAGGTCCCAGATGCGAACGATGCGATCGCCACTACCAGTAACAACCGTTTTACCATCAGGTGCGATCGCCAAAGCATTAATTGCACCTGAATCACTCCGTAGCGTTTTTTTCAACTCTCCTGTTTGCAGTTCCCAGATTTTAATTGTTTTATCTTGACCGCCACTGATTAGAGTTTGACCGTCCGCACTGATCACAATAGCAGATGCGGTAGGATGTCCTTCTAGGGTGCGAAGCACGGAAAAATTGCAGTACGTAGATTCACTAGTATCCTCGGAACAGTACTTATCCCTGTATCGAATAAAGGCAAAAACTTCCTCCGGAGAACCAGGAATCAAACTTAGAGCGATGGCTACCACAATCCATAAAACTTGCACCTTCCAGTTACCGGACTTTAAATTTTTCATCAGCTTTCTCCAACTCAAATTTCACTATCGCAAATTAACTTACGATTTTTTACAATAAATATGCAAAATTTGAATTGCTGTGATCTGTAAGTATAAATAAGGGCATACTATACAGCAGGTATAGTACAACGTGTATATGAAACCTTTTATACGTAAAGGACGAGTAATTAAGTGGAAAGATGATCGGGGTTTTGGTTTTATAGAGTCCAGCGCTGGTAGTCAAGAAGTATTTCTTCACATCAGCGCATTTAAAGACATTAACCGTCGTCCCCAAGTTGGTGATATTATTTGTTATCAACTCGCAGTTGAGCAAAACGGCAAGTTACGCGCGTGTAATGCTTCGATTGAAGGGATGATGGTATTAAAACCTATATCTGGGTCCTCATCTTCTAACACACCGATGAAGTTGAAATCCAAACCTATGGTGAAATCGTCATCATTAGTCTTCGAGACATTACTTTTATCTCTACTACCTGGCTTGGGTTCCATCCATTTTTTATTGACTACAGGCATCCCAATTCCTCTCATCCTTTATCCTTGTATGAGTTTAATTACCTTAGCACTGTACGCTGATGATAAATCTCGTGCAAAGAAAGGACGATGGAGAGTGCAAGAAAAGACCTTACATCTATGCGAATTCATGGGTGGTTGGTTAGGTGCATTTGTTGCCCAACGCCAATTACATCACAAAAGTAGCAAAGCTTCTTATCAAGTTGAGTTTCGGATAATAGTAATTCTTCATCTTGTATTTTGGTTAGTCTGGCTACTTTTTAATAAAACATTAATAAATCTGTTTCTCAGTATAGGATAAATAAAACTATACATAAAAAGCTAATGACTAACCAAAAAACAACTAGCCATTAGCACCTCCTTAACTCCTCAAAAACTCTCTGCGAACCTTTGCGCTAACCTCCGCGCACCTTTGCGTTTAAACTCCCCCCTTCTCTACGCAGTCCGAAAACGCGCCAACTCCTCACCAGTCTTTGCATCATGGGCGTGAACAGTACAAACCAAACAAGAATCAAAAGCTCGCGCCACGTGACCAACTTCCACAGGGTCGCTAGAATCGTAAATTGGTGTTCCTATCAAAGCCTCCTCAATGGGACCGCGTTTACCCTCACCATCACGGGGGCCAATATTCCAAGTCCCAGGGGCAACCACTTGGTAATTTTTAATCTTACCGCCCTCTACCTCAACCCAGTGAGACAAAGCACCGCGCGCCGCTTCCGTTGCACCCCAACCCTTACCATCTCTTTCTGTAGGTTTAATATACCAAGGGTCATTTAACTTAAACTCGCGTAAACAGTGTTCAGCTTGGCGATATAACTTGACAAGTTCATGAACTCGTGCTAGCTGACGCACATGAACGTTAGCACCGCCCATACTTTTAAAAGCATCCAAAATAAACCCGTCTTGGTGTTGCCAAGATTCACCGTGATGACCACCAGCTACTAATTGCCTCGCTAAGGGGCCTGCTTCTAAACGTCCGAAGTCTTTGTGCAGGACAGCACTCGACCAAGAATAGGCATTATCAAAGTCTTTGGTATTATTTGCTGTGGGTTTAGTAGTGCGATCGCTTGGATGAATATCTGCTGTACCTTCATCGTACCAGGAATGTGTAGTATTCTCCCGCAGAAAAGACTGATCCATCAAAGAGTGAGTATCACTGAAACTGTCATACACACCACCCTTCATAATCATCGCCGCATTGCGCCCTTCCATAGTCGGCTTTTGGTATTTGTCCTCATGGGCTAAATATCCCCAAGTCACATATTTACCCACACCAGCCCCATATCTATCCAAACCGATATCTAAACCCATGCGCCAATAAAAACCCAAATCTGACTCACGATGATTGCGGTCTTCATCCAACCAGTCCATAAAATCATCATAAGTGTGGATTTGTTCGTAACGTTCCAATGAACAACCCAGCCACACGGGTTCCAACCAATTAGTGCGGAAATATTCCAGAATTGCCCAAGCGCGGGTAATGTCTGTCAAAGTCGGGGCGCACATCACACCACCAGGAACCATATAACTGCTGTGAGGCCATTGTCCCCCTAAAAGGGCGTAGATTTCTACAGGTTTGGCAGAAATTGTTACACCGATTTCGTAAGACTTGCCAGTGTAAGCGGCAAACCTACGACAAGCTTCATCATAATAGCGACTACGACGGTATTTTTTATTAGTTAAGTCAATGGCAAACAGTCCATAAAAATAGCGAGGAATACTTTGCATTGTTTCCGCAATTTGACCCAAATTTCTCGCCAAAATCGCATTGCGAGGAACTTCTGTACCCCAAAGTGTATCTAATGCCCAAGATGCACTCGTGAGATGGGAACCACCGCAGATACCACAAATCCGGGGTGTGACAATTAATCCGGCTTGGGGGTCTTTACCTCGGAGAATAATTTCAAATCCGCGAAACAGTTCGGCGTGTGTCCAGGCGTTAACTACTCGCCCATTATCGATATCGACGCGCACATCTAAATCGCCCTCGACTCTACCAACAGGCGAAATATCCAGTGTTTGAATTGTCATTCTCTCTCCTCTCTTTTAATTAATTAGTAGGGTGCGTTACAGACATTTTTTCTAATGCACCTAAAATCAGAATTGGTGCGTTACGCTACGCGATAACACACCCTACCTGTACAGAACGGCATAATCAGACTGACGCAAAAAAGCGCTCAAATTCTCATAACTCTGTGTCCTCTGTGCCTCTGTGGTTAGTTTTTTCCTGACTTCTAAACTGTGAAAAAGTCTTCTTCTGCCCAAGCTGGTGCTGCATCTTTAGCGACCATTGTCAATACGGCGTAATCTTTCTGTTTGACACCTGGCGGTAATTCCTTGGGAACCCCCATGACTGTTTGGGTTTTAAATACGGTTCCTGGCTGGAGGTCAAAGAAGGGAAATTCTGGTTCTGTACAACCTAAACAAGGCATCCCCACGCGGGTTTTGGAGGAAACACGGTTCCACAAAATACGGTTGCAGGATGAATGTGTCATGGGACCACGACAACCTAAATCATAAAATAGGCAACCTTTACGTTGACCAAATTCGCCGGTTGATGCTTTGTAGGCGAAGTGGACGTTACGGGTACAGCCTGTTTGGGTATATGTGTTGAAGAAGGTTTGAGGACGATGCAATTCATCGAGGGCGATATCTGCTATGCGTCCAGTGGCGATCGCTACTAATATCTGCGTAATCCAATCGGGATGGGCGGGACATCCGGGAATGTTGATTACAGGTAAGCCGGCTTTGGAAACAAAGTCTTTGCCTAAAAAGCCGCCTTTTTCACGCTTGAGAAATTGTAAACCTTGTGACTCGCTGGGGTTGGGTGACATGGCTGGGATTCCTCCCCAGGTTGCACAGTCTCCCACGGCGACAATGAATTTAGCCGCTTGGGATAAGTCTGTTAACCAATCTTTCATGGGGCGATCGGCAAACCGATTCCATTCCCCAGTGCCGTTGGGGGCATTCACAACGCTGCCTTCAAACACTAAGATATCTAGGGGTATTTTGCCTGAAACGCAATCCCGCAGCAGGGTTTGCAAATCGTTACCCATTTCCAATCCCAAGGAGGGATGCCAAAGTAACTTGATACCAAAGTCAGCAATCAGATCGCAAACTGTCGGTTCTTCGGCGTTGAGAAATGACATGGTGTTCCCTGAACAAGCACCACCTTGCAGCCATAGTACATTAGTCATTAGCTACACATTTATCTATTGTTGATCATGGTAGAGGTAGGTGATCAGACTTGTAGAGTATCACCTAGTTATCAATATTTATTAACCAGTATAATCTAGGTTTTAAAATAATTATTGTTCATTAAATAAAAATTAATTATTATGTAATACCAATTCTGTATAAAGATGCTCTCAATTTAAAGATAAATGAACCACAGAGACGCAGAGGACACCGAGAAAGGAAAGATAAGGAAAGGAAATTAGGCGCAGCCTCATAAAGAAATGGTGTAGGTTTGTGGGGAAATATAATTAATACTCGAAATCAAAATATTTTATGTGTTTAAAGCTGACATTAATATTAGCAATTTCCCCATAGAATTTGAGAAATAGATTGTTCTATAGTAAAAAAATTGATAGACGCGATGAATTGCGTCTCTACAAGGGTATGGGATTCCAAATCTGCGTAAATCCGCTTAGTTAATAAACCCACTTCATGGGCGTTGACAAAATTAAGGCAGTTATGAACCCCAGCATTACAGATTCAGCAGTTAAGGCGGCGATCGCAGCTATCAAATCAGAGTCAGCGACAGCAGCAGAAAAAATCGAGATGCTGATCGAAATGGCACAAGGCTTTCATAAGCAGCCTAAAACCGCCCAAGATTTGCGGAACGCAGTGGGGCTATATTACCGAGCATATCAGATGTGTGGTGAGGAGTCCGCCCTATTGAAAGCCCGCGCCTTGGTGGGGATGGCAGGCACGTTACAGAGTATCCCTGATGAAGGTTCTCAACTGTTGCTGCAAGCGAAAGCCAGTTATGAAGAGGCTTTGCCAATTTTACAACAATTAGCTTTGCCCGAAGAATTAGCAGAGGCACAGATGAATTTTGGGTTGGTGTTGCAGTCATTAGTACCATTTAATTTGGCACGCATGACGGACAGTATCAAAGCTTATCACGAGGCTTTGCAGGTGTTTACGTGGGAGGATTACCCACAAGAATACGCGATTTTATACAATAATATTGCGATCGCCTACCTCTCCATGCCCATGTCATCAGAACGGGAATACTTGCGTCAAGGTTTAGCAGTGCAATCCTTTGAAGTGGCATTAAAGCATATTAACTTAATTGACCATCCCAGGGAATATGCGATGTTACAGAACAACTTGGGTAACGCGTTGCAATATTTAGTCAGTTCCCATCCTGTAGATAATAACTTACGTGCGATCGCAGCCTACGACGAAGCCTTAAAAGTGCGTAATTCCAGAGACACACCATTAGAATATGCTAACACCATATCTAACAAAGCAAACGCCTTATTCAACTTACCAGATGACATAGAAAAACCAGAAGCTGGCAATCCTAAAAACCTCCTAAAAGCATATACTTACTATCAAGAAGCGTGGGGAATATTCACCCAAAATCAGCAAATAGCACAAGCAGAAGCCGTCGCCCAAGCCATACAAGATGTAGAAGTAGAAATGCGAGTAGGTATGGATTAAATTTGCATTTTTCCCCTCATTTTACAACTACCATGACAGACATTTTGAACAACCCAGACATCAGAGATTTTTTCACAAATTTACTAGCAGGTGAATTGAACATCGCTACAGAATTCGCCTGGATATTCATAGCCACAGCCTTATCGATGATTGGTGGTGCTATTGGCGCAATGCTGTTAGCTGGAAAAGACATTGGTTATCAATTTGCAGCAACATTAGGCGCATTATTTGGACCGGCTGGCGTAATTCCCGCCATAATCTTAAGTTTTGCCGTACTAAAATTATTCACCAATTATTAGGAGACATTATGTTTGAAATTGGATGGCTTTCAGCGAAATTATTTTTCAAAGGAAAACTACTACGCGACCCCAAATATTTTTTCAAACAAATTGTGATTGGTACAAGTATCGGTTCCATGATCATCCTATCATTATCACAAACAAAATTACCCTTTTGGCTACCAATAACAGTAGCTAGTTTAGTCACAAGTACAATAATGCCATTTCTCCTGAAAGATTTCAAAATGAAATAGATATCCTTACAGATAAACCTCCAATAAAAAGCTTTCTCTTTCTCTTCCTCATTCCTCCGTGTCCTCTGCGCCTCTGTGGTTCGTAAATCCCTAAACCAGTAACTGATTCCTAATTACCATCCAATAAATAATAATAATGACAAAACTGGAAGAACTAATTCAAGAAATTAATCGTTTTGAAGCAATTATAGCCCAATGGGATGAAAGCCAAAGATGTGTAGCAGTAGGACTAAAAAGAGCAATAGAAGACTTACATAAAGCAGCATTAACGCATTTAATCAAAAGCCTGAAACAAGAATCAATGTCAGCCTTGCGCCAAGCCGTAGACGATGAAATAGTATATTCAGTTTTGCTTTATCACGAACTAATTAAACCACCACAAGCACCATTAATAGAAAGAATTCAAACAGCCCTAGAAGAAGTTCGCCCAGGCTTAAAAAGCCATGATGGCGATGTAGAATTTGTCGCCATTAAACCACCAGATACAGTAGAACTAAAATTAATTGGAAATTGTAGCAGTTGTCCCACTTCAACCTTAACTTTAACTCAGAGTGTAGAACAGGCAATAAAAAATCATTGTCCTGAAATTACTAAAGTTGTAGCAGTCAATCATACTTCTACTGCAAACAATCCATTTACTCCAGAAGATACCGCTACTTGGGTTAAACTGACAACAAGTGATCAAATTCCTGAATCTGGGATATTGACAGGTAAAGTTGGCAAAAATTCTCTAATTTTATATCGTCAAGGTGTAAATATTACTTGTTACCTAAATGCTTGTCCACATTTAGCGACTCCTTTAGATATGGGTAAATTAGATAATAATATTCTCACTTGTAAATCACATGGATTTCAGTATAACTTAGAAACTGGGGAATGTTTAACTGTTGCTGATGTGCTATTGCAGTCTTATCCAGTACAGCTTAAAGGAGAGAAAGTTTTTGTAAAACTGCCAAAATATTCAATTTAATTGAAAAACTGCCACCATCGATACACGTTGATATCTACTAATAAGTTTAAATAGCTATCAGTGTTCATTTGTGGTTAATGGATATACCCATAAATCTTAATCCTGCGTTAGACTTATTACCTTTATTATCTCATGGGGCAGAGGTGATTTTAGGTAATATTATTGAACCAGAAATATTAGCTATACCCATAGCACCTAGTCCTATAAATATGTTTGGGCCTCGTGGTGCTTGTTTGTTATCTGAAACTGGTTCTTTATGGGTATCAGATACAGGACATCATCGGTTATTGGGATGGCGAAATGTACCTACTAAAGATAGTCAACCGGCTGATTGGGTAATTGGACAACCGGATTTTTATCATGAAGGACAAAATGCTAAAGGTACACCGAGAAGCAATACTTTTAGTGTCCCAACAGTCATTTGTGCTTGTGGTACAGGTTTAGCGGTAGCTGATGCTTGGAATCATCGGATATTGATTTGGAAAAATGTCCCAGAAGATAGTCATGTTCCCGCAGATTTGGTGTTAGGACAAGCTGATTTTAGCCAAAATGAACCAAATAGAGGAACTCATCAAGCGGCTGCAAATACTATGCACTGGCCTTATGGTGTTTTCTATCATCAGGGAAAGCTATTTGTAGCTGATACGGGAAATCGTCGATTATTAATTTGGCAACAATTACCTACAGAAAATGGTCAACCTGCGGATTTAGTTTTGGGACAACCAGATATGATATCTCGCGACGAAAATGGCGGGAGTTCTCCGACTGCGGCGAGTATGCGTTGGTGTCATGATATTACTGTTTGGGGAGACAATTTAGTTGTGGCTGATGCAGGTAATCATCGAGTGATGATTTGGGAGGGAATACCTGTAGAAAATAATGCCCCTTGTGCGGTGGTTTTAGGACAAAAAAGTTTTGATTCTGTGGAAATGAATCAAGGTGTTTATTTTCCTAGTGCTAGTAGTTTAAGTATGCCTTATGGTGTAGCGGTTGGTAATGATTGTTTGCTGGTTGCTGATACTGCAAATTCTCGTTTGTTAGGATGGAGAAAGCCGGAGTCTCAATTATTATCTGGGGCGGTTGCTGATGCTTTGGTGGGACAAGTTAGTTTTAAATGTAAGGGTGAAAATCGTGATTTTGGTTTACCTGGGCGAGATACTTTGAATTGGTGTTATGGGGTGAAGGTTTGTGGTAAGACTGCGGTGGTTGCTGATTCGGGGAATAATCGCGTTTTGTTGTGGGGGTTGATTTATTAAACGAACCGCCAAGTCGCCAAGTTCGCCAAGGAAGAGGGTAATTTTAGCTGTTTAATAGGCGCAAAGTAAGAAGAATGGAAGAAGTGAGGGTTCGGGGGACTGTTCAAGGTGTGGGTTTTCGTCCTACTGTTTATCGTCTGGCTAAGGTTTGTGGTTTGTTTGGTGATGTTTGTAATGATGGTGAGGGTGTTTTAATTCGGGTTTCTGGAAGTGAGGAGGCTATTACTGAGTTTGTGAGGAGACTATATATTGAATGTCCTCCTTTGGGTAAAATTCAGGAGTTGACGAGAGTTAGTTATGAAGGTGGTGGGGATTTTACTGATTTTGTGATTTCTCGTAGTGTGAGTAGTTCTAAAAATACAGAAGTTACTCCTGATGCGGCGATTTGTCCCCAATGTCAACAGGAAATTTTTGACCCTTTTAGTCATTTTTATCGTTATCCTTTTACTAATTGTACTCATTGCGGTCCTCGCTTCAGTATTATTCGTGGGATTCCTTACGATAGATGCAATACCAGTATGTCTGCGTTTGCTATGTGTGCTGAATGTGAACGGGAGTATGAAAATGTGGAGAATCGTCGTTTTCACGCCCAACCTGTAGCTTGTCATACTTGCGGACCGAAAGCTTGGTTAGAACGGGCTGATGGTAAACCTGTGACGGCTTCGATGTTTTCGATGATGGATGATGTTGATGCTGTTTGTACTCTGTTACAAAAAGGCGAAATTGTCGCTATTAAAGGGTTGGGTGGTATTCATCTGGCTTGTGACGCAACTCAAGAAGCTGCTGTACAAAAATTGCGTCAGCGTAAACGGCGTTATCATAAACCGTTGGCTTTAATGGCGCGAGATATAGGAGTAATTGAGGAATATTGTACTGTTAATACTCAGGAAAAAGAATTATTAGCAAGTTCTGCTGCGCCTATTGTATTGTTACAGAAAAATCCTGATTGTATAATTGCGCCTTCAGTTTCACCGGGACTAAATTATCTCGGTTTTATGTTACCATATACGCCTTTACATCATTTAATTTTGCGGCGGATGAATCGCCCCATTGTGTTCACAAGTGGGAATATTGCTGATGAACCGCAATGTATTGATAATGAAGAAGCTAGAGAAAAGTTAGATCATATTGCGGATTATTTTCTCTTGCATAATCGGGATATTGTGAATCGAGTAGATGATTCTGTTGTGCGGGTGATTGATAATCAAGTAAAAATCATTCGCCGGGCTAGGGGATATGCACCAGCACCGATAATTTTACCACCGGGATTTGAGAAGGTAACGCCTATTTTAGCGATGGGTAGTGAGTTAAAAAATACCTTTTGTTTATTGCGCGACAATGAAGCAATTCTTTCTCAACATTTGGGAGATTTAGAAAATGCTGCGGCTTTTCATGCTTATCAAGATACACTCAATTTATATTTAAATTTATTTGAGCATCAACCACAAGCGATCGCTATCGATAAGCACCCAGAATATCTTTCCACAAAACTCGGTAAAGAACTCGCATTTGTTAATAAATTTAAACTTCATCCTATCCAACATCATCACGCCCATATTGCTGCTTGTATGGCAGAAAATGGGATTCCTTTAGATTCTCCTCCAGTTTTAGGTATTGCTTTAGATGGATTAGGTTATGGCGAAGACGGCAAATTTTGGGGAGGAGAATTTCTGTTAGCAGATTATCGTCAATTTCAGCGCCTTGCAACATTTAAGCCAGTGGCGATGATTGGCGGTGAAAAAGCAATTTATCAGCCTTGGCGTAACACCTACGCCCACTTACTCAGTGCCGAAATTTGGGATGATTGCCAACAAAAATATCCTGAGTTAGAAATTATCAAATTTTTGCAACAACAACCATTAAAGCTACTTAAACAAGCTGTAGATAAAGGAATTAACTCGCCCCCAGCCTCATCCGTAGGGAGGTTGTTTGATGCAGTAGCTGCGGCTATAGGCATTTATCCAGAAGAATGTAGCTATGAAGGACAAAGTGCGATCGCAATGGAAGCCTTAGTAAATCCTAGCAACTTAAATAATTATGAAGAAACGCTAAATTATCCTTTTCATTTTAACTTTTTCGATAGCATTTATTATATAGACTCAAAACCAATGTGGCAAGCCCTGCTTCAAGACTTGCAAAAACCGATTTCCCAATCAGACATAGCCACAAAATTCCATAAGAGTTTAGCTAAAATTATTGCTGATGTAGTTAAACATCTTGCTCAAGAAAACCTAATTAATCAAGTCATCTTAACAGGAGGAGTGTTTCAAAACTGCATTTTATTAACACAAGTTACCCAAGATTTACAAAATTTAGGAATAACCGTATTAACTCACAGTTTACTCCCTGCTAACGACGGCAATATATCACTAGGACAAGCAGTAATTACAGCCGCCCAATTAACCCCTAACTCTTAATCTTCCCTCTGCGTTCTCTGCGCCTCTGTGGTTCGATTCATAAATTCCAGGAAAACAAAAATGTGCTTAGGAATCCCAGGTCAAATAGTAGAAATTAGCGACATTAACCATAAACTAGCCATAGTTAACATAGCTGGAGTTAAACGCCAAATAAACATAGCCTGCATAGTCAACGAAGAACATCCCCCCGAAAAATGTATAGGAGATTGGGTACTAGTTCACGTCGGCTTCGCCATGAATCGTATCAACGAACAAGAAGCAGCAGAAACATTAAAACTATTAGAAGAACTAGCAACCGCCCAAGCACAAATAACCACCTAAAACTCCTCCTCCTTGGCGTACTTGGCGACTTGGCGGTTCGTTAGAAACTCCCCCAACAAAAAGCGAAAATCCCCCATGAAATACGTCAACGAATTTCGAGAACCAGAAAAAGCCGCAGCCCTAAGCAACCAAATAACCCAACTAAGCAACCAACTAAAAAAACCCATAAAACTGATGGAAATATGCGGTGGACATACCCACTCCATATTTAAATACGGTATAGAAGACATCCTTCCCCCCAATTTAGAACTCATCCACGGGCCTGGTTGTCCAGTATGCGTCATGCCAAAAGGGAGATTAGACGATGCGATCGCTATATCCCAAAATCATAACGTTATTCTCGCCACATTTGGCGACACCATGCGAGTTCCCGGTTCCACCACCAACCTCCTCCAAGCCAAAGCCACAGGTGCAGATATCCGCATGCTATACTCCCCCCTGGATAGCTTGCAAATCGCCAGAGACAACCCAGACAAAGAAATAGTCTTCTTCGCCCTCGGCTTTGAAACCACCGCCCCCAGTACCGCCCTCACCATCTTGCAAGCAGCAGCCGAAAACATTACCAACTTTAGTATGTTTTCCAACCATGTTCTTGTTATACCCGCCCTTCAAGCCCTACTAGATAACCCAGATTTACAGCTAGATGGATTTATTGGGCCTGGTCATGTCAGCATGGTAATTGGAACAGAACCATATCAATTTATTTCCCAAAAATATCATAAACCCATAGTAATTTCCGGCTTTGAACCATTAGATATACTGCAATCAATTTGGATGATCTTACAGCAACTATTAGAAAATCGTTGTGAAGTAGAAAACCAATATAACAGATTAGTAGAACCAGCCGGAAACTTAATAGCATTGCAAGCCATGAACCAAGTATTTGCAGTGCGAGAAAACTTTGATTGGCGAGGCTTAGGTGAAATACCAGAATCTGGCTTAAAGATCCGGGCTGAATATGCCCAATTCGATGCCGAACAGAAATTTATTATTCCTAACTTAAAAGTAGCCGACCACAAAGCTTGTAAATGTGGAGAAATCCTCAAAGGAGTCTTAAAACCTTGGGAATGTAAAGTATTTGGTACAACTTGCACACCAGAAACACCCATTGGAAGCTGCATGGTTTCCTCAGAAGGTGCGTGTGCAGCCTATTACAAATATGGCAGACTTTCCGCAATTAGTAAAAAAGCCCAACAACTAGCCACATCCAAATAAACAGAATCATTCTCTAACTCCCCTCCTCGCTTGCGGGGAGGGGCTGGGGGTGGGGTTTATTACACAAACTAGGAGAAAAAATATATGCCATTCATCACAGTACAAATAGCCAAAGGTCACTCAGTCGAAAAAAAGCGCCAATTAGTCAAAGCACTAACCGATACACTAATTGAAACCTTGGGTGCTAAACCCGAATGGATAACCATACATATTGATGAATTTGAGCGAGAAAATTGGGCAGTTGGCGGTCAACTACATATAGATAAACATAGCGGTAGACATAAAGAAAAAGGCATCTAAACTTCCTCTTCCTCTCTTCCTTCGCGCACTTTGTGGTTCGTTTTTTAATATGAATATTTCCCCCAAACACAAAACCCAAAATCCTCTATTACAAAAAATCGGCAAACCCCGCCAAAATAAAACACGAGATACTCATATTACCCTCGCCCACGGTAGCGGCGGTAAAGCCATGCGCGATTTAATTGACGATATTTTTGTTAATAGCTTTGATAATCCGATTCTCTCCCAATTAGAAGACCAAGCCAGTTTAAACTTAGCTAGTCTCACCCAACAGGGAGATAGACTAGCATTTACCACAGATTCTTACGTTGTAGACCCCTTATTTTTTCCCGGTAGTGATATTGGCGAATTAGCAATTAATGGCACTATTAATGATTTAGCCGTCAGCGGTGCTAAACCTTTATATCTCACTTGTAGCGTTATTATAGAAGAAGGATTAGAAGTAGAAACCTTGCGGCGTGTTGTTGCTAGTATGAAATTAGCCGCCCAAAAAACTGGCGTGCAAATTGTCACAGGTGACACAAAAGTTGTTCAACGTGGTGCTGCTGATAAACTGTTTATTAATACTACAGGTATTGGGGTAATTCCTCAAGGAATTAACATCTCAGCCCATAATATCCAAGTGGGAGACGTAGTAATTATTAATGGCGAATTGGGAAATCATGGTGCAGCAATTTTAATCGCCCGTGGGGAATTAGCATTAGAAACTAATATCGAAAGTGACTGTCAACCGTTGCATAGTTTAGTAGAAAATATCCTGAGTGTTTGTCCTGATGTTCACGCTATGCGCGATGCTACACGGGGCGGTTTAGCGACAGTTTTAAATGAATTTTCTGTGAGTTCTGGTGTAGGTATTCGTCTTGATGAAGAATCTATCCCTGTGCGGGAAGAAGTTAAAGGAGTTTGTGAAATACTAGGTCTAGATCCTTTGTATTTGGCTAATGAAGGTAAGTTAGTTGTGGTGGTAGGAAGTGAGAATGCTGAAACTGTTTTATCAGCTATGAAGTCTCACCCAGCCGGGAAGGATGCTTGTGTAATTGGTGAGGTGATTGCTTCGCCTCCGGGTATTGTGTTGTTAAGAACTGCTTTTGGGACTGAAAGAATTGTAGATATGTTGGTGGGTGAACAATTACCCCGGATTTGTTGATTTTTTGGAATAACGTTCGCGTAGCGTGCGCGCAGCGCATACCGCCAAGTCGCCTTCGCGTAGCGTCTCCCCTTGGGAGAAGGTCGCCAAGGAAGAAAGAATGATTATTTAGAGGATGTTTGAAAAGTATTGTTTATTACCCAAAAATTTTATAAACCTAACCCCCTTTCTCCCCTTCCCTACAAGGGAATGGGTGTTTCAAAGCCTCTCTCCTTGTAGGAGAGAGGTTTTTAGTAAACTCAGCACTTAATTTTATGCACGAACTAGGAATTACGCAAAATATTGTGGCTATTGTTAGTGAACACGCCCAAGGTGCAAAGGTTCAACGGGTGGTGTTAGAAATTGGTCAACTTTCGGCAATTTTACCTGATGCTATTGAGTTCTGTTTTGATATCTGTACTCAAGGTACAGTTTTGGTCGGGGCGATATTAGAAATTAGGGAAATTCCGGGTTTAGCACGATGTCGTCAATGTGGTGCAGAAATACATTTAAATAAACTTTTTGGTGTATGTGACTGTGGTAGCGTGCAATTAGACTTAATAGCTGGTGAAGAATTGAAAATTAAGGAAATCGAAATAGAGTAATTATGTGTGTAACTTGCGGTTGTTCTGATGATGCTGAAAGCACAATTACTAATTTAGAAACTGGTGAGGTTGAACACAATCACCATGATCATACTCACACTTTACCTGATGGTACTATAATCACTCATTCTCATAATCATGATACTCAGCATGAAGCTTCTCAAGTTCATGCCAAAATACATAATACAACAATATCTTTAGAACAGGATATTTTAGCGAAAAATAATCTGATAGCAGCCCAAAATCGGGGATGGTTTAAAGGACGCAATATTTTAGCTTTAAATTTAATGAGTTCTCCTGGTTCGGGGAAAACAACTCTGTTAACTCGGACTATTCATGATTTAAAACATCAGTTACCTATTAGTGTAATTGAAGGCGACCAAGAAACCGCTAATGATGCCCAAAAAATTCAGGAAACAGGCTGTAAGGTTGTACAAATTAATACGGGTACTGGTTGCCATTTAGAAGCCTCTATGATTGACAGGGGTTTACAACAATTGAACCCACCTCTCGATTCGGTGGTGATGATTGAAAATGTGGGAAATTTGGTTTGTCCGGCTTTGTTTGATTTGGGAGAACACGCTAAGGTTGTCATTCTCTCGGTAACTGAGGGCGAAGATAAGCCGATCAAATATCCCCACATATTTCGTGCTAGTGACATCATGATTCTTACTAAGGTTGATTTGCTGCCTTATGTACAGTTTGATGTGCAAAAATGTATAGATTATGCTCGACAGGTTAATCCCCAAATTAAGATTTTTCAGGTTTCTGCGACTACTGGTGCTGGTCTAGAACGTTGGTATGGGTGGTTATCTGCAAGAATGTCGAATTTATCGATTCCAATTTCTGTTTAATTGCTATACCTGAATCTGGGTAAATATTATCAGTCGAAAAGTCAATTTCAACGAACACAGATATATTTGTTTATCTGTGTTTTTTCGTGTTTTTACTAATTTGCAAAGTATCTAATTTACACACAAAGTGCATCATTTTAGTCTTGATATTTTGATTTAATCTTTAAATAAACAGCAAGGTACTAATTTCTGTAATCCTTCTGAAGATCCATGAAAAAAATATTTATTTTGATAAAAAATAGATAGTGCATACTATTCTTTTACTGGCAATTTTTGAATTTTAAATCATGCCCTTTAGGTCTTAATTAGCAAACCTATATTACAAGGTAAACATCACTATGGTCAATATAATTACTCGTAACGCCGAGAAAGGACTCATTTCTTACATTATTCAATTTCTAGCATCTAATAAACTAACAAGTCCGGACATAAGCATTGATAAAGTGAGCCAGTTTCAAGACGCACTTGATAAAACGGAAATGGCACAGACAGCCGTTAATGAGCTAAAGAAAATTCCAGAAGTCAATATCATGTTTAAAGAACGGTGGCTACCAGCTCCTTTTAATTTGGATGAGTTAAGCCAGCTTCCAGAGGGTACTTTAGGTCAGCTTTACGCTGATCATATTAAGTCCAAGGGCTTTAAAATCTCTTTCTATCAGACAGTTCCTGTAGTTGATGATATATCTTATCTCAATATGCTTTGGAGAACTACCCATGATTTTTATCATATAGTGGGTGGATTTGGTACTGATGAAATTGGTGAAGTTGGAGTACAATCTTTCTTGCTTGCTCAAACACCTATTCCTATCAGCTCTATAATGGTGAGTTTTGCCCTGGTGAGAATTTGTCTTTATGAACCAGATAAAACCCAATATTTAATGTCCGAAATTTCCCGTGGTTATAATCTTGGTTCTCAAACTTCAGCTAAGTTTATCGCTCAAAAATGGGATAAATATTGGGATGTACAAATTAGTGATATTCGGGCTAATTTGGGAATGAAGACTATTTAAACAAGTAAGATTTAGCTACAAATTTCCTAGAGTTATGTCTGTTTTAATTCCCTCCCCGGAGGCGGGGAAGAGTAATATGATATTAGGCAATCGAGAGGTCTGCTATTAAAGCCAATCCCGATAAGCCGAAATTTCATTGACACTGATTTCAAATGGCTTGCCTTTACCAAATGGAGGATAAACGCGGATTTTGGCGTTATGAGTAAACCTCTCTAGCCTATTCCCTAACTGGGGAATATTACTGACTATATGCCAGTAAGATACTATATCAGGGCAGTCAATTATGAGCGTTAGGGTTGTGCTATTCTTGGTAAGATACCATTGACAGTTTGATAATAAGACTTGCGTAATGCGATCGCAAGCGTGAAAAAAGCATCTGCCAGTGGATCGTTCTAACTCCAAATGCAGCATTCCATCCTGTTTCGTTACCTCAGTTGGTGGTAAATCATCGGGAGGAAGCTGGTGCAGTTTAGACATAATTCCGAACCTCTTGGTTGTAGCGCTCTAAACTTTCTAAGTTCTTTTGCAGCACAAAAGAAGAGGGTTTGAGCGCTAATGTACCGATATTTAACTCGGATTGAAATCTTTTGATTTTGTCTCGACAAGTCCTCACATCACCAATAATTGAATTCTCAATTAAATAGTCTTCATCGAAACAAATATTTGTACGGTCAAATGGTTTCTGGTTGGGATTCTTGCTTTTCTCCATGACTTCAGCCGAATTGGCTTGCATTTTTTGGCTGAATTTGCGAATGAATGGTAATGCCTCACTCACTGCTTCATCGTAGGTTTTACCAACATAAAAGAAGCGCGCCAATACAAGTTTTTCGGAGCCACTAGTATTGAATTCTCGATATTTAGCCACTGTATTTTTCAATCTCTCTAAGGAGAATGGCGGACCCCCCATTAAGCCGAAGGAATTTTGGGCGGCAAATTCTATGCCTTGATCATCACCAGTGGCGATGTAAACTGGAATTTGAGACTGCAATGGTTTGGGGTAAATTGTCAAGCGATCGCATTGATAATACTGCCCATCAAATGACACGTTGTCATCATATAGCAGCTTTTGAATTAAGGCGATCGCTTCTAACATTTTGGCGCGAGATTCACCCATTGGTGTGCCAAAATGCTTATTATGCTGAGGGAAAGGCCCTCCCTTTGCCACCCCAAATAATAATCTGCCATTACACAAATTATCCAAAGTAGCAATATCTTCTGCTACCCGAATCGGGTTATGAAATGGCAATAATACCGCCGCCGTCGCTAATTGAATCGTTGACGTAAGCCCCGCTAGGTGCGCCATTAACAGCAACATAGACGAGCTGAGGTTGAATTCATTAAAATGATGTTCACTCACCCAGGCTGAGTCAAAACCTAAGCTTTCCGCCTGCTGCACTAGCGCGACTTGTTCAAAGATTGTCCGGCGGCTATTCTGATGATGATTTTCGTAATTGCAAAAAATTCCAGTTTTCATTGTAGGCGATCGCAATTTAAAGTTGTCACCCATTGCAACTCCAACCATAAACGGGGATTGGTATGCTTGAGTTTAGACATGGGATCGCGTAGCAATCGTGACCCGTTCATACAGACTACTTGAATTAGTCCCATATTATCTGCTAGTTCTCTGAGTACATCTTTTTGGGCTTGTACATAGGGAAGCATTTTTTCCGAGCAATAAATCCCTATATATTGCAAACGTCTAGCTGGCCGTCCCCAAAAACAGGTAATGACTTTCACATGACACCCGTCTAGTAATTCTCCAAGTGTGGGGTAATAGTGAGTGACGACTCTTGTGAATTCTTTAGCTAGGATATGTTCAGCAATCATATCAACTGATATTTCTGTAGCGCTCATCACGCTATTTAATATAACATATAATTGTCAATTAAGCATGACAACTCACAGGATTTCTTTCTTTTTTCCTATTAAAAAATGAGGTGTGCTAGAGTTTAGCCTCACCTCATATATTATTCGGCTTTAATTGTGACAAATTTCAGAAGTCTGGTTTCTTAGCTCGGTTGAAAGCTTTAAATAGCAAACTCAAAATCTTCAGTTTTAATTAATGTACATTCTGAATTTTGAATTTTAATGTTGATTAACGAGCTTTACGCTCTGCTACTAAAACTTCAGCCACCATTTCTGGAACATCTACAAAATCTGAAAATCCTTCTGAAGCCGGAATCGGTGATATAAATGTATAGTTTGGGTCACACATTCCCGTATCATAGACTTCAATAAACCAACGATCTGGAAACCCTTCTACACCCAATTCTACAATGTACCAACTCTCGCCAATCAGCCGAGAGCCTAACATCACAAACCACTCTCGATGATCTTCTGAGATATTCCAGTCTGCCATGAGGAACTCTAACGCAATTTGTCCAGCGTCGGTTTCAGTCAGCAGCATATTTACTCCTTACTTGCAACTTCAGAATTTGGAACTTCAGGATATAAGCCCAGTTGCTTTGCTAATTCACGAGCTACAAAGAATAAAAACTGAGCGCCTTCTTGATTACCACCATGAGCAAAACTAGATGCTACTTGTAGCATTGTTTCCACAAAAGGAGCATCAATTAATTCTGGTTGTGCTTCTAAAACTTCTGGTTCTTGACCATTGGGACATTTAAGTAACTGGTCAATGAGATCAAAATATTGGATTTGGCGTTCTTCTGTCATGGTAATTTCGCTTCTTTAATGAGTAAAATTTGCAGAGAGGATTACTCGATACTTTGCTGCCAAAGCCTTTCCAACATTTCAACTTGTTGTTTTAAGATAGCAGCACGATAAACAAGATATCTGTCGTAAACAATAATCCCTAATCCTACAAAAATCGGGGTGATTAAGACAAACCATTGCAAAATGCTTGCAAGTCTATATTGCTCGGCAGCAATTAATAATCGGTTCACAAGATTGCGATCAGAGATTTCGTTCTTTGTCTGATATTGAGATAAAGTTTTAGCTATTTTTGGGTAAACAAGGGCAGAATTGGCTGTACTGTTTTTGTTGACTTCACAGGCTAAATTCTGCATCTTAACGAACTCAATATGTCGTCCCCAAACTATGCTAAATACTACTAACCCTGGAGAAAGCACTACTAAGGTAACTAAACAAACTGTGAGAACATTAAGAAGTTTGACTTTCATATTTGCTCTCCTGTGTTAGATAGTATGCACCCAGACAAATTTCTGTTGCTGTTTACCTAACCAGTTTTTGCTTTCCACTTTTCAAACATTTCTAATACTAAAGTTTAACCATTTATCAGCCTTCAGTTTGTTCACTGACTACTGAAAAGTTACTGATTTTTCCACAAAAGCTATAATTATCAACTGAGGACTAACATCTTCGTAACTACAAGAGTTAAGAAGTCCCCCCTAATTCGTTGGGTAAAACCCTAGGAACTTCGGGGGGTAGAGGGGAATCTCTGCGTAAATCCTACAAAATTTATAGCAGTCGTCCCTTTTGAGCCGAGTTTAATCTAGCGAAATTAAGATTATTAAATTTATTAAAGTTGTACTCAAAGCCTATAACGGCTATCTCATCAGGCTTAGATAATTTTTTTGGGGGATGGGTACGAGTATTTATGAGATGAGGTACGAGTATTTATGAGGTGGGGTACTAGGATTTCTGCACTCAGGCTTAAAGCTATATGGGGCAATACTAGAAAGCCGTTTTTATTCTAATTTTTGATGTTCAAAGTTTGTACTCAAGCAAATAGATTATGTGGTGAGTGTACAATAAATTTCACAAATAATCTATTAATCTTTGACTGTAAATGCAGCCTTATATACTAATTATAAATTATTGAAAGTTAAATGAATAACTTTTTTCTGCGGAAATTCATTTTTAGTAAAACTTATTGAGTCAACCACAGACAAATGAATTTAGCTATTAAAGTAGATTATGGTAACTAAAAAACATCGCGGGTGAAGGATAAGTGATAAAATTACTTCAAATTGATTATTTAGACAATCATTTTTGTCCGGTTAGCAAGAGTAGATAATTTACGTATTTACTTACACTGAATATAAATTAAATACATACACGTTGATTTTGATCCGTAATAGTTGGTTCTAGACGTAAAATCATAGGAGTTAATTTATGAGAATTGCTAAAGATATTACAGAACTTATTGGTAGAACGCCTTTAGTTCAACTGAATAAAATTCCTCAAGCTGAGGGAGTGGGAGCCAGGATAGTTGTCAAACTCGAAGGCATGAACCCAGCCGCTTCAGTTAAAGACCGGATTGGAATTAGTATGGTTTTGGCGGCAGAAGCAGAGGGTTTAATTGAGCCAGGAAAAACCATTTTAGTGGAACCAACTTCCGGAAATACAGGCATTGCTTTAGCGATGGTAGCAGCAGCACGTGGCTACAGTTTAATTTTGACAATGCCAGAGACAATGAGCCAAGAACGACGTTCTATGCTCAAAGCCTACGGTGCAAAGTTAGAATTAACACCAGGCGCGGAAGGAATGCGAGGGGCGATTAATAAAGCTGAAGCTATTGTGGCCAATACTCCCAACGCTTTGATGCTGCAACAGTTTCGCAACCCAGCTAACCCCAAAATTCACAGAGAAACTACCGCCGAAGAAATTTGGGCAGATACTGACGGAGAAGTAGATATCGTGATTGCTGGAGTCGGGACTGGTGGGACGATTACAGGGATTGCAGAAGTATTAAAAGAATACAAGCCGAGTTTGCAAGCGATCGCAATTGAACCCAGCAATAGCCCCATTCTCTCAGGTGGTGCAGCCGGTCCTCATAAAATTCAAGGTATTGGCGCGGGATTCGTCCCTGATGTGCTGCGTCTGGAATTGCTTGATGAAGTGATTCGAGTTAGTGACGAACAAGCGATCGCTTATGGGCGACGTTTAGCCAAAGAAGAAGGATTATTATCTGGTATATCCTCCGGCGCAGCCTTATGTGCAGCAATCCAAGTCGCGCAACGCCCAGAAAATGCCGGCAAATTAATCGTCATGATTCAACCTTCCTTTGGAGAACGTTATCTCAGCACGCCCATGTTTCAAGATTTGTCTTTGAACACTGCTGATCTGCGTTAAAAGAAATGAGCAAGAAGTATCATCACTTCTCAAAAATATCAACAAGAAGTGATGATTCATTTCTCGCCTACAATGATTTACGCTGCTGTCATGGCCATTCTTCGACAAGATTCGGCACAACGACGGCACATATCAGCGCAGGCTTTCATCTGACCATCACTACCTATATCATCGCAGTCATCTGCACAACGTTCACACAGTACAGCACAAACATCGCAGGTGCGAGTGTGTAAATCTGAAGTTCGGAGCATAAAATTAGCACTGGTGGTGCAAATTTCCGCGCAATCAAGCATCAGGCGGATATGATTTGGTTCTGAGTGACGACCACCTTGTTGTAGGCAATATGTCACAGTATTTAGGCAAATGCTATGGCAATCCAAGCAGTTTTGAATACACTCCTTGAGATCACGGTTAACTTGGTTTAAGCTCAGTTGTTCGATGGCCATGAGATAAATCCTTAACTTTTTAAGTTGACTTATGAGGTGTGATTACCTCCTGACTCACCTTAAAAGTTTGTGGATGCAATTACTTCTAACTAATGTAATAAAGACTACATCTAACTATTGAATGAGCAGGATTCTATCCGAAGTGATACACAGCATGAAAAAGGCATTGCTGAAAGAGTTACGTAGAACTGACTTTGCAACAACACCCAGTTAGATCAGGTTTTCACCAATTTTCAATGGAAATACCAGTTCGCCCTAATGCTTACAACCACCATCATGATGATGATCATGACTATGACCGTGAGCGCAACCTTGTAAATTCTGGCTCGTGAGACCTTCACTGACTGCTCGCAAAGACTCATCCACAGGCTTTAAACCAATCCAAGCATCAATTGCTTCCACATCAAAACCTACCTCACGGCGACTGTCCACTTCTAGCAAAGGACGGCGAATTAACAAAGGGTCTTCCAGCATTAGTTCTAAAGCTTTTTGGGCATCAATTTTTTCCGGAACCACCTCCCCAGATTTTATCTTGGGAGCAGAACGATTGAACCATTCAGCAACGGGGCGATCGCCAAAAAATGACCGCAAGCGCTCAATTGTCCAAGGTTCTTTCAACAGGTTGCACACGACAACTTCATGACCAGCCGCAGTGAGCAAAACTTTTTGCTTGACACCACCTTTACAACCTGGCTTTTCATAGAAAATCACTCTAGCCATTGACTTACTCCCAAATTACTAAATACTCATTTCTCTCCCTTATTCCCCTCATCAAAACTTCCTAGCTGTATGGGTAAATGAGTCAAACTCAAACCTTTCCTGCGGGTCAGTTTCTCCATAAACATTAAAAGTCACAGTTGGTTCCTCACCCACTGCTTCCACACTGTGAATTGCATCGGGAGTCAAGCTGACAATATCTCCGGGAAATAAAGTTATCTCTCCCGTAGGTGCAATTTTGTCAACAAAATCGGGGCTGTGGGTACGTCGCCATGAAGTGTTTTTTTCTTGACCTTTTAACACAGCCACAACTCCCCACGTCCCATGATTATGAATAGTTGAACGAGTTCCCGGTGCAAATGTTACCGTTTGCACAGTTAATGGAAAACCCAATTCATCGTACAGGAGTAAAACAGAGTTTCCCGTTTTAGGATCAGGTTGTGAATATTGACTTTGTACCCAGTAGGAATTTACAATCAAACGCCTCACAAGCATTCGGATTTCTGGCAGACAACTCGATTCGTCTTCCACCCCATTGAGAACATCTTCTACTTCAGTTAAAAACCGATATAGACGATAATTTTCTCTCAATAAATCCCATGCTCTCACGGATTTACAAGGCTGATATTCACCATCTCCAGTTACAAGCCAATCCTTACCTTGGATCATCATTAAATCATTAATGGAGAAGACTGAGATACGACCAATTTAGGGGGAGTAAAATTACTAGGGATGCCGGGACTAGGGGGCAAAGGATTGATGGTAATCACAGGCAGATAAGGAGTAGGCTCAGAAGTTTCCGATACCGAAATAGGTTGGTAGATAGAAAAACTATTCATGGCTGTTGATTGTTTTTAGTTAATTAATCGTCTTCATCTGGTGGACGTGTCAAAATATCCCAAAGGATTGCGGCTCCAAAATTATTATCTTCGTCAATTTGTTTGACTCGAATACTGATTTCTTTCGCCTGCTCAATTTCCCCTAAATTTGCTAATACCATTCCAGAAGCGGCATAAGCATTTAAGTACAATCTGATTCTGGGTTCCTCTAGCCGTTTAACTAATATGGGCTGGAGTTGTTCCCAATCATCTGGAAACTTTTCTACTTCTTTAATTTTATCTAAAACTTTAATTGCAGTTTGTAGCGCTAGTGGATAATTATTTTTATAATAAAAAAATCTATATGCTGATACCAAAATTTCAGTATTATCCCCAGCCTTAGCTAAAGCTTGATGAATATACTTTTCTGACTCCGAAGTATTTTCCCAAGTTTGTGCTGCCAAAATTAATAAATTTTTGACATCATCTGGAACCTGAAACCATGAGAATTGATTTGAGTCAAGCATAGTTCGTAATTCGTAGTTCGTAATTCGTAATTGAGGATTGGGGAAATAAAGGGTATTTTTATCCAGTCCTCTGTAGGGGCGGGTTTACAGATATGACTCAATATCAACGAGGATATAACTAAACCCGCCCCCGCAACCCGCCGACACTACTTTAAAACAGCGTGAGAATGTACACCAATGTGAATAGCACAATCCAGATAATGTCTACAAAGTGCCAATACATTTCTGCCATTTCGATGCCAGTATGTTTGGTAGCAGAATAATGACCGGGACGACGCGATCGCCAAACTACACCTAAAATCAATAACAGTCCCACAAATACGTGTAAACCGTGGAACGCAGTCATGAGATAAAAGCAGTTGGAGAAAACATTAGTAGTCAGGCCATAGCCTAGATTCATGTACTCATAAACCTGACCAACTAAGAAAATAGCCCCCATGAGTGCGGTGACAAGATACCAAAACCGCATTCCTACGACGTTATTCTTTTTAATCGCCACATCACCTAAATGAATGACGAAACTACTAGATACCAGAATAACGGTGTTAATCGCAGGCAAAAATAATTCTACTCCTGTTCCTTCTGGAGGCCAAACTTCTGTAATGCCTCTAAAGAACAAATAAGTGGCAAAAAAGCCCCCAAACATCAGTGATTCAGAACACAGAAACGTTAACAGTCCCCAGATGCGTAAATCTGGATGATGTTCTTCGTGATGTTCCGTCGTCGTAGCTACGGTCATATTGTTTACCCTTTAACAAATATCAATCTTTGTGCCTTGGTGTTTTGATATCATGTCCAGTTAATATGTAGGGGCGGGTTCACAGATATGCTCAATTACCAACAATAATCTGAATAAACCCGCCCCTACTAATGATTTGGCGGACATCATATCAACCACAAAGACACGAAGACACAAAGAATTAACTAGGCGCTAATTTCTGCTGTCCCAGATGTTTCTGTATCACTATGGCCGTAGTCATAAGGGCCATGAGTCACAACAGGTAATACTTCCCAGTTTTCAATTATCGGTGGTGAACTGGTTGTCCACTCTAAACTCAAAGCTTGCCAAGGATTATCACCCGCCAATTCTCCTTTCCGCCAACTTTGAATAATATTGATGGTGAAAGGAATTACTGATATCCCCAAAACAAATGCACCAACGGTACAAAGTAGATTCAGGTCAACAAATTGGGGGTCATACATAGCCACTCTGCGGGGCATTCCTTGCAAACCCAACTTGTGCATGGGTAAGAAAGTCAAGTTAGTACCAATGAAGGTAAGGACAAAGTGAACCCGTCCCCAAGTTTCATTCAGCATCCGTCCGGTCATTTTGGGGAACCAGTGATAAATACCGGCATAAATGCCAAACACTGAACCACCAAAGAGAACGTAGTGGAAATGTCCGACTACATAATAGGTATCGTGGACGTGAATATCAAAGGGGGCGGTTCCCATTGTTACGCCACTTAAGCCACCCATAACGAACATCGACAATAAGCCAATGGCGAATAGCATGGCGCTGGTGAAGCGAATTTTACCACCCCAAAGGGTAGCAACCCAGGCGAAAATCTTTACGCCAGTCGGCACAGCAACGATGAGGGTGGAGATGGTGAAGAACATCCGCATCCAACCGGGTGTCCCACTGGTAAACATATGGTGTACCCAGACGAACAAACCGACGACGCAGATAGCTACACTAGAGTAGGCGATCGCTTTATAACCAAAAATCGGTTTACGGGCGTGAACTGGAACTACTTCCGACATAATGCCGAAAATGGGCAGAATCATTAAATATACTGCGGGGTGGGAGTAGAACCAGAACAAATGTTGGTAAATAACAACGTTACCGCCTGCATCTGGTTTAAAGAAGGATGTGCCAAAGTTGAGGTCAAATAACAACAGCACCAAACCCGCAGCTAATACAGGTGTAGAAAGCAAAGCCAGGACAGAAGTTGCTAAAATCGCCCAGCAAAATAAGGGTAATTGATCCCATTTCATGCTAGGAACCTTCATCATCAGGATGGTGATCACAAAGTTCACCGAACCCAAAATTGAGGAAGTTCCGACTAAAACGATCGCTAGTATCCACAGGGTTTGAGCATTTGGTGCTGTTACCAAGCTCAATGGTGGGTAAGCTGTCCAACCAGATTGGGAACCACCGAAGATAAAACTAGCTAAAACTAGTAATCCGGCGACTGGGTTCAACCAAAAGGCGATCGCATTCAGCTTCGGGAAGGCCATATCCCTAGCACCCAGCATCAAAGGGATGAGATAATTCCCAAATCCCCCAATAGCACTGGGGACAATCCACAGGAAGATCATGATCGTCCCGTGGTTAGTCATGAAGGCGTTATACAGATTGGGGTCGAGGAAGTCTGACTCTGGCGTTGCTAATTCCACACGCAAAGCCACCGCCATCAATCCACCAATGAGATAGAACACAAATGCTGTCACCAGGTATTGAATTCCAATCACCTTGTGATCAACATTAAATGTAAAATAGTCCTGCCATTTCCACGCCTGGGGATGATTTCCCCCAGTCGGCACATTCCCTGGAAACTTTACCTGTGTCATAAGCTATTTTGCGACAATTTATCTTGATCAGGACTTACACAAGAACTTTCTAAACCTCTTATGGCTCTGTGTCCTCTGTGTCTGTGTGGTATGCGCTTCGCGCACGCTTCGCGAACGTTTCTTCCTGATTTTGTGTAAGTCCTATTTGTCCTAAGTCAGTCGTCATCACCAACGACTACTTCTGAAGCTGCGCGAGAGTTGCTGCATTCATCCCCAAATCATGAACATGGGGAGCGAGAAATTCTGAAGTTGATAACTCAGCCGGATTAACTGCAACCGCTTGGTTGAGGTCTTGCTTTGCTGCAATCTGGCTCTCTGCTAACCAGCTATCAAACTCTTCTGGTGTGTGGACAATTACTTGCGATCGCATCGAACCGTGATAACCACCGCACAATTCCGCACAAACTACAGGATATGTACCTGGTTTAGTGGCGACAAATCGCAGTTGGGTAGCGATACCGGGAAGCGCGTCTTGTTTCAACCGGAATTGTGGAACCCAAAAGGAGTGAATTACATCAATGGCTGAAAGATTCAACTGCACATCAGCACCAACGGGAACGTGTAACTCGCCAGTGGTAATTCCACTATTGGGATAGTTAAATATCCAGGCGTACTGCATTCCTTGGACATCCACAATCAAATCGGCTTGTTTACCCTGTGATTTGGGAGACGCACCAATACCAATATTCGCGGTACTTCCAGATGCGGAACTGCCATCAAGAGTTGCTGCGATTGCGGTTCCACTCACATGGGAAACATGAGCCGCAGCATGGGGATGACTCCCAGGCTCAAATCCGCCCATTTGGTTGTAAACATCTACACTGTAGATGCCCAAAGCGACTACAATCACTGTGGGGATTGCTGTCCAAAAGATTTCTAAGGGAACGTTACCTTCTACGGGTACACCATCGGTATCATCACCCCGACGGCGACGGTATTGAACCAAAAATAAGACAATAGTTCCTTCTACAATCAGAAACAGTGCGATCGCAATGGTAAACATGACATTGAAAAATCCGTCTACCAAAGGCGCTTGTTGAGATGCTTGTACTGGTAGTAGATTGTGATTTTGTCCTAACCAAATACTAATTGCTGTAATTACAACTCCAGCAACCAGAGTCCATAGTGAAACAGGAACTTTTTGCATATATGCTACCTGCTCTTTAAGCGGTCATTAAAGGTGTGATTTTCTGGGATCAGGAGATTGTGATTAGGTATTTAGATACTCTCTCTTGCACAGAAGCGATTCATCGCGTCTCTCCTCACTCCCAGTTGATCGCATCCTGCACTTTCGATGTATCACCCTAGCCAAACAAGATAATGCTTTACTTTTTATCTTGTATTTTGATGATTTTTACCATATTCGTGGCTACTGGTTTTTACATTTTCACAGGTCAGCGTTTTTTGTCTTCACTTATTAACTTTCTATCTCACTCTGACAAAATTTGGGGGAATTTTCCAGATAATTTCATATCCTTACCCCCAAGACTTAAGATTATATTTAAATTTCTGTCACGCCAGATACGGCTACTACAAAAAAAGTTAGGTACTCCCAGATGACACAGTTAGCCTTAATATTGATCAGACTAGCACCGCAGGGCGGAAGTTCAAAGTCAAAAGTTTACCCTGAGCTTAGTTGAAGGGTAAAAAAGCTTATTGTATAGGCTTTTCATTGACTTGGAATGATTGGTCTATTTACGCCATGCTGTACTAGTTTAGCCGCAAGTATTAATTTGTTAATAACTAACAATTTACGATTTACCATTCTGTTTACTGTGAACTTTTTGCTAGTTACAGTAAATATATATAATTCCCCTCTATTTACCTTGCTTTGTGCTTTCGTGCTTTATTTTCAGAGTACCCTTTATAACCAGAAAAACCTTAAGCAAATTACCACAGCCTTAATTGTCTAATACGGTATGGCTGTAGCAATTCTTGGGACATATCCGTGAACAAGCCTCACAACCAATACAGTTTTCTGGGTGAGCCACAACCATTACTTTACGCTCAATTTCATCATCCTCTTCATCCTCTACAAATTCCCCTTCTTCGTTGAGAGCTTTCAAGGTTAATACATTATGACCACATATCTTAAAGCATCTGCCACAGCCGATACATTTTTCGTAGTCAATTTCCTGGGCAAATTTAGGTGTCCAGGGATTACCGCCAAATGTCAATCCTGTTAGTTGTGCCATGAATAAATGCCTACCAATTTGTTTGTACTTTAATCATCATACTAACCTAATATTATTATCTAGTTTTACTGTCAAACAATTATTTTTTGTCTAATTAAAATTCCCTGACTTTTTGGAATTTCTTCTGTAAAATTAGCCCTATTAATTATTAAATGAAATTCATTATCAATAATTCGCAGGTTGATTTAGTAGTCAATTACTGATGAAAAATAAGTTACGTCCTGTAAAATCTCCATGAGCCTCTCTGGCTTTTATGTTCTACCAGCATTAAGCCTATGTGTTAGCCAATATAAATTAATACTGTTTACTATGTTGCAAATTAAATTGATATTAAAAATAATGACATTTTTTCTTTGATACGAATAACCAATATATTAATATGTGTATTTATAAATACCCTTTATATGTTTATTTATTACAGTGAATAATTTTAATTTTGTTAGCTATAAAATTAAAATTGCACATTTTTAATAAATTGAAGCAACTTATTTTTTAGAGTTTTAAAAATATCTTATTCCTTTTTTCATCCATATATCAAAATGTATATCTAACAACAGAAAAATTCCCTATAGTAAATATTAAAATTATTAATAAAGAAAATTACTTCTCCTAATTAAACACATATATGTTCTACAAAAACACTCGAAGTAAAGTTATAAGATTAATAAAAACACTTTATAGCCTAACTTTAATTAAAGTCTTAAGAAAAGTTTCTAGGCTCATTATGAACAAAACCCTCTAATCATTTATGAAATGTATAGTTAATAAAGAACTAATAAGAAGCTAAATTTAAACATTGAAAATATCTTGTAGTTGGATGTGTAATTAGAATATGGATGTGGGGAATTATGACAGCAAGCAGAGATGATTTTTGCTGAAAATATAATTTGGTGTCCATTGATAAATAGCGAAAAAATATCCAGGGGAGACTTAAGCCAAACATCTCAACAATTAGAGTGGGAAGAAGCCCGATAGCCGTATGCCTTATACAATTCCTAACAACAATTGCGATGGATGTGACAACTGCCGCCCCCAATGTCCTACGGGTGCAATCAAAATCGAGAACGATGAATACTGGATCGATCCTAATCTTTGTAATAACTGTGAGGGCTATTATCCTGAACCGCAATGTGTCATAGTGTGTCCCACTAATTCGCCCATACCTTGGCAAGCCAAAAAAGGCAGATGTAAAGTTGAACCGAGAGATGCACCTAGCCCGGATTTATTTGCCAATGGTCAAAATAATCCCTTTGCTTCGGCGATTGTGATTTGGGAAGCTTGTAATGTATTAGCACAACGCACATCCCTGAATTGGGAAATCAATCAAGAAGGTCACTTATCTTATGGCAGAAAAGTGAAACAAGGACGGGGTGCGATCGCCTTTCATCTCGAAGATCCATTTCCAGTCAGCGCTCACGCTAGTAAAAGTATAACTGAGTTAGCCGCAATTGCAGCCCTTGATATTAGAGCTACTTGCATTCATCTCATGTTTGCTGCTTATGCTACCTCCTCAGATCAACCTTGGGAACAGGAGTTTGCCATTGATGAACGCCAAATTGAGAAATATTTAGGCTTAGAGAAGCGCAAGGACTTAAGTAAAAATGCCAAGCTAGCTTTAATCAAAAATATTGTCCAGCAAGCTTGTTCATTGATGATTTCCATTGACTGGCCTCAGCAAGGTCGTATTCCCGGATTTTCAGTTACAGGTAGCCGTTTGTGGCATCTAATCAATATTCAACATCACTTTCAGGAAGATGATTTGGGGTGCAAATATTTAGTAGGATTAACTTTTAAAGTAAAAGCCGGAATCTGGGCGCAGTATTTCTTAAACAAACAAGCGTGTAAAGAGCGAACTGCATTTTATCAATATGGCAGTTTACCAAAAACGCTATTAACTACTGTTATGAGCATTTGGCAGCAACATGAAGGAGCAGTCAGATTAATGCTGTGGTTGCTGTTTAAAACCAAAATGGGCAAAGAACAACGCATCACTGTCCCTACATTACTACGCATTGCTTACGGTGAAGAAAAAGTTACCATTGCCTCTAGACAAAGAGAAGAACGTAAACGTTTACTACGAACTTTTGAAAGTGATTTAGAAGTTCTTAATCATCATGGAATTAAACCCAATTTTGATCCAGTAACTTACCCGTTAGAAATTCAACCTTTGTGGGCGAAGTTAATGGGTATTCCCGAAGATCCAGAGGAAGCTTTAGAATTTTGGACTAATGACGGTGGAGGTAACAACCGCCTTACAGATTCCGGCCCCCGTGGTAAGTGGAATCTATTGATGAATGCGCGAATTTTGTCTTTTGAACTACCAGCAGAATGGGAACAGCGCACCTCTCAACTACAAAAAAAGCCAAGGCGAACTGTAAAAAGTAGAAGAAAAACCAACACCATCAGCGATTTACCCGGCGAACAGATTTTACAGGCGCGAAAAAATTTGCAACTTTCCCAGAGGGAATTAGCAAAGTTAACAGGTAAAAGCCAAAGCTGGATACGCGATGTAGAAAATGGTCGTTTGAAAGTTAAAGCCGAAGACCAAGCACTTTTACGGAAAGTGCTAAATATTGATTAAGTCCCCAATTTGTAGGGTGGGTTAGGACGATAGTCCGTAACCCACCACTATCGGCTATAATTCTTGGGTAATTAATTTTTTGGTGTTCCGTAACCTGTGGTGTGTCCTACAACTTTAGGCGCATCCACCCGTAAAGTCATCTGTTCACAACCCACAGTTGCAAAAGGCTGACTTAAACCTATCCCCGCAAAAGGACTGTCAACACCCACTTCTAACTTAGAACCCACCAAACCCAAACGAGTCTCAAAGTCAAAGTCAAATTTGAGCAAATTAGTACCCATTGTACTGAAACTAGCAGCGCCTAACCCTTGTCGCCATCCTAAACTTTGCTGATCATAGTTCAGAGTACATAGCAAGACATCGCCTTGACGGACAGTAACACGTTTTTCTTCCCAGCTAAAATCAGCGAGTTCCTTGGGTAGTCCCCAAATTTCCCGACCACCAGCCACAGAATCTACATTATCTACATAAATGTGAGATACCCAAATGCCGATTTTACCTTGATAAATCACCACAGCCGAGGCAAAAATTAACTCATTGTACTCCAGCACCGAACCTGAGCCATATTTGGATAAATACACACCACCGATAGTTTTACCAGGCCATACAGAAATAATATCTAACTCTGGCGGCACAAGCAGCCTTACTCGGTCAATATTCACCAAATGCAGAGTTTGAATAGCATTACCTTTAAGAATCCAAGGGGCTGAAGGGTATGACATAAAAGAACTCAAAGTAAAAAAACAGATTTCAGTTCTTCCCCTCCTCGCTTGCCTACCGTGTACACACAAGTCTTATCAAGTTGCCTAACAGCGTTTCGATCCCCCCTAACCCCCCTTGATAAGGGGGGAACTAGAATCAAAGTCCCCCTTTTTCTACGCCGAAGGCGCATCCCCGAAGGGGTTTAGGGGGATTTAGGGGGATCAGATCACTTGTGTGTACACCGTAGCCTCGCTTGCGGGGAGAGGTTAGGGGAAAGGTTTCATTTTATCTTCTCACCCCTTAAAAAAATTCCCACCCAGGCATCAGCTTGGATGGGTAAAAATACTAAATGGGGCAAGCTTTAAAACTACTTGGTTTCAGTGAAATCTGCGTCAATTACATCATCACCACCACCAGGAGGAGTAGGTCCACCATCTTGAGGTTCAGCACCAGCCGCAGCCGCATCACCACCAGCTTGCTGATAGATATTGCTACCAACAGCGAACAATGCTTGTTGTAATTCTGGTGTCAACTTCTTGATTTGCTCGTCGTCTTCTTTGGCGACAGCTTCACGTACATCTTTCACCAAACCTTCCACCTTCGTCTTGTCAGCTTCAGGAACTTTATCACCTAATTCTTGCAGCTGCTTCTCGGCTTGGTACGCCAAGGAATCAGCTTGGTTTTTGCGTTCAATTCTTTCCCGACGTTCTTTGTCAGAAGAAGCATTTTTTTCAGCTTCTTGCACCATGCGGTCAACGTCGGATTTATCCAAAGTCGAAGCGCCAGTAATGCTAATAGATTGTTCCTTACCAGTGCCTTTGTCCTTAGCTGTGACATTCAGGATACCGTTGGCATCAATATCAAAGGTCACTTCAATTTGTGGTACACCACGTGGTGCGGGAGGAATACCATCAAGTCTGAAGGTTCCTAAGCTCTTGTTATCGTTTGAGAATTCCCGTTCACCTTGAAGGACGTGAATTTCCACATTGGTTTGTCCATCCACGGCTGTAGAGAAGACTTCCGATTTTTTGGTGGGGATTGTGGTATTCCGGGGGATAATTTTAGTCATCACACCGCCCAAGGTTTCTACACCCAAAGACAGTGGGGAAACATCTAATAGTAAGATGCCTGTGACATCACCCGCTAGTACACCTGCTTGAATAGCCGCACCAACTGCTACCACTTCATCAGGGTTAACACTTTGGTTGGGGTCTTTATCTAATACCTTCTTCACCACCTGTTGCACGGCGGGAATACGGGTAGAACCACCCACTAATACAACTTCATTAATATCGGCTCTGCTTAATTTAGCATCCCGGATTGCGTTTTCCACAGGAATGCGGCAACGGTCGATTAAATCCGAGCAGAGTTCTTCAAACTTAGCACGGGTTAGAGTTGTATCCAGGTGCTTCGGACCATCCTGGGTAGCAGTGATAAATGGTAGGTTGATTTCCGCTTGGGAAACGCTAGAAAGCTCAATTTTGGCTTTTTCTGCGGCTTCAGTCAAACGTTGTAAGGCTTGTTTATCTTGACGTAGGTCAATTCCTTCTGCTTTTCTGAATTGTTCAGCCAAGAAATCAACGATTTTTTTGTCGAAGTCGTCACCACCCAAGTGAGTATCACCAGAAGTAGCTAACACTTCAAATACACCATCGCCTACTTCTAGGATGGATACGTCGAAAGTACCACCACCAAGGTCAAATACCAGAATGGTTTCGTTGCTCTTCTTATCAAAACCATAAGCTAAAGAAGCGGCTGTAGGTTCGTTGATAATCCGCAAAACTTCAATGCCTGCTATCTTACCAGCGTCTTTTGTAGCTTGTCGTTGGGAGTCATTAAAGTATGCTGGAACAGTGATTACAGCTTGGGTTACAGTTTCACCCAGATATTTGCTGGCATCTTCAACGAGTTTGCGAAGAACTTTTGCAGAAATTTCTTCGGGAGCGAAGGGTTTACCAGCTATCGGACAATCTAACTTAACATTACCGTTGCTGCTCAGGACTTTGTAAGAAACTTCCGTAGACTCGTTACCAACTTCGTCGTAGCGTCTTCCTAGAAAGCGTTTGACTGAGTAAAACGTATTTTCAGGGTTCATTACGCCCTGGCGTTTGGCGATTTGACCAACTAAGTTATCGCCATTTTTGGCAAATGCCACTACTGATGGTGTTGTCCGAAAACCTTCGGCGTTAGCAATAACGGTGGGTTTACCGCCTTCCATAACTGCTACGCAAGAGTTTGTGGTACCTAAGTCAATTCCAACAACTTTTGCCATTTTAATTATTGTCTCCGTATAACTACAAATGAATGAATGGGATTATAGGGGGCTAAATCTGGAACCAACTGGTGTCAAAGAAAAGTCAGTTCAGCATTCACAACCTTTAATTCGGGTTTCCTGGGGTTAAAACCTCAAGTTATCCTGATATATATACTGAGAACTTCAGTTATAGCCAGTCCATGAAGGAGGGTTTCCCGAACCTTGGACGGGACGGTTAATTTTAAAGGATGTATTTAGTTCGTTCATTGAGAAATTTACTTTCACTCTGTCTAATGTATGAGAATTAATACTTTCAGCAATTAGGGTGAACCGTAATCTCAAAGTGGTGTTTGCCGTCTTTAGGTGTAACAAACCCTAGATTTACTCAGGATAAATAGCCATAAAAAGGCGCTATATCCCCAATAACACTGTTAAATGACAGTCATGCTATACAAAATTATTTGAATTAGTACATTGATACTATTTAGGTGCATAAGTGGATAATGTTCACCCATCAGAGGTAAAATCCCAAGAATGCAAATCTCCGCACTACATCAAGAGTGAAAACCGACAGTATTTTTTATCGCCTTTTTCAAGAATTGCCCAGTATCTTTTTTGAATTAATTGGGAACTCCCCCCAGGTTGCCGAGACTTACACATTCTCTTCTATAGAAATTAAGCAAACTGCATTTCGTATAGATGGCGTTTTTCTGCCGACACAAGGCGAACAAAATCCCATTTACTTTGTTGAGGTTCAGTTTCAAAATGATACGGAAATTTATTCGCGCCTGTTTTCCGAAATATATTTATATTTGCGGCAAAATCAACCTAAAAACTCATGGCGAGGAGTAATAATTTATCCCACGCGCAGCCTCGATACTTCAGATATCAATCATTACAACGAATTTTTTACTAGCCAGCGTGTTACCCGTATTTATCTTGATGAATTAGGGGAGACAGTATCATTGCCGATTGGGATTGCTACTATTAAATTAATAGTTGAGAATAAAGATACAGCAATTGTAACTACCAGGGAGTTAATAGACAGAAGCCAGCAAGAGATTAACGCTGAACCAAAACGGCAGCAGTTACTACAATTAATAGAGACAATCTTGGTTTACAAATTTCCCAAAATGAATCGAAAGGAGATTGAAGAAATGTTTGGGTTAAGCGATTTGAAGCAGACACGAGTTTATCAAGAAGCTAAAGAAGAAGGCTTACAAGAAGGGAAGCAGAAAGGCATACAGGAAGGTGGTTTGAAAGCGAAATTAGCGGCCGTGTCTCGACTATTGGCGTTGGGTTTGACGGTTGAACAAATTGCCCAGGCGTTAGATTTGAATTTAGAACAAGTTAGGCAAGCTGCACAAGGAGATTAAACGCACATAAATAGGTCTAAATGCCATCATTTTCAATTTTCACAAATTTAAATTCTATGCTTACACTATCTCCTACTTTAAAAGCTAAACTCTCTCAGCCCCTGAAAATCGGCTCCTTTGAGGTAAAAAGTCGAGTTCTTCAGTCGCCTTTGTCTGGGGTGACAGATATGGTATTTCGTCGTCTGGTGCGTCGCTATGCGCCAGATTCGATGTTATATACAGAAATGGTAAATGCTACGGGGTTGCACTATGTGAAAGAGTTACCCAAAATTATGGAGGTTGACCCTAGAGAAAGACCAATCAGCATTCAATTATTTGATTGTCGCCCGGATTTTTTGGCAGAAGCCGCAATTAAGGCTGTTGCGGAGGGTGCTGATACTATTGATATTAATATGGGCTGTCCGGTCAATAAAATTACTAAGAATGGTGGCGGTTCATCTTTATTGCGACAACCAGAAGTTGCTGAAGCGATTGTGCGAGAGGTAGTGAAAGCTGTTAATGTTCCAGTTACGGTAAAAACCCGCATTGGCTGGAATGACCAGGAAATCACGATTCTTGATTTTGCCAAGCGGATGGAAGATGCTGGGGCGCAAATGATTACAGTGCATGGACGCACCCGCGCTCAAGGGTACAATGGTAATGCCCGTTGGGAGTGGATTACCCGTGTGAAAGAAGTGCTTTCTATTCCGGTAATTGGGAATGGGGATATTTTTTCAGTGGAAGCTGCTGTGAGATGTTTGGAAGAAACTGGCGCTGATGGGGTGATGTGTTCTCGTGGGACTTTGGGTTATCCCTTTTTGGTGGGAGAAATTGACCATTTCTTGAAAACTGGCGAAATGTTACCGCCACCAAACTCAATTCAGCTTTTGGAATGTGCCAGAGATCATTTACAAGCATTATGGGAATATAAAGGCGATCGCGGTGTCCGTCAAGCCCGTAAGCACATGACTTGGTACGCGAAAGGTTTTGTCGGTGCGGCTGAGTTACGGGGAAAGCTAAGTTTAATTGAAACAGTTCAGCAAGGTTTAGATTTAATTGACCGAGGAATTGAACAGTTAAATCATAGTTATGAACCAATGGAGGAAGCAAAAGATTTTCAAGTTGCTTAATCTAAATCAGCCCCATTTATTAAGCAGAAAGCAGACTGTTGCTCCCTCTCCTTACTAAGGAGAGGGTTGGGGTGAGGTTCTTTAATTGTTTACCCCGACATATTTATTCTTCCCAGATCCAACCTTTAATTTTGAATAATTATTAGCCGTTCTAGAGTCAAAATTATTGATGCCAGCCAACATTAATTCATCGCGTTGATGCCAAACTGTAAATATTTTCTCCCTACCATCATATAATGTATCTGTATCTATTTGATATGTTTCATATTCTCTTTTTAGTTTCAACCCTAATAAGTTTAATAGGCGACCAAGTATTTTGATAGCTGAAATACTTTCTTTTCCCCTCACTAAATCAATACCCAGCACTCTTTTAATATGTTTACTATGCTGAGATGCAACATCTTTCAGCAAGATTAAATCAGGATGATGTTCTGTAAATTTTCTTTCTAGTTCTAAAAATTGCAGCATCCCTAATGCTCTCATAGATTCAACTTTGCCAGTATAAGTTTTTAAATCTGGCAGAAAAACTTTACCATCACCCCACAGTAATTGTTGATGCCATTCTTGTTGATCTCTGACATGAAAATACTCACTTTCATGTGTAAGATAATAGTGAATAAGTAATTGAAAATAGTATCCTTTATCGTCCCGTAATTTTAATTTAGGAGTAACGGGAATACCATATTTTTGTCTAAGGCTATATTTATCAATTTGGTGACGTTCCGATTCTGTAAGAGAATGTTTATTTAATAATTGGTCATATTCTAGATCATTAATATCTCTCGCTTTGGCTACAGCAGTCGCGGCTAATAATTGATGTTGGTGCTTAATTTCTCTAATTTGGCATTTAATATCTTTAGCTTTCTGACGCTTCTCTGCCCAGTCTCTTTGCACTTTAACAATTTCTACAACTAATCTTTTTCGGTTTTCTACATCATCAGAATCTGTTGCCAAAAATGCTAGGCGTAAATCTCTCACAATATTATTGTGAACAGCATTACTTCGTAACCAAATTTGATGCCCATCTGCTATTAAACCATCTTGCATTGATTGGCGATAGAGACGAATCGAAGCGTTTACCCTAGCAGATAACTTTGCCCAAGTCCGCAAATGCATCGGGTCATAAACTAATGGTAAATCTACATCTATTTTATGTAAAGGACTCAGCAAGGCTAAGTTTTCCTTTTGATTTTCTTGATACCAATCAGATAGTAAGCGATAATTTGTACTACCACTACCAATTAACCCTATTCCTCTCTTGGCACACCAGACAATACGAGGAACATCATCTCGGACTCTGGCTAATGCTTGTCGTGCTTCTGAGTCAGGAATTACCCCTTGAAAAATGCCATAAACTCGGTCGAAGTGTTGGACATCAATACTAATTCCTGTACCAAGGCTAGGAGTAACAAAAACGGTATCGTATTCAGGAATTTTTTGATTAATATCTCCAACAAAATCAACGGCTGCATGACCAGGTGTGCTGGTTGTACGACTGCTTATTACTAAAGATTTGGGAAATTGCTGTCGTAATTTTTCTAATCTTTCTTTGAGATAGCCTTCAATTGTTTCACAACTATAACGCCCAGAACGACTATCTGTAGTAACGTAACATTTACGTCCTGCTATTAAATCTAATTCTAGTTTATGAATCAACGGTGTGGGGTTAGGAGAATCATAGAAAGTCACATTCCAGCCTTTCTGCGGTTTCCATTGATTTAACAGCACCCAAGGTGTTATTTTAATTCCTGATAATTTTTGCAAATATTCTAAAGATACATCTGATAAGTCAGCATCTTGGGCAATTACTAACCCTCCAGTTGTCAAAACTGTAGAAATTAGTTGTTGAAATAATTTTAAAATTTTAACTCTTTTATGTTTACAAGTATCACTGTTGAGTAGATGCCACAAGGATTGTTCTACTTCATCTAGAATTAATATTGCCCCTTGCCAATCTTGGAGGTTGAGTTTCCAAATAGAATCAACGCATAAACCGAAAGACTTACTTTTTTTTAATGCTTCGCTGATAATAGGTAACGTTTTATCTGCTTGCATTAAATGTTGGTGATTATCAAATCCCCATTGAATACCAATCTTCTCACACAAAAACCTACCTAATTGAATTCTGTGAGTAATTAACAATACGGGTCGATTTGAAGTTTTAGCTTTATTAACAATAGTTTGTAGTGCTGTGGTTTTTCCTGTTCCTTTGGCTGATTTTACTCCCACTAATCCCGCAGTGGGGTAACTCACATCTTCTAAGTAAGGACAGTTGACTGTGAGTGCAGCCGGAATAGTTAACTGAGTATGGGGTTTGCTTTGGGCTAAATAAATCTCTAAATCAATACTTTGACGATAAACTTTATCGAAAGCACTTGCACCTTTAGCAACAATTAGCTCATCAACACCTTTTTCTATTCCGGGAAGTTCGATAACTTTAACAGGGCAGTTTTTTTCTTGGAATAAACAACCTAGTTGGGAAATGGCGTTATTGATAGCAGCAACTTTTCTCGGTTGAGTTTCAAAATCAAAACAAATATAAAAGGGGCGTTTTGTGATTGCAAATGCTGCTAAGTCGGGAATTAGTTGGCGACTTGTGACTTTACCAAATATATCTTTGACAACCCGATAACCACTGGTAATTCCCGGAATGGCGATCGCAGCGTATCCTTGTGTTAATAATGCTGCTGCTTTCTTCACACCCTCGCAGATAACCACAGGTATATTTTGTTTTATTACCCATTGCCAAAACCCCTCAGCTTCTCCATGAGCATCAACGTTGATACTGCTGGGTATGGCTAGATTATACCGTTCAGATACTTGCTGCCAAATTTTTAATGTTACCCGCAGACAAAATACCCGTGTGGGTGTGCTGGGTGGATGTTCGTACTTGATGGATTTACCATTTTTATTAATTCGGGGTTGGTTTGGTTTAAAACATCCCCATTCCATTGCTTCCCAATTATTTAAAGGATCTAGACCAGAACACCACCAACCGCCTGCAGTGACATGATTATAGCGCTGTAACCAACCATTTCGCACCATACCAGTGTTGGTACGGGGAATATGCTCAGAAATTAACAGATACTCATAAGGTGACGCATCTTGGAGAGATTTAAAATTAAGTTGCGCTAAGTGTAAATCTATACTACTACTCTTGACTAATTCCTCAAGGTGTTGGGTGTGTAAATAGTGTAGATGCATTGGGCGACCCTTGAACGGAATACGATGGATTTAAAACTTACCACGCATTCGCTGATTTTTTATTGAAGATATTACGAGGGTTTAAAGATACTTTTGCTACTACGTTACAGTAAATACATCGGTGAGTCATCAAGTGGATGATTCTGTGAGAGTAAACTGCTCAAGTAATAAGCTTGTATTGTAATATTTATGCTATATTACTTTTGATATTTCAGTAATTTTTCTAAAAATTACCTAAAACAGGATTAATTAAAGTATTTATTGTTATACAAAAATATCCCCACCTCTTCCAGAAATCGGGTTTCTCAGTCTCTTGTTATTTGCAAATAAGGTACAACTACACTATTTTTATATTTGTATTTGCTTGCGAAGCTCGTCTAGAGGTGATTCAAGTTCATCAACTTGATCAGGAGCAAATTCTAGCAACACTTTATCTAGTTCTTTTTTGAATGGTGATATAATTACTTGAACTTGAAGTTTGCCTTGCTGCCAACCTTGACTACCAATTTTGAGAACTTTACAAGTTGTTGTGTAACTATATCTAAATTCATGTGATGTCATACTGTGTTCGCCGAGAGGTATATATTGAAAATCACTAATATTATTTTGTGTTAAATATTTTCCTCGACTATCATAAATTTTCCCTTCAAGCATCTTTCTAATATGGTTGGTAGCTAACTCTTTTAATCTACTTATTTTAAAGGTATCTTGTTCAACAAGAACTACATCATCATCACAATCTAATGGTGTGAATTTATTATTCATACAATTACTAGAAATAATACAAACATTATAATTTAAACCAAATTCCAGATTACACCGAATTGAATTAGCATTAAGTCAGTAAAAATACGGAAATTAACCCTAATTAGTAATTATTCTAATTTCTTGCAAACATTTTTTATTAAATCTCCCGCAAAGGGGCAAAATTTTTATTCGTATCTTTGCATGAATTAATTAACTTTTAGGCGAAACACACACATCAGGCGCACATAAACCAAGAAACTCTAAAGTTGTCACCTCAAACGTACTCAAATCTACCTGCCGGATAGCATGGTTATTCGTATCACTAATATATAGATAGTCACCCATAGCACTTAGTCCCGACGGTTCAAAAAAGCGTGTATTTTGACCTTGACCGTCTTGTAAACCCGCAGAACCATCTCCCAATACTGTTTGACAATTGCCTGTACTGGGACTGACTAATTTAATTTTGTGGTTGTAGGTATCCGCTACCCACAGATAATTCTGGGCATATTCCACTCCTAAACAATGCTGTAAGCGGACATTCTCACCTTGTCCATCAACATCACCAAAACCAAATAATTGCTTACTACCACAAATGCTTATGACTTGTTGCGGTTCTTTCAGTCCTACGCCACGAATTGAACTGACTTCACTATCAGCAATATATAATTCTTGTCCATTGGTGGTGATTCCACTGGGTTGAGCAAATATTGACTCGGTAAGCAAACCATCTATACAAGCTTCTGCACCAGTACCAGCATAGGTTTTAACAATACTGGTTTCTAAGTTCATTTGCCAAATTTGATGCGCCCCAGCCATTGCAATAAACAGGGTTTGTCCCAATAGCACTATATCCCAAGGGGAATTTAAGGGCGTTTCTAGTCCTGCACCCCCATGAGGAGAAATATTGCGGCTTTGTTCACCAGTTCCGGCGATGGTTTCTACTATTTGACGCTGGAGGTCTACTCGTCGCAGGGTATGATTTTCTGTATCAGCAACGTAAAGAATCTGATTTTCTGGATCAAATGCCATTCCTTGGGGTGCGAAAAACTGCCCTTGGTTAAATGCACCATCTGTTAAGCCAGATTTTCCCGTTCCAATTAAGTGCAGAATTTCCCCGTTGTAGCTAGTCATCACTACACGGTGATGACCAGAGTCAGCGATGAATAAGCCGGATGGAGTGGCGAGAACTTTACCGGGAAAAGCCAATGGTGTAATTAATGGTTGACGCTGCTTTTCTAAACTTAGGCTGAGTTCCTGCAAATTAATCGTACCTTTTTCTTGGTGTTGACTAATTAACTGCTGAATTAATTCGTCTAAAGTATCACGCTTGCCTTCACCAGAGAGATAACCTACGACGTAACCTTCTGGATCAATAATCATCAAGGTAGGCCAAGCACGCACAGTATACTCTTCCCAAACCCGAAAATCTCTATCTACTAAAACTGGATGTTCGATATCGTAGCGCAGGATGGCTTGGCGAATATTTTCAATTCCTTTTTCGTTGTCAAATTTGGCTGAGTGTACGCCGATAACAGTGAGGCTATCTGGATATTTTTGTTCTAAGTATTTCAAATCTGGCAGAATATGCAGACAATTAATACAGCAATATGTCCAAAAGTCCAAAATTACGACTCTACCCCTGAGTTCTTTGAGAGACAAGGGCTGATCAGTATTCAGCCAAGTGTAATTTTGCGGTAATTCTGGCGCTCTGACACGGGGAGTCATCGAGTATCCTTTGGTTTTATTGGTAGGCGATACTAATATAGTTGTCTCATAATCCGGGCGGGCAGGATGCCCACCCACCCCCCAAAATGGTTGATTTTCAGCAGTTTTCATTGAAATGAAGTACAGATGTAGTTGATTATTTTTTGATCAACTCTACTCACTTGCAAACTGCTGTATTTCTGCCAAATTACTTCTTATCTGCCCTCCTCACTGGTGTTTTGGTTATTTCTCCATAGTGGTAACTTTGTATTCTCCAGGTCTTTGTTCCTGTTCTGGTATAGGAGTAGTTTCTGGAACTACTGGAGACTCACTAGGAGATAATTTAAATTTTGGCAGCTGTCGCGGGTTGAAATATCTTTTTAATGACGGTTTTTCAGGGTCGGGAGCAATTTTTGTGGGTAACGGTATTGATTCACCTGTTGACATTCCCTCTGGTTGTTCTTCCTGTGTAGGTGACTCACTAGATTTTGGCGTTTCTGGTTTAGCTAATTTTTCCGGTGCTTCAACTTGAGGTGTGGGAATGATCTCAGGTTTTGCTTCTAATGCAGGTGATTCAATAATTTCTGGTAGTGTCGGGGGTAAACTGGTTGATGGTTCCGTTGTCGGGACTGAACGACGTTGGAAAAATCCCTCAAATTTTGGCGTTTCTGGTTTAGCTAATTTTTCCGGTGTTTGAATTTGAGGTGTGGGAATGATCTCAGGTTCTGCTTTTGATGCAGGTGACTCAATAATCTCTGGTAGTGTCGGGGGTAAACTCGGTGACGGTTCTATTGTCGGAACTGCACGACGTTTGAAGAATCCCTCAGACTTTGATTTTTCGGTTGCTTCAACTTGGGGTGTCGGTTTTACGGGTGTTTCTGGAACTTCAGTTTTAGGAATAATCTGAGGCTGTGATTCTGGTGTTGTTTCAACGCTGGGGGTAGGTGTAGGTTCAACTACTGGTTTCTGAGCAGTGTAATTGGGGTCTACAATACTACGCGCCTGATCTGCTTTTAATTCTCCTCTGACAATTCTCGAAAGTGTGTCTTTACCCTTGGGCTGATAATTAATCAGTCTGGCTGTGGTATTGAAGGCATTTTTTAGAGGATTTCCCTGATTATCGAGGAATTCTAGTTTTACCCAATTGTTACCGGGTTTGAATCCCTTGAGGTAAATTGGTTGCCAGCGATCCAAAATGAAGCTTTCATTATTAATAGTGCAACGGATGCGCCAATCGCTGACTGTATCGTTAGGGTTGTCTTCAGCTACCAGGCGCAGAGGCGCGTTAGTTAAATAAAAGTCCAGTAAAATTGGTTCTGCTCCGTAACTGCCTTTAGGACGACTGTAGGTCAACACTGGCAGAGTAGGATCAGGGTTGTTATCCTCAGTTTTAGTGAAAATATGGAATGTTGTCTGGGCGTAAGCACCTTCATTTTTAAAGCTTTCGTGCCAAGGACGAGAAGCAAAAACGCGTAGAGTATGTGTACCAGGGGAAACATCTGGCAAAACTAGAGGCTGATTGACATCGTAAACAGCTATATAAGGTTGGTTATCGAGAATTACGTGTAGATGAGGGCCTAATTCCAATTCAGGATCTTTAAATATTGGTATATCCTTGACCTGAAAGCTGACTGTAACTGTATTATCTTGAATAACTTCATCAGGTTGGGGGGATAGGATTGTCACCTGTGGCCGATAATTTTCCAAGGTGAGACGTAGTTCCTGAATTACCTCTGGTGGCGAAACTTCCGAAAATTGCGGAGAAATCTGAGAAATTTTAGGCGGGTTATTTCTCTGGCTCACAGGCACTTCTTGGCTACCAGCTTTTTCACCACAACTGGTTAAACTCAATACCAGCACCAATGTCATCAGCCACTTAAAAATAGTAAATCTCAGAGAAAATATTTGCTTTAGCACCCCTGGCTGCCACAATTTCATGCATTTCATCCTAGTGATGGTTGGTCGTCAGTAACTGATTAAGTTATTTTGACTTAAACCGTGCATCAGACACCATAGCCCAAAAGGTAAAGTTTTTTCTACACCCTTTAACATTTTCTTTAGATGTTTTCAGCTCACTTTAAAATAATTAATAATTTTTACAGGCTTTTGCCGTAGCAATGGAAACATAAATAAAAAAAATTAGGTATATCAAGCTGTAATACCCGCTAAATGGGGTTAATTGGGTTAAACGATAAGTTTGTCAAATTGTTATCCTTTGTAAATTAAATGGAGAAACTCTTGACTTTTAGCTCAAAAGTTGGAATATAAAAGGCTTATAAGGCCATGATTTCAGCTAATTTGAAGCTAATTTGAATTATTGTTAAAATGTCTTTAACAATGCACCTGTAATGAGTCTATAATTCAACAGAAACAAACTTCCACATAGAGTCTTCATCACTGCTCCAGGAATTTCTGTAGTTTGCGACTAGGTTTAACTTTGTGGTATTTATGATTCCTCATTCCTTACTAAGAGAGGAGGTCGAATGACGATTAGTCCTCCGGAGCGAGAGGAAAAGAAGGCAAGAGTCATAGTTGATAAAGATCCGGTTCCTACCTCATTTGAAAAATGGGCAAAGCCAGGACACTTCGACAGATCCTTAGCCAAAGGTCCCAAAACCACCACCTGGATTTGGAATCTTCATGCCCTCGCCCATGACTTTGATACACATACAAGCGATTTAGAAGACATTTCTCGTAAAATCTTCGCGGCACACTTCGGACATTTATCCGTAGTAGCGATTTGGTTGAGCGGGATGTTATTCCACGGCGCTAAATTCTCGAATTACGAAGCTTGGTTAAGCGACCCACTAAATGTGAGTCCCAGCGCTCAAGTAGTTTGGCCCATTGTGGGACAAGACATTTTAAATGGTGATGTCGGCGGTGGATTCCGCGGTATTCAGATCACCTCTGGCTTGTTCCAAGTATGGCGCGGCTGGGGAATCACAAGCTCATTCCAGCTTTATGTCACAGCTATTGGCGGCTTGGTACTAGCAGCATTGTTCTTATTTGCTGGTTGGTTCCATTACCACAAGCGCGCTCCCAAACTGGAATGGTTCCAGAATGTGGAGTCAATGCTGAATCATCACTTGGCAGTATTGCTAGGTTGTGGTTCCTTGGGATGGACTGGACACCTAATCCATGTGTCAGCACCAATCAACAAACTCATGGATGCGGGTGTAGCTGCTAAAGATATACCTCTGCCCCACGAGTTCATTTTGAACAAAGACTTGTTGACAGATTTGTATCCCAGCTTTGCTAATGGGTTAACACCATTCTTCACCTTGAACTGGGGTCAGTATGCTGACTTCCTAACCTTCAAGGGCGGTTTGAACCCTGTAACAGGCGGCTTGTGGATGACCGATATTGCCCATCACCATTTGGCGATCGCGGTTCTGTTCATCATTGCTGGTCATATGTACCGTACCAACTGGGGTATCGGTCACAGTATTAAAGAAATCCTGGAAAACCATAAAGGTCCCTTCACAGGAGAAGGTCATAAAGGTTTGTATGAAAACCTGACCACATCCTGGCACGCTCAGTTGGCAACTAACCTTGCTTTCTTGGGTTCACTGACCATCATCATTGCTCACCACATGTACGCAATGCCTCCGTATCCTTACTTGGCAACGGATTACGCGACGCAATTGTGTATATTCACCCACCACATGTGGATCGGTGGCTTCTTGATTGTCGGTGGTGCGGCTCACGCAGCCATATTCATGGTGCGGGATTACGATCCTGTTGTGAACCAAAACAACGTGTTAGATCGTGTGATTCGTCACCGGGATGCTATTATTTCCCATCTGAACTGGGTGTGTATTTTCTTAGGCTTCCACAGCTTTGGTTTGTACATCCACAACGATACAATGCGTGCCTTGGGTCGTCCCCAAGATATGTTCTCCGATTCGGCAATTCAGTTGCAGCCAGTATTTGCTCAGTGGGTGCAAAACTTGCACACCCTAGCTCCTGGTGGTACTGCTCCTAATGCTATAGAGCCAGTTAGTTACGCTTTTGGCGGCGGTATTTTGGCTGTCGGCGGCAAAGTGGCAATGATGCCTATTGCTTTGGGTACAGCGGACTTTTTAGTTCACCATATTCACGCCTTCACCATTCACGTCACCGTCCTGATTCTGCTCAAGGGTGTGTTATACGCCCGTAGTTCTCGTCTGATTCCAGACAAGGCAAACTTAGGCTTCCGCTTCCCTTGCGACGGTCCAGGCCGTGGCGGTACTTGCCAAGTATCTGGTTGGGACCACGTGTTCCTCGGATTATTCTGGATGTACAACTCCCTATCGATTGTGATCTTCCACTTCAGTTGGAAAATGCAATCAGATGTCTGGGGAACAGTAGATGCAGCAGGTAATGTGTCTCACATTACTGGTGGTAACTTTGCCCAAAGTGCCATCACCATCAACGGCTGGTTGCGTGACTTCCTGTGGGCGCAAGCTTCACAAGTAATCAACTCCTACGGCAGTGCTTTATCTGCTTATGGTCTACTCTTCTTAGGCGCTCACTTTGTCTGGGCATTCAGCTTAATGTTCCTGTTCAGCGGTCGCGGCTACTGGCAAGAACTAATTGAGTCCATTGTTTGGGCGCACAATAAGTTGAAAGTAGCACCAGCAATTCAGCCTCGCGCTCTGAGCATCATTCAGGGACGAGCTGTAGGTGTAGCTCACTACCTCTTAGGAGGAATTGTGACCACCTGGGCATTCTTCCACGCACACATCCTTTCAGTAGGGTAGCAATTCACTTCAGAAGTGCTGGGGGCTGGGTGCTGGGTGCTGAGTGATCAAAGCTCAAAACCTAGTACTCAAAACTCAGAACTTCAAAAGATGACACCTGATGGCTAAAAGTCAGAGGATTTCTCAAACCTATGGCAACGAAATTTCCAAAATTTAGCCAGGATCTCGCACAGGACCCGACTACCCGTCGGATATGGTATGCGATCGCTACAGGAAACGACTTTGAAAGCCACGATGGCATGACTGAAGAAAATCTTTACCAAAAGATTTTCGCCACTCACTTCGGTCACTTGGCAATCATTTTCCTGTGGGCTTCCAGCCTCCTGTTCCACGTGGCCTGGCAAGGTAACTTTGAACAGTGGATTAAAGATCCCCTTCACATCCGCCCGATCGCCCATGCGATTTGGGATCCCCACTTTGGTGAACCTGCCATTGAAGCATTTACCCAAGGTGGCGCAAGCAATCCTGTAAACATTGCTTACTCTGGTGTTTACCACTGGTGGTACACAATCGGGATGCGGACGAACAGCGAACTGTATACCGGTTCTGTGTTCCTCCTCTTGTTATCAGCGTTATTCCTATTTGCTGGTTGGTTGCACTTACAACCCAAGTTCCGTCCTAGCCTCTCTTGGTTTAAGAGTGCTGAACCCCGCCTGAACCATCACTTGTCAGCGTTGTTTGGTGTTAGTTCTTTGGCTTGGGCTGGTCACTTGATTCACGTTGCTATCCCCGAATCTCGCGGACAGCACGTTGGTTGGGATAACTTCCTCACCACACTGCCCCACCCAGCAGGTTTGACTCCGTTCTTCACAGGTAACTGGGGAGTTTACGCTGCTAACCCTGATACTGCTGGCCATATTTTTAGTACATCTGAAGGTTCAGGTACAGCGATTCTGACTTTCTTGGGTGGTTTCCATCCTCAGACAGAATCCTTGTGGTTGACCGATATGGCTCATCACCACTTGGCGATCGCAGTTATCTTCATTATTGCTGGTCATATGTACCGGACTAACTTTGGAATTGGTCACAGCATCAAAGAAATGCTGAATTCCAAATCTGGTTTAGTACCTGGTAGCAAGAGTGAAGGTCAATTCAACCTGCCTCACCAAGGTTTGTACGACACCATTAACAACTCGCTGCATTTCCAGTTGTCTCTAGCATTAGCAGCACTGGGAACCGCCACTTCGTTGGTAGCGCAGCATATGTACGCTCTGCCTCCTTACGCATTCATTGCTAAGGACTACACAACTCAAGCAGCGCTGTACACTCATCACCAGTATATTGCTGGCTTCTTGATGGTTGGTGCTTTTGCCCACGCCGCCATCTTCTGGGTACGTGACTACGACCCCGAACAAAACAAAGGCAACGTACTTGACCGGATATTACAGCACAAAGAAGCGATTATCTCTCACCTCAGCTGGGTATCGCTATTCTTGGGCTTCCATACCCTTGGTCTGTATGTACACAATGACGTAGTAGTAGCTTTCGGTACTCCTGAAAAGCAAATCTTGATTGAGCCTGTGTTCGCACAATTCATTCAAGCTGCTCACGGTAAAGTACTTTACGGTTTAGACACATTGTTGTCTAACCCTGACAGCATTGCCTACACAGCTTATCCTAACTACGGAAACGTTTGGTTAGGTGGCTGGTTGGATGCCATTAACTCTGGTACCAACTCCCTATTCTTAACAATTGGCCCTGGCGACTTCTTGGTTCACCACGCATTCGCTTTGGCTATTCACACCACCACCTTGGTACTTGTTAAAGGTGCTTTGGACGCTCGTGGTTCCAAGTTGATGCCCGATAAAAAGGACTTCGGCTATGCGTTCCCTTGCGACGGTCCAGGCCGTGGCGGTACTTGTGACATCTCAGCTTGGGACTCTTTCTACCTAGCGATGTTCTGGATGTTGAACACCATTGGTTGGGTAACTTTCTACTGGCACTGGAAACATCTAGGTATTTGGCAAGGTAACGTTGCTCAGTTTAACGAAAACTCTACATATCTCATGGGCTGGTTCCGTGACTATCTCTGGGCTAACTCGGCTCAGTTGATTAACGGATACAATCCTTACGGCGTGAATAACCTGTCTGTTTGGGCTTGGATGTTCCTATTTGGACACCTTGTTTGGGCAACCGGTTTCATGTTCCTGATTTCTTGGAGAGGCTACTGGCAAGAGTTGATTGAAACCCTTGTTTGGGCGCACGAGCGTACTCCTCTAGCTAACTTGGTTCGCTGGAAAGATAAGCCTGTTGCTCTGTCTATCGTTCAAGCTCGTTTGGTAGGTCTAGCCCACTTCACTGTCGGCTACGTCGTTACCTACGCGGCGTTCTTGATTGCCTCTACTGCTGGTAAGTTCGGTTAATTCGGCTACTAGTTTTGTAGGTTAATAAAAATCCCCTGCCGCAAGGTGGGGGATTTTTTCATGGTTTTGAATGATGTTTGAAAATTGCTGTAACCTTCGCCATGAGAAATCTCTCTATTTGATGAAGAATTTAAAATTAACTGTGAGTTAATCTTCTCGAATACATACAAACCTAGAGGATTTTTGGTATGGTTCGCGATGTATTCGAGTTACCAGCGCCGCCAGTTAACTCTATTGTTGGACATTTACTTGAACTTGGACAAGACCCGTTAGGATTTCTCACCCGTTGTCGTGACTATGGTGATATTGTTCCCTTACAATTTGGGTTAACACCCACTTGTTTAGTGACTCATCCTCAATACGTAGAACAAGTTCTTAAAAATCGCCAGGATTTTATTAAAAGCCGAGGTTCCCGCGCCTTAAAAAGCTTACTAGGAGAAGGCTTATTAACCGCAGCAGGAGAATCCTGGTTTTGGCAACGTCGCCTGATTCAACCAGTATTTCACCAAAAACGGATTAATAAATATGGCGAAGTCATGGTGGAGTACACCAACCGAATGCTGCAAACTTGGCACGATGGTGAAACTCATAATATTCATGCAGATATGATGCAGTTGACGCTGCAAATAATTATGAAGTGCATCTTTAGCACCGAGGTGGATGAAGGGGAAGCCAAAGTTGTTGCTAATGCACTAGATGTAGCCATGCAGTGGTTTGAAAGTAAGCGGCGGCAAAATTTTTTGGTGTGGGAGTGGTTCCCAAGACCGGAAAACATCCGTTATCGTCATGCTATTACCCAAATGGATGAAGCTATCTACAAACTGATTCAAGAACGTCGCCACAGTCAGGAGCAAACTGATGATTTGTTGACTATGCTTATGGAAGCAAAAGACGAAGAAACAGGTCAGCAGATGGATGATAAACTGCTCCGCGATGAAGTAGCGACCCTGATGTTAGCTGGGCATGAAACCACTGCCAATGCTTTATCCTGGGCGTGGATGCTTTTGGCACAAAATCCCGACGTGCGCCAAAAATTAGAATTAGAGCTAAATCAAGTTTTGCAAGGAAAATTACCCACACTCGCAGACCTGGGGCAATTAGTTTATACACAGCAAATTATCAAAGAATCCATGCGGTTATACCCTCCAGTATCTATACAGGGGCGGGAAGCAGCAGTTGATACCCAGATTGGCGATTACGAAATTCCCCAAGGGATGACAGTCATGATGAGTCAGTGGGTGATGCATCGTCATCCCCAGTATTTTGAAAATCCTGAAGCTTTTCAACCAGAACGTTGGACACAGGAGTTTGAAAAGCAATTACCTAAAGGAGTATATATTCCCTTTGGGGATGGGCCAAGGATTTGTATTGGTAAAGGTTTTGCTCAAATGGAAGCGGCTTTGTTATTGGCAACGATCGCTCAAAGGTTCCAAATAGATTTAGTTCCAGATTATCCCATTGTGCCACAGCCTTCAATTACCTTGCGTCCAGAACATGGACTGAAGGTGCAACTCAAGCAAATTGGGTTAGACGCTTCTCAGGACGGGAAACGTCAACAAGTAGAAACTTCTTTTTAGGGACTTCCAAATAAAAAAACACCCAACCACCTAACGCAAGAAACCTCTCAAACTCTCATGACTCTGTGTCCTCTGCGTCTCTGTGGTTCGTTTATTTGGATAATTTATTTCTTGGAAGTCCCTTAGCTACAAAAAAATATCATCGCTTAACTATTCTGCCCCACCCTGCACTTCATGTCAGACGTGGGGCTTCTTTTTGTTTGAGCTAAAATCTGCTAGATTAACTCGGAACGCATAGTCCAGTTTAAAATTGTCAGGTCTTGTTGCAACTACTAACTTGGGATACGTCAAAATCATGAAACCATTTCTTTTTGTCTCCGACTTGGATAACACCTTTGTAGGTGATGACAACGCTTTAGCCGCATTGACAAAATCACTTGGTCAACATCGTCAAGCATACGGCACTAAGATTGTTTATGCTACAGGGCGATCGCCTATACTTTACCGCGAACTCCAAAAAGAAAAAAATCTTATGGAACCGGATGCGTTAGTTCTCTCTGTGGGTACGGAAATTTATCTGGATGGTAAAGATACCCCCGATGCTGGTTGGTCAGAAATCCTCTCCTCTGGATGGGATAGTGAATTGGTATTAAAAATCGCTCAGTCTTTTCCTGAGTTGGAACTGCAACCCGATTCAGAACAACGGGCTTTTAAGGTCAGTTTTTTCTTAAAACAAGAGGTAGCAGTAAATGTCTTACCGCAACTAGAGGCAGAGTTACTCAAATCTAAATTAAATATAAAATTAATCTATAGTAGCGGTATTGACCTTGACATTGTGCCTCTTACCAGCGATAAAGGTCAGGCAATGCAGTTCCTCCGTCAAAAGTGGAGCTTTGCAGCAGAACAAACAGTTGTCTGCGGTGATTCAGGTAATGATATTGCTTTATTCGCTGTCGGCGAGGAACGGGGAATCATAGTTGGGAATGCACGTCCAGAGTTACTCCAGTGGCACAACGAGTATCCCGCTAACTATCGTTACCTGGCACAAGCTGTTTGTGCTGGTGGAATTCTCGAAGGTTTAAAGTACTTTGGTTTCTTAGAATGATTAGCTATCTCAAAGGGATTGTCGCTGGTATTCAAACAATTGGCGGGGGTCGCATGATGTTGACTCTCGAAGTTAATAATTTGGGGTATGATTTGCAAGTTCCGCAACGCTTGGCAAAACAATTGCCAGAGTCGGGCGGAGTGACACAAATTTTTACCCATCTGCAAATTCGCGATGAAGTGCCGTTTCTCTACGGCTTTGCTTCACCCGCCGAACGTGATTTGTTCCGTCAATTGCTGACTGTAAGCGGTATTGGCACTGCTAGTGCGATCGCACTCTTGGACACTTTGGAAGTTCCAGATTTAGTCCAAGCCATTATCGCTGCCAATACCCAAATCTTAATTCAAGCCCCTGGTGTAGGCAAAAAAACCGCAGAGCGCATCTGTTTGGAACTGAAAACCAAGTTAGTCGAGTGGCGCAAATCAGCAGGCTTCTTCGTCGCTACAGGCGGTCCCGCACCAGGGATTTTAGAGGAAGTGCAAATGACTCTTTTCGCTTTGGGATATAGCGCCGATGAAGTTAGTCACGCCTTACACGTAGTCAGTGAAGACATTGGACTCACAAAAGACGCTTACGTGGAAGATTGGATTAAACAAGCGATCGCTCATCTTAGCAGCAGCGAAGAAGTTACCCATTCGTAATTCGTAATTCGTAGTTCGTAATTCGTAATTAAGAAAGTCTGGGTTTTCAGGATTGCATCTATTTTTATTGGTACTGCTTATATCATGTCCGCCTAATTAGTTATCATTCTGTGCATCCGTGCAAAAACTGCAAAATTCTCTTTCCCCCTGCTCCCTGCTCCCTGCTCCCCTGCTCCCCTGTACCCTATGCCCGAATGGCACTAAGATAACGGCAAATCAATCCATTTATAAGGCTTTTGGGTGTGGGGTGTGGGGTGTGGGGTGTGGGGAATTAAGAAGTTGTTGAACACATGAACGTACTAAAATTCAATTTTATTAAACACTACACCCAACACCCTATCCCCAACACCCTGCCCTAACGAGATTTCGGCTTATCTTAGTGCCATTCCCCTATGCCCCAAGACCCTTACAATTGGATAGAAGCATCTCTAGCAACTATTCACAAAGCTAACTGGTATCGCTGTGTACAGACAATCGACGGTCGCCCCGGTGCGACTGTGCTTTTGGCTGGAGAGGAGGTAATTAATTTTGCCAGTAATGATTATTTGGGATTGGCTGGGGATGAACGCTTGATTAAAGCGGCAATTCATGCTGTTGAAAAATTTGGGACTGGTAGCACTGGTTCTCGATTACTCAGTGGTCATAGGGAATTACATCGGGAGTTGGAACAGGCGATCGCATCTTGGAAACAAACAGAAGATGCGGTAGTATTTAGTTCCGGGTATTTAGCAAATTTGGGTGCGATCGCAGCTTTAGTAGGTAAGCGTGATCTAATTTTATCTGACCAATACAATCATTCCAGTCTGAAAAATGGGGCGATTCTTAGCGGTGCAGAATTCCTGGAATATCCCCACTGTGATGTAGCAGCGTTAAAAACTCAACTAAGTCAGCAACGCCAAAACTACAGACGTTGTTTGATCATTACTGATAGCGTTTTCAGTATGGATGGTGATTTATGTCCATTACCAGTATTATTAGATATAGCCGATGAGTTTAGCTGTATGCTGCTCATCGATGAAGCTCACAGTACTGCAGTACTAGGAAAAACTGGTGCAGGATGCGTAGAACATTTTCACAGCACAGGTAGGATCTTAATTCAAATTGGCACGTTAAGTAAAGCCTTGGGCAGTTTAGGTGGCTATGTAGCGGGAAGCGCCAACCTCATAGATTATTTACGAAATCGCGCCCCCAGTTGGATTTACACTACCGCACTTTCACCGGCAGACACCGCCGCAGCTTTAGCAGCAATTAAGATAGTACAACAAGAACCGCAACGTCTGACGCAACTATGGCGGAATGTGGACTACTTAAAAAGGTTAATTACAGAACAATTACCTCACCTGAAATTATTACCTACAGAATCACCCATAATCTGTTTACAGTTACCCAGTGCAGCAGATGCACTCAGTGTTGGTAAACAGCTAAGAAGTAACGGCATTTTTGCCCCAGCTATTCGTCCCCCCACAGTCCCTACAAGTCGGATACGGATATCTGTGATGGCTACTCATGAAGCCGCACATATTGAAAAATTGGTATCAGTTCTCAGCGAGATTTTATAAATTCAGCGTTTGCGTAAGCGTTCAGGCAAAAAAGCTGAGTCAGAACACAGCCAGTATTTGGCTAAAAAATTTAGACTTGCTTCCGCAGAACTACTATCGTAAATCTATTGAGACTGCTAATATCAGTCTGGAATCCTGTTCTGTACATTTGTAGTTTTGTACACACTATTTAGACTAGCCGCTATGCAAATTAGTATTCCAGATGAGATCAAGAAACAGTTTCATGCAGCTTGCGCTTTACGTGGGCTGAAGATGGGTCAAGTTGTGGTGCAGTTAATCAAGCAATGGTTGGCTAGTGAAACTCAATCGGTTAGTGAATTAAAGGGGTGAAGCATTGCTGTGAATTGAAGTTTGTCAGCAGTATTGTTAATTCACCTAAATAAAACGAATGCAACCACAAAAAGCTCGACGCAATCGAGGCGTAATCTTGACCCTCCAAGGCTGGGATAAACTTCAAACATCCAAAGCTCAAGCAGAATGGGAAGAGAATGCTGGAGAGAGTTTTTCTTTAGAAGAATTAGGCGATCGCACACAATTAGCTATGCATACTATATCCAAAATATTGGGGCGTTTGGAACCTGTAGACAAAAGTTCGTTGCAGTCTGCCTTTACTGCCTTTAATTTGGAGTTTTGTAAAGCGGATTATACCCGACCTAGCCCCCCTGACGATTTAGAAGTCAGACGGGCAAATCCTCAGTATGACTGGGGTGAAGCACCGGATGTATCTGTGTTTTGTGGTCGCTCAGAGGAACTGGTACAGCTACGACAGTGGGTATTAGAACAAAGGTGTCGTTTAGTTGCGTTATTAGGAATTGGTGGCATTGGCAAAAGCACTTTAGCAGTCAAGTTAGGATTGCAAATTCAAAGCGAATTTGAAGTAGTGGTGTGGCGAAGTCTGCAAAATGCACCACCAGTAGAGGAACAATTAACCAACATACTGCAATTTTTGCTGTGGGCGTTGCGAAAGGAGATGGTAATCCCTGAAAGCTTTGATGGCAAACTCTCAAAGCTAATGGAATGTTTGCAATCAAACCGATGTTTGCTGATTTTAGACAATGTAGAGACAATTCTCTCTGGTCGTCAAGCAGGGCAATATCATCCTGGTTACGAAGGATATGGTCAATTACTTAAGCGCGTTGGGGAAGTACCTCATCAAAGTTGTGTTTTGCTTACCTCTAGAGAAAAACCCAGAGAAATTGTCACTCTAGAAGGAGACAGAACAGGAGTGAAATCTCTGCCATTAAAGGGATTAGATCCTACCGAGGGACAAAAGTTATTTCAGCAAAAAGGACAATTCATAGGTACAGAACGAGAATGGCAAATACTCATCGAGCATTATGGGGGTAATCCCTTAGCGCTGAAGATGGTCGCAGCCGGCACCCAAGAGCTTTTCAATGGTAAGATTACCCCTGTTTTGGAATATATGCAACAGGGCATACTAATTTTTGAGGACATCCACAACTTGTTAGAACGCCAATTCCAGCGTTTATCGGCGGTAGAAGAGGAAGTAATGTATTGGCTGGCAATTAATCGAGAGCCAGTATTCCTTGCCCAGTTAGCTGAGGATATTTTCACATCTGCTGCCAAAGGTCAATTACCGCCAGCAATTAAATCTCTACGGCAAAGGTCATTAATTGAAAAAAGCGGCGAGCATTTCTTCCTGCAACCAGTGGTGATGGAATATGTGATACAGCGATTGATTGAAAAAATTTATAAAGAATTAGTAGCAGAAAAGTCTGTTTCTCTAGGCTTACTTCAAACCCATGCTTTGATTAAGGCAACAGCCAAAGACTACATCCGGGAGACACAAAAGCAATTAATTGTGCAACCCTTACTTGAGCAATTGTTGTTGGAGATGGGTAGTCAACAAAAGCTGGTAATTTTATTGCAGGATGTACTGGAGGAGCAAAGACATCAAGCTGCAATATTAACTGGGTATGCGGGGGGCAATGTCCTCAACTTGTTAGCACATTTGCAAATAAATTTACAGGGGTATGACTTCTCAAATTTGAGCATTAGGCAAGCTGACTTACAGGGTGTAAATCTAGCTGGAGTAAATTTCCAAAATACTGCTTTTGATCAGTCTGTATTTGCTAAAAGCTTGAAAAGTATTTATTCACTTGCCTTGAGTCCAGATGGAACACTGTTGGCTACAGGTGATATGGATGGGCAAATTCATTTGTGGCAAATGGCAGATGGAAAAAACTTGATGACATTTAAAGGACATGAAGGCATTATTTGGACAGTCGCCTTTAGTCCAGATGGGCAAACTGTGGCAAGTTGTAGTTTTGATGGATTGATCAAATTGTGGGATACACAGACAGGAGATTGTTTAAAAACTTTCGATGAACATACAGGGATAGTTTGGTCTGTCAGCTTTAGTCCAGATGGTCGAACTTTAGCAAGTGGTAGTCAAGACACTTCAATTCGCTTGTGGGATATCAATAAAGGTAAATGTCTCAAAATACTGCACGGTCATAATAGTTGGGTGTTTTCAGTCAGTTTTAATCTTGATGGTTCTATCCTAGCCAGTGGTAGTCAAGATTGCGATATTCGCTTGTGGGATATCAATAAAGGTATCTGTATAAAAACTTTGCCAGGTCATGATGATAGGGTATGCTCGGTTCGTTTTAGTCCAGATGGTAAAACTCTTGCCAGTGGTAGTAATGACTCCAGTGTCAGGTTATGGGATGTGAGTAAAGGTCTGTGCGTAAGAACTTTACAGGGTCATAAAGATTGGGTATGGTCAGTTTGCTTTAGTTCAGATGGTCAAACCATCGCTACAACTGGTAATGACTCCAGTGTCAGATTGTGGAATGTGCTACAAGGTACGTGTATGAAAATTTTACACGGACATACCAGTGAGGTGTACTCAGCTATTTTTAGTGCAGATGATCAAATCTTATTTAGTGTTGGTAGAGATTCTCGGTTGTGCTTTTGGGATGTAACTAAAGGAGTGTGCATGAGAACTTTACAGGGTCATTCCAGTGGGGTGCTTTCGGTCAGTTTTAACCCTGTATGCCTGCGGCAAACCTACGGTGAAAGCCCAGCTTCCTCGAAGGGGATTGATTGTCTGTTGGCGACAGGTAGTTATGATGGTTTAGTTCAGCTATGGGATGTTGAGTCTGGGGACTCTACTAAAATTTTACAAGGTCATACAGATTGGGTATGGTCAGTTAGCTTTACTCCAGATGGTTCTATACAGCAGTTCCCGGTGTTATGAGGTACAGATATTAATGATAAAACTCTTGTGGTGCGGGCATCTTGCCCGCTATGTGTACCTCATAGCAGAAGGAAGTGCTGTATTAGCAAGTTGCAGTGATGACAAAAGCATTAAGCTGTGGGATGTTATTTCTGGTCATTGTATTACAACCTTATATGGTCATAGCGGTGGAGTAACATCAATTAGCTTTAGTCCAGATGGTCAAACCTTAGCTAGTGCTGGTAGGGATGGGAGCGTGAGGTTTTGGGATATTTACAAGCATAAATGTGTAAAAACATTAGCAGGTCACACGGGTGGAATCTGGTCAGTTAGCTTTAGTCCAGATGGTAATACTTTAGCTACAGCTAGTCAGGACTGCTTGGTTAAGTTGTGGGATGTGGGTGAAGGTAAATGTATAACAACTTTGTCAGGTCACACTGATGCAGTCTGGTCAGTGAGTTTTAGTCCAGATGGTAAAATACTTGCTAGTGGTAGTATTGATGGCTCAATTCGATTGTGGGATACTAGTAACTTTACTTGCGTAAAAGTGTTGCCAGGACATACTTCTACTGTATGGTCATTGAGTTTTAGTCCGGATGGTTGCACCTTGGTATCCGCCAGTTCTGATCAAAAAATTTGCTTATGGGATATCAATAACTTTACCTGTTTAAAAGTGTTGGATACTTATAGTAGTGGAGTATGTTCTGTTTGCTTTAATTCTGTTGGTAATATCTTGGTTCATGTTAGTCAAGATCAGGGAATTAAGCTTTGGGATGTGGGAACAGGTGAGTGCATGAAAACCCTGAAGGTAGATCGCCTTTATGAAGGGATGAACATCAGGGGGGTGACTGGGTTAACAGCAGCACAGCGATCGGCGCTCTTGGCTTTGGGGGCTGTGGAAGGTATGGGGTAGGGTTTTGGGAGAGTTGGGAAGAGAGCGATTCAACTCAGATATAAACATCAGGGGTGCTACAAAATTAACCTAAGTGTAGAAAGTCGCTTTTTTGTCTAGTTTGTGGTTCTGGTGGTAAACCCAGTTCCTTGCGAAGTGCCTCACTATACTTTGCTTTCTCCCAATTTTTAGCTTTCCTGACTTGCTCAGGAGTTAGTTTTTTATCACTGCTAGAGTCGGGATTGATATATCTGAGGTCAGCACTATTGAGGTCAGCACCTCTGAGGTTAGCACTGCGGAGGTCAGCACTGCGGAGGTCAGCACTGTTGAGGTCGGCACCTCTGAGGTCAGCACTGCTAAAGTTGGCATCCTTAAGATTGGCACTGCTGAGGTTAGTAAAGCTGAGGTCAGCACTGCTAAAGTTGGCATCCTTAAGATTGGCACTGCTGAGGTTGGCATCTTTGAGATTGGCACTGCTGAGGTCAGCACTACTCAAGTCTAGATTATTTATAAGTTCTGCATCAATCAGAAATTTAACAACACTTCCCTTTCGTTCTCCGTCTTGATCCAACCTTCTTAGCACTGATAATGTTCTAGCGCGTCCTATGTCAAGTGCTGCATCTAGTAAAGGATATTCGGGATCTGTTTCTTTTAACTTTTTATCAATTAATACTTTTAGGTTTTTATCAATCAACAGTTCTGACATCCGGTCAATATAAGCCTCTAAAGCTTGCTCGCACAAATTACCATTTGCTATTTTTTTCTCAGTGTCAGCCTGCTTTTCAGAACGCCTCTGTTCTGCTCTTTCAAAGTAAAGCAGTGCGAAAGGAATAGCGATCACACCACCTAAACTCAACCAATCCCATAAAGTCTTGGCAGATTGGAAGTTTTGTGTTTCCTTATTCGTTATTTTAATAACTTCTTGAGTTTTGGGATTGATCTCTTTTTCTGTAGTTACTGATTTATTTGAGTCTTGTCCAATACCAGTCCATTCGCCAACTCCTTCAAAGGGATAAAGTTTTGCGAAGATTGCGATCACTCCAAGCAAGGTAACGAAGACAGCAATTCGTATCAATGGCTTTCGCCAAGTGGACAAGTACTTGACCAAATTAGTAAACTTCTCGTCCTGTGCGTTCATAAATCACCACAAACAAATTCTATAACATTAATTAGTTAGGAGTAAGTCGTGCTTACAATCCGATTACGAAGGTATTCAAAAAGCTAGAGAGTGACAAAAAACTGAAAAGTTTTACCAACAGTATGCACTGTATCCAGGTATTAAAGGAAATATCTTTCAAAGAGGATATTTTTTGAATTAAGCCACTGCCATTATATCGAGTTAGCTAAATCTAATTTACAAGACACTTTAACGACTAAAGTTATCAATCTAGGTCAATTTTTCGCATGGTTAAAAGAGAGACAAGCTAAAACTCATCTAATTTTCTTGCCTTGTAAAAACAAGAGCTTTTTCAAAAATACGATTGCCCACAAGATATCCCGGATAAACCGTCCATAAAATTGGACCAGCTTCTTCACAACCCAACGTAGCCTCATGTTTTTCGGATTTAAATACATTCCCTTTTTGTTCTATCCAAAGATTACCAGGAGGATCGGCACTAGCAATTTTTTTCACCAACTCAAGACCTTTTCTAACTAAGCTATCAGTATTAGCTCGAATTTCTTCAGAAATATTTGTTTCCTCTGGCATTTGTAGAGCAGTATAAATAGATCGACTGATGTCTTTAATAGCTTTAGTAAATTCCTCCTCATTCTGCAAACGTGCCGTAGTATCAGCACTACTTGTTTTATCGAATAATTTCAGTCCTTGTTTAATTAAGTTTTCAAGTTTATTACTAAGTGTTTCAGGGATTTGAGAATTCTCTTCTATTTCCAAAGCTCTATAAAAAGACTGTCTAATAACTTTCAGAGCATTTTCTAATATTTCCGGTGAAAAACTGCTATTTCCTGTAAACATCTTCATTCCATTAATAATAATTTTTTCAGAAAAAACCGACTTAATTCTAGCAATTTCTTGTTTGCGATTTGATTTCAAATCTGAATTTTGCTCACAGAGGTAATGAAATATTTTATCGCTAACCGCATTAAATTCTTGGCTTTTGAGTTGTTTAAATTCCTGATACAATATGTGATGTTGAGGTTTAGTATCACCACTTATATGTGTGGTGTACGTAGTAGTTTTATCTCTGTTATGTGCTGCTAGTTCACCTAGTATTTTATTTTTTTCTCTAACTAGTTCATCCCGCTCGTTTTTTAGAACATTGTACTTTTCCTCACTCTGCCTAATTTTATCTTCAAGTTGTCGCAAATGTTGCTGGGGTGTATTTGTTTGAATTGGTCTAACGTAATTATCTCTTTCTTTACTAAGTTGTTGATTATTTGCTTCCTGAAATTTTATAACTGGTTTCTCTAATTTTTCGTCATTTTTCTCTAAGGGTTCTACCTTCTCTTTAAGTTTTTCGTGTTCTTGAAAAACACTGGTACACAACCCTAAGCGTTCGTTTGTCGAAGATATGAATCCTACTACTTTATCAATATCTTGATAGTGCGGTTTATTACCAATTTTTAAACTTAAACTTTCCAGCCATCCCAAGATTTGTTTCAATCCGGAAATTATATGTTTCAATGTGTTAGTTTGATCTATCGCAGTTTCAAATTTATTTGATATTGGTTTTAAGTCATTTTGACTTGGTTTAAAGAACTCTTTCCCTTCGCTTGACGTTTGCAATTCGGAAGGCGGGTTTTCAGTTATTTGTGGTTGTAAGGCGGTCTTTTCTTGTTGAGTTGATTTACCTGTTCCAATTCCCACGCTGTCGCATACTTTTTCTGTGGGGACTTGTTCAGTTTTGTTCTCAGTTATTTCCCCCTCGTTAATTGGTGTATTTAATGATTGTTGTTCTTTTTTGGGTTCTTCTGGCATTTGTGTATTCATGTTAAACTCCTAAAATTTCTGGAGAGTAAGTTGATGAAAAGCGCAGTGTAGTATCGCACTTTTTCCCTGATGTTTTATCTTTTGCCTCTACTTTTATTTCTGTCTTGCCAAAATACATTGTTACCTCAACCTCTCGGTTGATTCCACCTGTAGTATCTGGCATTTCAACTGTCAATTCTCCGAGTTTCTCAACCTCAGGCTCGTCAGTGTAACGAACCTCTCGTTTTTTAGTTGCGTAAAACTGTAAATGCATGCTTGTAGTCTTATGATGAAGAGGTGTTATATTGTGTACGACTGCTTGATTTACACCAACACTGTCTCCAGCTACAACAAAAACCTTAAAGCGATTATTGCACATGGCTTCTTTATAATCAGGTACAATAAGTCTTTTACTTTCTGGATCTTTATCAACATCAAATGGAAGGCTTACACCACAACCGTAAGTTAAACGACTGCGCCTTGTACGAATGGTTTCAGGATTCAATCCAAAAGACACAGATCCTTGTACAATAGCCTCACCTGGTTCCGTGGGCATAAAAATTTGTTTGACTCTAGCACCAAACCTTTTTTGAATTTGCTGTCTTAACAGAGGAGATTTAGAAAATCCTCCTACAAGATAGATGTAGTCACATCCTTGACTACCTAGCTTTGCAAACTCTTCTTCGACTTTTGCTACTAAACCTTGTAGCAGGGGGTCGAATATACCTTTCATTATCTCATGGCTGAGGCGAATTGTGTTATCGTCTCCATCTTGTTCAGCAGCTAGATTTTCTAGAATTTTTGAGTAGTCTTTGCTTAATATTTTGTAAAGTTTTGGTGGGAGAGGAAAGTAAATTATACTGTTTCCCTTTTCAGGGTCAAAATCACACTTGATTCGTTCCCACTCCGCCATCATTTCTAGGTAATTTATAGGTTCTTCATCATGGAAACGTTCGATAACTTCAGCAGTAAGTTTCTTTTCTAAATATTCTTGAAAATTTTTATCTACATAAGTTGAACCATACGCAGCGCCTGTTCCTTCAGCGACCTCTTGCAATCCTTTTCCTGAGATAACTTCATGAACTGTGATATCAATTGTGCCACCACCACAGTCAACCACCATAAAACGAGTTCCTGGATCTAATTGCAAATTCTTTCTCTCTTGCAAATAGAGAGCAGCAGCTTCTGGTTCTAAAACCAGCAAAAGACGTTCCGCTTCAGTCTCTGACGAACCGATTAATTCAGCTTGTTGTGCAGCGGATCGCATCAATTGTTTCTCAGCATCTGTCCATATAGCTGGTATGGTTAAACACCATCTAATTTGCTCGTTACGTAAATATCCTTTAGTTGCTTCTTTGATTTCTTTCAGTGCAAGGTCTTTAAGTAGTCTGAGATAATCTGCTATTAAATCAATTACAGCAAATTCCTTTCCGTTATTTGTAGTTATTACAGGCCCATTTGCATTTTTTTGTTTACCCTCTCGTAATTGCATTTTGAAGTTTTGAAAAAAGTTGTGTTTATCAGCGTCTTTTTGTAATTCTGCCAATTTTTTTCTAGCATCAAAACCCCAAGCTATTACTTCCCTATTTGGAGAGTATAAGAGATGACTTTGGGTTTTTGGATAAGGGGCTGGCGCACCTGACCAATCGATTTTTCCATAAATTCTGGTATCATCAGTAAAAGCATAAGCATAGCCGGATCTTGATGTTCCAAAATCAATTCCAATAACTAGGCTAATAGATTGATTATCAATTGTCATGTTTCCTTTCCATTATTAAATAGGTGTAACTGAAATTAGCTTATGCACTTAATAATATGAAACGTGCATATATAGCTAATTAAAAACTTAAATCTACTTTATTAATTTAATTAAATAGATTAGCTGGTTCTTGTTGCAGTTTTTTAAATTCCTTGTAACTTTTTATTTGTAAAGTTTGATGGGATTGTTACATTTTACAGTTTGCGTACTTTCCCCAACTGACACAAGGCAACTTTAGCAAGTTAAGTGCAACTTAAGCCTTTCGGAGACAGGGAGAGCGATCTCTTTGCTACTACTCTTGTCAGAACGTTCACATTAACCCCATCATCAGGAATGCGATCGCTCACATCAACCTCATCATCAAAAGTGCGATCGCCTATCTGACATAATTACTCAGAGTGCGATCGCTTATTTGACATAGTTGCTCAGAGTGCGATCGCTACATTAACCCATCATCAAAAATGCGATCGCTCACATCAACCCCATTATCAGAAGTGCGATCGCCTACACCAACCTCATCACTAAAAGCGCGATCACTACAATTCCTAGCCTGGATCTTTCAACGTGAGAATAACTGTTCTTGTCGCATCCTCCCAACCAATAGATATGTTAAATACCTGAAGGTCAACAGCCTTTATGTAAGTTATGTCGCCTTGACTAACACGATTAATATTAGGCGATAACTCAGTGATATCAATTTCCACCCCATTAATAGAACCTAGACTATCCCACCAGTCAAGAGGTATATACGCATTATTGTTAACTATAACTCCCTTACCTTCATATACTTGACCATTTACATCAACATTAATGGTTGAAAAAGATGGAGGTGGGATAATTTTCTCATTTTTATTTATCCAAGCATCTAAACCATTTGCAATACCTGTTGCATATAAATCACGTTTATTTTGTATGAGCGCTCTATCATCAGCGTTAGTGATAAACCCCAATTCTATGAGGAGTGAAGGTACTTTCACATCACAACAAAAACCTAATCTACGTACAGCAGCTTGTGTATCTGGTTTAACTCCTTGACCATGAGTAGATAGACCAGGAACTTGAGACACCATAGCCTCTAACAGCAATTTGGCATTTTGTCTACGCTCATCATTGTTACGAATATAAAAACTACTAGCACCTCTTACGGAGATATTGCTAAAGGCATCAGCATGAAGCTCTAAAGCCACATCACCGCGTTTAGCTTGTCTATTAATCCAATCAATCGTTGGTCTGACTCTTAATTCAGGTACAACTGATACTTTTAAACCTCTAGATTTTAATTCTTTCTCAACTGCATCGCATGTCAACTTCATTTCTGCGGCTTCTTTAGTACCTCCGGCTACTGCGCCAGGATCACCAGCGCCATGACCGGCTGAAAGAAAGATGGTTCCCATATCATCCTTGGAAAAATTGCTAGTTGTGTAGCTACACGTTACGTACTTTCCCTTACGTACACAAGGCAACTTTAGCAAGTTAAGTGCAACTTAAGCCTTTCGGAGATCCGGAGAGCGATCGCCCACATCACCCATCACCAGAAATGCGATAAGCGAAGCTTAATGCCTTTGGCATATCGCACCCATGACTTTTTAACCAAGTCAAGAAGGTGATATCATGGCTTAGGTATCCAACTAGGAAAGTGTTTAGCAAACAAAAAAGCTCCGATTAGGCAAAAGCTACCAGAGATAATTAAAGTATTAGGAGCGCCAATTTTATGAGCTAAACTACCTATCAATAAATTGCCAAAAGGTTGAATTCCTACAAATGTCACTGTAAATAAACTCATCACCCGTCCGCGTTTGTCATTCTCAACAATTGTTTGTAATATTGTATTGCTAGAGGCAATTTCTAGAATGCCACTAAAACCAATAACTAATGACATTAACAGAGAAAACCAGAGTACATTGGAGCTACCAAAACCAATTAGTCCAAGGCCACAAATTGCTGTAGCAAACAGCATCAATTTTCCTGAATGTAGTTCAATGGGACGAATGTTCAGATAAATTCCTCCAAATAGCGCTCCAAGTCCTGCTGCTGCTGTTAGGAAACCAAGAGTACTGGCATCACCATGTAAAATTTCACTGGCAACAATTGGTACGATTGTAGGATAAGGCATTGCAAACAGACTAAATAATGCCAGCATCTGTAATATGGCTCGAATATGAATACTGGCGAAGGTGTAAGCGAATCCTTCTTTAAATTGCTGCCAAAAATTAGCCTTTTGGGTAGCTACTATCTGGGGCTGAAGCTTTATACTCGATAAGGCAAAAATGACAGCTACGTAACTAATCGCATCAATCAAAAAACAATATCCACTTCCTAAGCTGACAATAATAATACCTGCAACAGCAGGCCCAATTAATCGCGTCCCAGTGACAAGGACAAAATTTAGTGCAATTGCATGAGGTAAATCTTCTTGTTTATCTACTACCTCTTTGATAAATGTATCTCTAGTAGGTGAATCAAAAGCGTCAATTAAACCTTGAAATAAACTTAAACCAACAATATACCAAATATTAATAGAATTGCTTAAAGTTAAGATGGCTAGAATCAGTGATTCAAGCATTGCGAGTTTTTGAGTTAAAATTAAAAGCTTATGAATATTGCATCGGTCAAGTATAACCCCAGCAAAGGGTGTCAAAAAAAAACAAGGAATTTGACTAATAAATCCTACTATTCCTAGCATCAATGCTGAATGTGTTAACTGATAAACTAGCCAAACAGTTGCAACATTCGTCATCCAAGTACCAATTCTGGATATTCCTTGTCCTATAAAAAAAAGACGATAGTTTCTTGACTTTAATGCTGCTGGAATTATCTTGGCAGAGAGCAATTTTTTTGTCATTAATTTATCTTTATAGATAAGTAAAATTTTTGTTTACGCAGGCGTTCTTGCCTCTGGCACTACGAGCAATCCTATACGCAGTATTTTGGAAAATGACCCAAATACTGCATTTTTGAATGCATGACAGCTTCAGTATTAGGGATTAGTTTGCGTATTTTCCAGTAATTACACCAGGCAACTTTAGTAAGTTAACTTAAAGTTAATGCTTTCTTAAACTTTCCCAGAGCGATCGCTTTGCGGCTACCTTTGGCATAACGCCGACATCAACTCCATCATGAGAAGTGCGATCGCTGATTTGAGACAGTTGCGAAGCGTGCGATCGCCCTCCTTGATGCATCCAAGCCCTGGGTAAAGCCTCGAACATAGTGGACTTTATTTTCAACACCCCAATATCCACGAATACACGTGGCAAATTCTGGGGCTGTTAAAATGAAGAAATGTAATAACGAGTTTCAATAGTGACTTCAATATAGCGCCTACATTTAGAATGAAATAGTCCTGGAGTATCAGGGATTTAGCAGAAATGCAGGTATTTCCAGGATATGAAAATAGACTAGCAGCCCAACAACTACCGTATAAACAGTTGAACCACCCAAACCCAGCAGTAAATCTCTTTTGAGGTTCCGCTTCTCTTCTGTGAGGAACATATCCATTGCTCCCATTTGCATCATCACAATTCCCAACACATTGGAGAGCCAATAGCCAATAATTGTGAACGGTAAAAACCAATTAGGTTTAGCCCAGCTTACCAGATAACCAAACAACAGTGCGATCGGGAGCAACGCGATTTTGTGAGTTTGGACAAAAAACAAGCGATCGCTAATAAT